>NZ_JBSVCZ010000009.1:0-206393 GCF_054072955.1 Streptomyces sp. SS8
TTTCGTTGATTTCGCGGATGACGGCCTTGTCGCCGTTCTGCTGTGCCCGGTGCAGGAGGCGGAAGACGGCGACGCGGTCGTCCTCGGCCTGTGCGAGGCGGTAGCCGGTCTTGAGGAACTCCCGCATGTCCTCCACGGTGCCGTCGAGGGCCTCGTTGGCCTCCCGGACGACTCCTCGGCCGGAGTCCTCGTCGGCCAGGATCCGCAGGATCGCCGTGCGGAGCTCCTCCTCCGACATCTCGTCCACCGGCTTGTCGGACGCGGCCGTCGTGGCCGTCGCGGTCGCCGGTGCGGCCGCGGGGTCCGCAGCTAACGCCGGGGTGCTGAGGAGCAGGGCCGGTGTCAGGGCGGCGGCCGCGAGGAGCAGGGTGGCTCGGGTGGGTCTCATCGGTGTGTGCCTCCGTGGTCCGTGTTGTCGACGGGAAGATCATCCTCGCCGTACGCCGCCGGGATCACTACCGGATTCGGGCAGTCTTGGCCGGTCTTCGCTGCCGTCCTCGCGCTGGGCTTCCCTTTCACTCCTTCGGCTGACACTCGGCCCTCTGCGCCGTCCGCCCCGCGCGCCCGCCGTTACCGTGCGCACGGGGCGGGCGCCGCCGCTACCGTGGAGGCGAAAGGAGAACCGTGATGACCATGGCCATCGATCGGTCCGCACAGACGAACGGCTCCGCGCAGATGAGCGTCGAGGAGTTCGAGCAGCTCGAAGCCGCCGCCCCGCAGACGGTGAAGCTGGAATTCGTACGTGGAGAGCTGAGGGTCAAGCCGGTGCCGGACGGGGATCACGGAGAAATCATCAGGTGGCTGCTCAAGCGGTGCATGGTGCAGCGGCCCGAGCTGTATCTGTACCCGGAGCAGGGGCTCATCGTGGAGGAGTACGGAAGTGGCCGGGCCCGGCCGGACGGGGTGCTGGCCCCGGAGATGTACTTCGCCGGGCGCGGCGAGTGGTCGGACCCGGCCGGTGTGCTGATGGCCGTGGAGGTCACCTCCACCCGGCCCGGCAGGGACCGCACCGAGAAGCCCGACGGGTACGCGGCGGCGGGCATCCCGGTGTACCTGCTGGTGGACCGCGAGCGCCATGAGCTGGTCGTGCACTCCAACCCGGAGAAGGGCCGCTACCGGGACGTGCACACCACGGCCGGCCTCGGCGAGGAGCTGCGGCTGCCGGACCCGGTGGGGATCGTGCTGGAGACCGGCGAGCTCAAGGAGCTGATGGCCTGACGGCCCGGGTACGTTTCCGGGTACGCGTCCGCGCCGCCGCCGTGCGCGCCGGAACGGCGGTCCCCGCCTGGGCGCCGGTCACCGCCGATAATGCCGGTACGCGACGGAAGGACTACCCCCATGAGCTCCGAGGCGTTCAGGGACCACGGGCCGCGCCCCCACGCGCTGGACATCGAGCAGGCGACCCTGACCAACGACCGCTTCCGCACCACCCTGTGGACCGGCACCACCCTCCAGCTGACGCTGATGAGCATCGAGCCGGGCGGCGAGATCGGCCTGGAGATGCACATCGACCGCGACCAGTTCCTGCGGGTGGAGGCCGGGCGGGGCCGGGTGCTGATGGGGCCGGAGCGGGACCGGATGTCCTTCGACCGCGAGGTCGTCGACGACTGGGTGGTCCTCGTCCCGGCCGGGACCTGGCACAACGTGGTCAACACCGGCGAGGAGCCGCTGAAGCTGTACTCCCTCTACGCCCCGCCCGAGCACCCGCACGGCGCGGTGCACCGCACTAAGGCCGACTCGGACGCCGCCGAGGAGGCGGAGCGGGCCGAGGGGCCCGGCGAGTACGCCGGAGAGTGACCGAAGAACGCCCTTGGCCGGTGCGGGGGTGCGTGCCATGCTCGCGGCACAGCGGGGCCGGGCGGCCGCCGGGACGCCCGGACGGGAGGGCGGAAGGGGCGGCATGGTGGCGTTACGCGGGGTGCTGTTCGACATCGACGACACGCTGTTCGACTACTCGGGATCGGACGAGGCCGGACTGCTGGCCCACCTTGGGGCCGAGGGCCTGCTGGACCGCTTCCCCGAGCCGGCCGCGGCCGTCCGGCTCTGGCGGGAGGTCACCCGGGCAGAGTACGCCCGCTACACCGCCGGTGAGATCACCTTCGCCGAGCACCGGCGGGCCCGGGTGCGCCGGTTCCTGGCCCGCCTCGGGCGGCCGGACGCGCCGAGCATGCCGGACGGGGAGGCCGGAGCCTGGTTCGCCGGGTACACGGCCCGCCGGGACGCGGCCCGCAGGGCCATGGACGGCGCCTCGGCCGTCCTGACCGAGTTCGCGCCCCGCTACCGCCTCGGCGCGGTGTCCAACTCCTCGCTGCCGCACCAGCGCGAGAAGCTTGCGGCCATCGGCCTGCTGGGGTACTTCGGACAGGCGCTGGTCTGCTCGGTGGAGCACGGCGAGGCCAAGCCCGCGCCGGGCATCTTCCTGGCCGGCTGCGCCCTGCTGGGCCTCGATCCGCACGAGGTGGCCTACGTCGGCAACGACCACGCGGTCGACGCGGTGGGTGCGCGGGACGCCGGCCTGCACGCGTACTGGCTGGACCGCGGGGACACCGGCTGGGGCGGTGGCCGGGAGGGCGCGCCCGCCGAGGGCGTGCGTGTCATCCGCTCCCTGAGGGAACTGCCCGCCGCCCTGGCCGCGCCCGTCACCCCCGCCGCGCCCGCCGGCTGAGGCGCGGGCGGGCGCGGCGGGCGCGCACCCGCGTTCAGGCGCGCCGCAGCACTTCCGGCGACAGCTCCGCCGGCGTGCGGTGGCCGGACAGGCCCAGTGTCAGGTCCAGGTCGGCCAGCAGGGAGCGCAGCACGTGCCGTACGCCCGCCTCGCCGCCGTGCGCCAGGCCGTAGGCGTACGGGCGGCCGACCAGCACCGCCCGCGCGCCCAGCGCCAGCGCCTTGAGGACGTCCGCGCCGGTGCGCACCCCGGAGTCGAACAGCACCTCGATCCGGTCGCCGACCGCCTCGGCGATCTCCGGCAGCATGTCCAGGGAGGCCACCGCGCCGTCCACCTGCCGGCCGCCGTGGTTGGAGACCACGATGCCGTCCATGCCGGCGGCGGCCGCCCGCCGGGCGTCGTCCGGGTGCTGGATCCCCTTGAGGACGATGGGGCCGTCCCAGTGTTCGCGCAGGAACGGCAGCCGGTCCCAGGACTTGTCGGTGCCGGTGAACATCGGCACCCAGCGCAGCACCGCCGAGATCAGGTCCTCCTCCGGGGACTTGGCCAGCCCGGCGCGGAAGGCCGGGTCGGAGAAGGGGATCGCCGTGCCCACGCCCCGGATGAACGGCAGGTAGGACAGGTCCAGGTCGTGCGGGCGCCAGGCCAGGGTCCAGGTGTCGAGGGTGACCACGAGCGTGGTGAAGCCCGCCGCCCTCGCCCGCCGAAGGATGCTGACGCAGACCTCGTCCTCGTTCGGCCAGTACAGCTGGTACCAGCGCGGCCCGTCGCCGCCGGCCCGCGCCACCTCCTCGACGGTGTGGGAGGAGGCGGTGGACAGGACCATGGGCACGCCCAGGGCGGCGGCGGCCCGGGCGGTGGCGAGTTCGCCGTCGGGGTGGACGATCGACTGCACGCCGATGGGCGCCAGCAGCACGGGCGCGGGCATCTCGGTGCCCAGCACGGTGGTGCCCAGGTCGCGCACGGTCGCGTCGCGCAGCATGCGCGGGACGATCCGCCACCGGTCGAACGCCTCCCGGTTGGCGCGGTCCGTCGCGCCGGAACCGGCCGCCCCGGCCACGTACCAGAACGGCCCGTCCTCCAGCCGCTCGCGGGCCGAGGCCTCCAGGGCGGTGAGGTCGGTGGTGAACGGCGGGAGCTGCCCGCCCAGGCCGTTCAGGTAGATCTCGCTCTGGTACGCGCCGAAGTTCGCGCCCTGCACGCCCTGTCCGCCCGGCGCGCCCTGCGCCGTGCCCGGTGTCCCGCCCTGTCCGCCCGGCTCACTCATGCCCCGTCCGTCCCTTCCCTCGGTTGCCCGCCTCACCCGATGCGGGCCGCCGCTCCCGACACCCGCACGCGCGGGTCGTCCTCGCGCAGCCCGACCTCCAGCAGTCCGGGCCGGCCCATGTCGTGCCCCTGGTGGAGGGTGACCACCGCCGGCGCGGTGACCAGGCCCAGGGCGCGAAGATACCCGCCGAAGGCCGCCGCGGCCGCCCCCGTGGCGGGATCCTCCACCACGCCCCCGACCGGGAACGGGTCGCGGACGTGGAAGACCGCACCCGCTCCCGTGCCCGTCCCGCCGTCCGGCTCCCCCTCGCGCCACACCAGTTGGAGGGTGGTCAGGTCCAGCCGAAGCATCAGCGCCCGCAGCCGCTCGAAGTCGTAGTCCAGCGCGGCCAGCCGCTCGCGGGTAGCGGCGGCGAGCACCAGGTGCCGGGCCCCGGCGTAGGCGATACGGGCGGGCAGTGCGGGGTCCAGCTCGCCGGGCTGCCAGCCGAGCGCGGCCAGCGCCTCGGCCAGGTCGTCCTCGCCGATGCCGTCCACGTACGGCTCGACGCTGGTCAGGGTGGCGCGCAGGGCGCCGCCCTCCTCGGTGACCGTGACGGGCACGGTCCCGGCCGGGGTGGCGAAGACCAGCTCGCCCGGTCCGATCCGCTCGGCGAGCGCGACGGCGGCGGCCACCGTGGCGTGCCCGCAGAAGGACACCTCGGCGACCGGGCTGAAGTACCGCACGGCGAAACCGCGCCCCGGCGCCGCGCCCGGGACCCCGTCCCCGTCCGGCAGGGGAGTGAGGAAGGCCGTCTCGGAGTAGCCGACCTCGGCGGCGATCGCGAGCATCCGCGTCTCGTCCAGGCCGCGCGCGTCGAGGACGACTCCGGCCGGGTTGCCGCCGTCCGGGTCGGATGAGAAGGCGGTGTAGCGCAGTACGTCCGGGGCTCCGGGCCCCGTCTCCGTGGTGGTCATGTCCGGCCCAACTCCGCGCGGCCCGGACCGTATTCCGCAGCGGCCGCGCGGAGCGGAACGCGCCCCGCCGCACGGTTCGCGTCACCCGCCCGCCATAAAAGCGTCGTGTACGCGCCAACGTGTTGCCGCCGAGGCGCCGCCCCGGAACGCTGCAATCATGCGCATGACGCACTCGCCGAGCGCCGACGCAGAACTCAGAGCCGCCGCACGCCACCTGGGCCGCCGCCGCTTCCTGACCGTCACCGGGGCCGCCGCCGCCCTGGCCCTGAGCACCAACCTGCCCTCCACCGCCCACGCCGCCCCCGCCCTGGACCCCGCCCGGATCACGGGCGACCCCTTCACCCTGGGCGTCGCCTCCGGAGACCCGCGCCACGACTCCGTGGTGCTGTGGACCCGCCTGGCCCCCAGGCCGTACGAGCCGGACGGCGGGCTGCCCGCCGAGCGCGTCACCGTCGGCTGGGAGATCGCCCGCGACGAGCGCTTCCGCCATGTGGTCGCGCGCGGAGCCGCGCTCGCCCACCCCGAGTTCCACCACACCGTGCACGTGGAGGCCGAAGGGCTCGCCCCCGGCCGCGACTACCACTACCGCTTCCGCGCCGGCCGCTGGATCAGCCCCGCCGGCCGCACCCGCACCGCCCCCGCGCCCGGCGCGGTGCCCGCCTCGCTGAACTTCGCCCTCGCCTCCTGCCAGGCCTACCACCAGGGCTACTACACGGCCTTCGGGCACATGGCCCGCGAGGAGGACGTCGACGCCGTCCTCCACCTGGGCGACTACCTCTACGAGTACGCCGTCGACTCCGCCGGCGGCGACCGGAAGTACACCGACCGCACGCTGCCGGAGGTGTTCGCCCGGGAGACGGTGACGCTGGAGGACTACCGGCTGCGGTACGCCCTCTACAAGACCGACCCCGACCTCATGGCCGCCCACGCCGCCCACCCGTGGATCGTCACCTGGGACGACCACGAGACGGAGAACAACTACGCCGGCGGCATACCGGAGAACAACGTGCCGCCGGAGGAGTTCCTCATCCGCCGCGCCGCCGCCTACCGCGCGTACTACGAGAACATGCCGCTGCGCCGCCCCCAGCGCCCCCAGGGCCCCGACCTGAGGCTCTACCGGCGGCTGCACTACGGCCGCCTGGCGCAGCTCGACGTGCTCGACACCCGCCAGTACCGCGACAACCAGGCCAACGGCGACGGCTGGAAGGTGCCCACGCCCGAGTCGCAGGAGCCCTCGCGCACCATGCTCGGCGCCACCCAGGAGCGCTGGCTGGCCGACGGCTGGCGCCGCTCGAAGGCGCTGTGGAACGTGGTGCCGCAGCAGGTCGTCCTCTCCCGCCGCCGCAACCGGATCGAGGGCCCCTGGCCGGTCTCCATGGACGCCTGGGACGGCTACCCCGGCGCCCGCGAGCGCTTCCTGGCGGACGCGGAGGCGGCCGGCGTGGACAACCTCGTCGTCCTCACCGGCGACGTCCACGTCCACTACGGGCTGGACGTCAAGCGCGACTTCGAGGACCCGGACTCGCGCAACGCCGGTGTGGAGATCGTCACATCCTCCATCACCAGCGGCCGGGACGGTGCGGAGCGGCCCGCCAACTGGCAGACGCTGATGACGGCCAACCCGCACATGCGCTACTACAACGGGCGGCGCGGCTACGTGATGCTCGGCCTGGACCGCGAGCGGCTGCGCGCCGACTACCGCACGGTCTCCGCCGTGACCACCCCGGGCGCGCCGGTCACCACGGCGGCGTCCTTCGTCTCGCCCGCCGGGGAGCCGGGGCTGCTGCCGGCCTGATCCGGCCTGATCCGGGCGGCCCGCACGGGCCGCCCGGCGGTTTTGTCCGGATACTGAACAAAGAGGGTGTGCCGGGGTCGGGAAACCTGGGATGATTGGACGGTTCCGTCGAATCTGGAGAGGTGAATGACCGACCCCGGCCAGTCCCCGGCCGCCGCCGAAACCGAGATACCCCAGCAGTTCCCCGCGCCCCCGGCCCCCGGCGCCCGTGGATCCGGACCGCTGAGGTCCGGCCTCGCGGAGCCCGGTTCCCGCAAGTCCGGTGCCCTGAGGCCCGGCACCCTGAAATCCCGGCGGGGAGCGGACCGCGCCCCGCGGCAGGCCCGGCCCACCGGCCCCGCCCGCGCCGGGCTGCTGATCACCCTCATCCTCGGCGGCCTCACCGCCCTTCCCGCGCTGTCGATGGACATGTACCTCCCGGCGCTGCCCGACGTCGGCACCGCCTACGGCAGCCCGGCCGCCCAGGTCCAGCTCACCCTCACCGCCTGCCTGCTGGGCCTGGCCGTCGGCCAGCTCGTCATCGGCCCGATGAGCGACCGCTTCGGCCGCCGCCGCCCGCTGCTGGCGGGCATGGCCGGCTACGTCCTGGCCAGCGCCGCCTGCGCGCTGGCGCCGGGCATCCACTCCCTGACCGCCTTCCGCCTGCTGCAGGGCCTGGCGGGGGCGGCGGGCATCGTGATCGCCCGGGCGGTCGTGCGCGACCTGTACGACGGGCTGGCCATGGCCCGCTTCTTCTCCACCCTGATGCTGATCGCGGGCGCCGCCCCCGTCCTGGCGCCGGTCTTCGGCGGGCAGGTGCTGCGGTTCACCGACTGGCGCGGCGTCTTCCTCGTGCTCGCCGCCTTCGGTCTCGTCCTCACCCTCGTCACCGCCTGGCGGCTGCCGGAGACCCTGCCGCCGGCGCGGCGGCACGGCGGCGGCGTGGCCGACGCCCTGCGCACCATGCGCGGCCTCTTCGCCGACCGGGCCTTCACCGGCTACCTGCTGGTGGGCAGCTTCGGCTTCGCGGCCCTGTTCGCGTACGTGGCGGCCTCGCCGTTCGTCATCCAGGAGATCTACGGCGCCTCGCCGCAGACCTTCAGCCTGCTGTTCATGGTCAACTCCATCGGCCTGGTGGCCTTCGGCCAGGTCAACGGCAAGATGCTGGTCGGCCGCGTCTCCCTGGACCGCGTCATCGCCGTCGGCCTGGGCGTGATCGCGCTCTCGGCCGCCGCCCTGCTGGTGATGACCTCCGGCCTGCTGGGGAAGGCCGGGCTCCTGCCCGTCTCCGTCGGCCTGTTCGTGCTGATGTCCGCCATGGCGCTGGTGCTGCCCAACGCCAACTCCCAGGGCCTGATGCGCACTCCGCACGCGGCGGGCTCCGCCTCCGCCCTGCTGGGCACCTCGCAGTTCCTCGTCGGTGCGATCGCCTCCCCGCTGGTGGGCGTCGCGGGCGAGGACACGGCCGTGCCGATGGCGGTGGTGCAGCTGGTGTGCGCGCTCGTCGCGATCGTCTGCTTCGCCGCGCTGTGCCGTCCGAGGCGAGGGCGGGGGCGCGTACGGGCCTGACGAGCGGGGGACGGCGAGGGCTCACGCCCCGTCGTGCGCCCCGTGGAGCGCCCCGTCGTGCGCGCCGGGCCCCGCGAGCCGCCGCTCGCGGGGCCCGGCGCCGTTCAGAGCGCCGCCGCCGCGGCGGCGCGGCGCCCGAAGGTCTCGGCCAGCCGGGGGCGGTGGGCGGCGAGCCGCCGGGTGCGGTTGGCGGTGAGGACGCCGACCAGCTCGCCGCCCCGGTGGTAGGTGACCTCCAGATGCCGGCCGGGCACGTCGTACTCCACCGTCCGTGTCTCGTCGGCGAGGTGCGGCAGGCCCAGCGAGCGGAAGCGGACCCCGTACTGGTCGGACCAGAACGAGGGCACCGGGGCGGGGAGTTCGGGCAGCCCGCCGTCCCCGGCCGGGTGCAGCAGGACGCGGGCGGCGACGGCGGCGTGCTCCACCGCGGCGCTCCAGTGCCCGAGGTGGAGCGTGTCGGGGACCAGGGGGTGCGGGCGGCGGGAGGCGTCGCCGACGGCGAGGACGCCCGGCACCACCGTGCCGTCCTCGGAGAGGGCGCGCCCGTACTCGTCGCAGACCACGGCACCGTCCAGGAGCAGGCCGCTGCCGTGCAGCCAGGCCGTGTTGGGCACGGCGCCGAGGGCCGGCAGGACGACGGTGGCCGGCACGTGGGTGCCGTCGTCCAGCTGTGCGCCGGTGACGCGGCCGGTGCCGGTGAAGGACCGGACCGTGGTGCCGGTGCGCAGGTCCACGCCCGCCTCGCGGTGCAGACGGGCGACGAAGCCTCCGGCGACCGTCCCGATGCCGCGGGCCATGGGAAGCTCCTCGGCCTCGACCAGGGTCACGGGCACGCCCAGCTCCGCGGCGGTGGCGGCGGCCTCGGAGCCGAGGAAGCCGGCGCCGACGACGAGCAGCCGGGCGCCCTCGGCGGCCAGCGCCCGGCGCAGCGCGCGGGCGTCGTCGAGGGTGCGCAGGGTGTGGACGCCGCCGGGCACCGGCGCGGGCCAGGGCCGGGCCGCCGCACCGGTGGCGATCACGAGGGCGTCCCACTCCAGGCGGCTGCCGTCGGCGAGGACGAGCGTGTTCTCGGCCGGGCGCAGGGCGGTGGCGGCGGCGCCGGTGCGCAGTTCGACGCCGGGGCCGTCGGTGGACGGCAGGGCGATGTCGTCGATCTCCCTCTCTCCGGCCAGGAGTTGCTTGGACAGCGGGGGCCGGTCGTAAGGGGGGTGGTCCTCGTCGCCGACGAGGGTCACCCGGCCGTCGAAGCCCTGCTCCCGCAGGGCGCGGGCGGTGGCGGTGCCAGCCAGGGACGCGCCGACCACCACGATGTGGCGCGGATCCGTGTGTGCGCTCACGCTCCGGCCTCGCCGGTGTGCAGGGTGATGGCCCGCACCGGGCAGGCCGCCGCGGCATCCCGGACGGCGGCGCGGACCGCCTCGTCCTCGGGGACCTCCTCGACGACGAGGAGGTTGTCGTCCTCGTCGAAGGAGAAGTGGTCGGGGGCGGCGAAGACGCACTGGCCGTGGCTCTCGCAGCGGTTCATGTCGACGTGGATGCGCATGGGTGTACTCCTGGTGGGTGCCGGGCCGGGCCGGTGGCGGCGGCGGACTCGGCGGACGGTGGCGGGGAGGTACGGACGGGGCGGACGGCGTGACCGGACGGCGTGACCGGGCGGTGCGTCAGGCGGCGTCCGGCACCACGGCCGCGGGTACGGGAGGGTTGAAGCGCGAGAGCGCGGGCGGGCTCCACCCGGCGGGCAGGGTGCCGGGGAGTTCGGCGACGCCGGTCACGGTGAGCTCGACCATGCGGCCGGTGTCCGCGGGCGTGGAACCCCCGGCCTCCTCCGCGTCCCAGACGATCTCCGCGGTGCCGGTCAGATGGAGGGTGGTGCCGGTCGAGTAGTCCGGGACCACCAGGCCCGCCCTGGGGTTGACCAGGAGGTTCCCCAGGGTCAGGAACATCGCGTTGCCCCTGTAGTCGGGCCAGCGGACGCGGGTGGGCGAGGGAGCCCGCAGGAAGCCCGGGTTGCCGCCCCGGTGGGAGGCGTCGGCGCGGCCGTCCTCGTCCGCGGTGGCGATGAAGAAGGTGTCCGCGCCGGCGAGGAAGCGCCGCTGGCCGTCGTCCAGGCGGTCGCTCCTGCGGACCCGGGGCGGAGGCGTGGACGCCGGCGGCGGGGCGGTCTCCGCCGCCGGCGGGGTGCGCTTCTGAATGTACTTGGGGCAGTTGGCGACGACCTGATCGAGGTCGACGAGGAGCCCGTCGCCCTCCGGGCGCGCCGTGCCGTTCATCCGCATCCGCCGCCGGGTGGCGGCCTCGATGGCGAGCATCCCCAGGTGGACCGGGCGTTCCAGGACGGTCGCCAGGGGGTCGGCCGGGGCCGGGCGGGCCGCGATGGACAGGCTGTGCCCGTCCTGGGAGCGCAGGAACCCCGCGGGGCCGGTGAGCACGGTGGCCCAGACGTCCCCGTCGTCGTCGGCGGCCCCGGCGACCAGCAGGCGCTGCTCGGTGAGGAAGGAGGCCGCGACGGGCGGCATGTCGCCGCGGATCGCGCGCCCGGAGACCTCGGCCTCCTCCTGGAGTCCGGCGCGCCGCTGGACCTCGCGCTCGCCGTGGTGGTAGGGGCCGGTCACTGTGGTCACTCCTCGGGACGTGCGGTGGGACGGGGAGGGGAGGGGAGGGGTGGCCGGGCGGCCGCCGCCGGCCGGGGAGAAGAAGGGGACGGCGGCCACCCGGCCGTGTGGTGGCGGCTCAGAAGAAGCCGCAGGTGGGGGCGGAGGCGACGGGAGCGGCGGCGGAGTCGGCGCCGGTCGGGGCGTAGATCTCCAGGCGGATGCCGTCGGGGTCGGTGAAGAAGATTCCGCCGGAGGCGGCGCCCTCGCCGTGGGGGACGACGCCGTCGTACTTGAACTCGGCGCCCAGGCTGCGCAGGACCTCCTCGGCCGAGCGCACCTCCTCGACCGTCTCCACCTGGAAGGACAGGTGGTGCAGGCCGGGCACGCCGGGGGCGAAGGAGCCCTCGCTCTGCTGCCACAGGGTCACCATCAGGCGGCCCTCGCGGCCGAGGAAGGCGAAGGCGCGGCCGGACTCGCGGCCCTCTCCCTGGACCTCGAACCCGAAGACCTTCCGGTAGAAGTCCAGCGAACGGTCCAGGTCGGTGACGTTCAGACCGATGTGCCCGGTCTGCAGGGCGGCGGGGGCAGCGGTTGCGGACATGACGGATACCTCCAACGCGGCGTCCGGGGCCATCCCGGACTAACCGTTGATCTGAACTTTAGTGGTTAGGTCTGGAGGCTGCAACTCCCTACGAGGCGATAGCCGGTTAGGCTGGGATGGCGAACAGCCGACGGAAGGAGTTCGTATGGGTGTCGGCGCGGAAGACACGGTCCCTGCGCCCGGGACGGCCGGCGACGACCCCAGGCCACTCCTGGGCGAACCGCTCAGCCTGGATCTGCTCAACACCCGGTGGGTCGACAACGGGACCCGGCACGATCTGCTGGAGGACCCCGGCGGACTCGGCGTGTGGCTGGCCGGCCACGGCCTGCTGGAGAGGACCGGCGCCACCCCGGCCGCCCTGGCCGCCACCCTCGCCGCCCGCGAGGCGCTTCAGGCCGTCGTCACCGACCCCGGCGACGCACGGGCCCGGGAAGCGCTCAACGCCGTCCTGGCGCGCGGGCGCGTCCTGCGCAGCCTCGGCCCCGAAGGCCCGGCCGAACGGGCCGAGACCGACGATCCGGCCTGGCTGGCGGCCTGGCTGGCCGCCGACGACTACCTGCGCCTGGTGGGCACCGCCCCCGACCGCATCCGGGCGTGCGCCAACGACGAGTGCGTCCTGCACTTCTACGACGTCTCCAGGAACGGCACCCGCCGCTGGTGCTCCATGGCCGGCTGCGGCAACCGTGCCAAGGCCTCACGCCACTACGCGCGCACCCACCGCCGCGAGGACCGTTAGCGGGCCCGGACACGAGGCCGCGGCCCGCACCGGGAACGCCCGGTGCGGGCCGCGGCGGCTTCCAAGCCGGTCACATCCAGGCGGGCAGCGCGGGAGGTTCGCCGCACGAGTACCGCAGCCCCTCCCCGCGGCCGCGGCCCGCGAGCCAGGCCGCGAGTGCGTGGGCGGGACCGGTCACCCGTACCGGCGAGCCGGAACCGGCCCCCGCGGCGAGCCGCTGCCCGGTGTCCTGGGCACGCAGCTCCAAGGGCGGGCAGTCGCCGCGGCCGGACCAGGCGGAGGCCAGGGAGTCCAGCAGGAACCGCGCGTCCTCCTCCGGCCAGTCGGCCGGGGAGTACCCGGCCGCCAGGTCCACATGGTGGATCAGCACCTCGCGCAGCCGGTGGCCCGGCAGCAGGCGGGCCGGCAGCCGGTCGCCGTTGCGCAGGACGACCTCGGCCGCCCACGCGTCGCCGTCCAGCCGCCGGGCGTGCTCGACGAACCCGTCCCCCGAGCGGGCCAGGTCCGCCAGGTGCACGGCGGCCGGGCGGGGCGCGTCCCGCTCGATGTCGGCCTCACGGGCGCCGTCGGCGTACATCGGACGGGGTACGCCGGTCTGCGCCCAGGTCAGGAGGTTGCGCAGCCCGTCGGCGTTGCGGGCCACATGGGCGCAGACGTGCCCGCGGGTCCAGCCGGGCAGTGCCGAGGCCGCGGCCAGGCCCGCGTCGCCGAGGGAGGCCACCGTGGCCCGCAGCCCCTCCTGTGCGGCGGCGACGCGTGCGATGAGGGCGGCGGTGCCGGCCTGCGTGGAAGTGTCCATGCTCTCTCCGTCGTGACAAGGCATCGTGACAAGGCGTTGTGCCGGGGCGTCCTGAAAAGGTGCCGGGGCGCCGCACCGGGGGAGTGCCAGGGGGCGCCGGGCGCCGTCCGGCACACGCCGTGCCCCGGCGCGCCCCGGACGGCGTCCCGGCTCACCCCGCCGCGGCCACCGCGCCGGGACGCTCCCGCCGGAAGTCGGCGGTCCCGGTGCGCTCGCGCAGTTCGGCCCGGCGGACCTTCCCCGAGGCGGTGCGCGGCAGCCGGTCGGTGAAGGTGATCAGGTGCACCTGCTTCTGCGGGGGCAGTTCCCTGTCGAGGTGCTCGAAGACGGCCTCCGCCACGGACCGGTCACCGCCGCGGAGGACCGCGGGGACCACGAACGCCTTGGCCACCCACTGCCCGATCGGGTGGGGATGGGGCACGACGGCCGCGTCGGCGACCGCGGGGTGGGCCAGCAGCACGCGTTCCAGCTCCAGCGGGGAGATGCGGTGGTCGAAGGACTTGAACATGTCGTCGGCCCGCCCGACGTAGCCGAAGCTCCCGTCCTGCGCCTCCACCACCAGATCGCCGGTGTGGTACAGGCCGCCGGCGAAGGCGGCCGCCGTACGCCGGTCGTCGCCCGCGTACCCCGCCATCACGCCGACGGGCCGGTCCGCCAGGTCCACGCAGAGCTCGCCGGCCTCCCCCGGAGGCAGCCGGTCGCCCGTCTCGGGGTGGACGACGACGGCCCGGTAGCCGGGCATCGGCCAGCCCATACGGCCCGGCACCGGTGTGCGCCCGGGCGGGGTGCCCAGCTGCCCGGTGGTCTCGGTCTGGCCGTAGCCGTCGCGGATGCCGATCCCCCAGGCGTCCCGCACCGTGCGGAAGACCTCCGGGTCCAGCGGCTCCCCCGCGCTGGTGGCCTCGCGCAGCGCGGGCGGGCGCTGCCCGACGCCGTGCCGCACCAGCGCACGCCACACGCTGGGCGGCGCGCAGAACGAGGTCACCCCCCGGCCGCGCAGCACCTCCAGGACGCGCTCGGGACCGCTGTGCCCGGCCGCCAGGGCGACGACCTGGGCCTCGGCGTTCCAGGGGACGAAGAAGGAGCTCCAGGCGTGCTTGGCCCAGCCCGGTGCCGAGATGTTGAGGTGGACGTCGCCGGGCCGCAGGCCGTTCCAGTACATGCCCGACAGATGGCCCACGGGATAGCTCAGGTGGGTGTGGAGGACCATCTTCGGCAGTGATGTCGTGCCAGAGGTGAAGTAGCAGAACAGCGGGTCGCCGGCGGCGGTGGCGGCGTCCGGCCGGAAGTCCTCCGCCGCGGAGCGGGAGTGCCGGTAGCCGGTCCAGCCCGCGGGCTCGCCGCCCACCGCGATCCTGCTCCACCGCCCGGGCAGGCCCTCGAACCGGGAGGCCAGAGCGGCCTCCGCCACGACGTGCCGGACCCCGGCGCGGGTGAGACGGTCGGCGAGTTCGGCCGGGGAGGCCGTGACGTAGGTGGGGACCACCACCGCGCCGAGCTTGATCGAGGCCAGCACCGTCTCCCACAGGGCGGGCCGGTTGTCCAGCACCACCAGCACCGGATCGCCGCGGCGCACGCCCTGCCCGCGCAGCCAGTTGGCGACCTGGTCCGAGCGCCGGGAGAGCTGCGCGAAGGACAGCTCGGCGTCCTCCCCCTCGCCGATCACCCGCAGGGCGGGGCGGTCGTTGCCCCGCGCCATCGGGTCGAACCAGTCCAGTGCCCAGTTGAAGGTCTCCGGCCGGGGCCAGGTGAACTCCCGGCGGGCGGCCTCCAGGTCCTCCCGGTGCCGCAGAAGGGTGTCGCGGGCCTGCTTGAACAGCAGCCCCGGGGCGCCGAACGTCATGGCCGCACCCCTTCGGCCGGTGTGCCCGGGGCGGCTCCGACGAGCGCCCGTCCGGTGGACCCCTCCTGCGGCCGGTCCGCCGGCTCCTCCTGCGGCCGGCCGGCGGCGAGCAGGTCCGCGGCGATGGCGTCGGCGTCCCGGTAGAACAGGGTGCGCATCCCCGGGCGGCTGCTGCCGACCTGGGTGAACCAGCGGGTGTGCTCGGTGGGGATGCCCAGCGCGTACAGGTCGGTGCGCACCCGTCCGCCGGCGTCCACGACGTGGAACGGGGCGCGGGTGACGGCGAGCCCGCCGGACTCGAACCGCTCCCCGTGGACGGAGTCCTCGACCACGTACTCCGAGACCAGTCCGTCGGCCAGCAGCCCCCGGATCAGCGGGGAGGTGTCGCGGCGCAGGTGCGGAACGGGGATGCGGGCGTCGATCAGCACCTGCGCGGTCCGGGCGGAGCCGGGCACCCGCGGGGAGGCGACGCGGAAGCCTCCGGCCTCCTCGTCGGCGGTGTAGGTGGTGGCCGGGCCGGCGACCTCGACGACGCCGGCTTCGATGAGCGCCACCAGCTGCCGGACCCGGTAGCGGGGAGGGCCGGCCGACAGCAGGGCGTTGACCGGCAGGAAGCGGCGCAGGAACGCCTCCTGGTGGGAGGAGGGGCGCAGCCCGCCGTAGTCGACCGCCTCCCGGACCACGTTGCGGATGTCGCGCAGGACGTCCAGGGCGGCCTTGAGCGGGCCCTCGCCGTTGCCCAGGTCGGCCTCGGACAGGTCCCACCGCATGACGTCGAGGAGTTCGGCGCGGAAGGTCTGCGGGTCGGGGAAGTCCCGGTCGCCGAAGGGGCGGGCCAGTCTCCGCAGGTCCAGGGCGGGGGTCTCGCCGAGCCCCGCCTCGCGCAGCAGCCCGGCCGGGTCGCCGCCGTTCAGCAGCACGGAGGCGTGGCGCTCGGCGAACCTCTCGCCCGCCTCCTTCCCGTCGCGGGCGGTGACGTGGGCCGTCCAGTAGACGTGGTCGAGTTCCCGCAGCAGCAGGGGCAGCACGTCCTCGTCGAAGTCCAGGCGGGGGCTGCCGGTCTCCGCCAGGCGCCGCTTGCGGGCCTGTTCGACGGCGTGGGGGGTGAGGAAGAGGGCGCGGTGGCTGTAGTGGGGTTCCTTCTGGTTCCTGCCGCGCGCCGGGATCGGCAGTCCGCTGCGGGAGCCGGCGACGATGTGCGGCTCGCGTCCGCTGGGCTCGTAGCGCATGGAGCCGTCGGGCAGGGTGGTGAAGGTGCCGCCGCGGCCGAGGGTGAGGGCGACCATCACGTCGTAGAAGGACAGCCCCATGCCCAGGACGCCGACGGTCGTGCCGGGCGGGATGGTGGCGGGGTCCAGGTCGAGGTCGGCGGCGGAGTCGCCGCACAGGTAGTGGACGCCGGGGCGGCCGGCGGCGAAGCCGAGCATCTCCCGCTCGAAGTCGTCGGGCTCGTTGCGGGGGTGGCCGGTGGCCAGGACGAGCCGGTCGACCCCGAGCGGCACGGGGTCGCTCTCGCGCTCCAGGTCGTATCCCCCTCCGGGGCGCGGACGCACCCTCAGGACCCGGTCGTGCACCGGGATCAGCTCGGCCTCCCCGGGCAGGTGCCCGGCGATCGTGTCGTAGACCGAGCGCAGGTACTGCCCGTAGCGCAGCCGGGAGGCGTAGTCGTTCGGCCCGAGGGGCTCCTCGCCGTGGGTGCGGGCGCGCTCGGCTATCCACTGGCCCAGGCTGGGGCCCGCGCCGGGCCGGGCGGGACCGCCGTCGGGTTCCCCGGAGTACATGGTCACCTGGCCGACGACCGTGTTCATGGTGAACCAGTCCTGCTGGTCGGTGCGCCACACGCGGCCGGCGCCGACCTCGACCGCGTCGACGGCGTAGACGCGCAGCCTGCGGCGCGGTGCGGGCTCCTCCCGCAGCCGGACGGCGAGCCGCTCCAGCACGGACAGTCCGCGCGGGCCGGTGCCGATCACCGCGACGGTGAGCGGTTGCGGATCGTCGTTGGAGAGTCTGGTCACTGTCCTCACTTCGCTTCCTGTCGGGTCCGGCCCGCGGCCGGCAGGGGACCGCGCGACGCCGAGGGGTCCAGCGCCGCGCGGTCGAAGGTGTTCTGCACGTGCGAGAGCATTCCGAGCAGTTCCTCGGCGCCGACCGACGCCGCCGTGCCGCCGGGCACGTCCCGGACGGGCATGCGGCCGGCCGACGACCACCGCAGCCGCCCGCGCCGGTCGATGTGGCTGCGGGTGAGCTGCGCGTTGTCGGCGTGCAGGCAGTAGGGGACGTCGAGGTACCCCCGGGCGAACGCCGCCGGGAGCGCGCGGTCGATGTCGGAGTGGAGCTCCAGGACGGCCTCCACCATGTCCCTTGCCTCGCCCAGGAGTTGTTCCGCCTCGCCCTCCTCGGGCCGGTCGGCCGGGGTGGCGGCCGCGGTGCGGGCCGCCTCGGCCGCCGTCTCCAGGGCGTGGACGTTGTCCTCGACGGTGGGGATGCGGTGCGCCTCGGCCGGCGTCTTGACGATCAGCCGCTCGGTGCCGGTGAGCGCGGCCAGGCGCGCGCTCTCGCGCAGCAGCGCCAGGGCCCCGGGGACGGTGCGGGGGAAGACGCCCATGTAGGTGTAGAGCACCACGTGCCAGTCGGTGTCCCCCAGGTACTCCCCGGCCAGCCGGCGCAGCGCGGCCAGCGCCGCCACGTCCTGGGGGAAGCTGGTCTGCTGGGCGTAGCTGAGCGAGACGCTGCGCAGCCCGTGCCGGCGGAAGAAGATCCCCTCCAGGACGGACAGGGCCACCAGCAGGCTCGGCGGGCACAGCTGCCCGAGCATGCAGCCGCCGAAGCTCTCCAGGTGTGCGCCGGGCACCCGCTCGGCCAGGACCTCGCAGCTGCGGGCCCAGGCCTCGACGGCCTCGGCCAGCGGGGTGCGGCTGTAGGGCAGGCAGTAGGAGACCGGCCCGCCCTCCGTGGCGTCGAGGCCGGCGTCGATCAGGGCCTGGACGATGCCCAGGGGCAGCGGGGAGCCGTGGCGCACCTGGATCGCGAAGTCCCCGGCGCCCGCCGCCGCGATCATCTCGCGGGTCGTCCGGCCCCCGTGGGCGACGATGGGGAAGCCGTTGAGGTCCTCGCCCCGCTCCAGGGCCCGCGCGGCGGAGGCGTGGTCGCCGACCCGGGTGTAGCTGTCCAGGGTGATGGTGCCCACCGTGCGGGCGTGGGCGCCGCGGACGGCTCTGAGGCCGGCGCCCATCTGCTCCACGGTGGGGAATCCCATGCGGGGCTGGACCACCAGCTCACCGGCCGAGTGAGCCGCGGCCACGGCGGCGGCGAACGAACCGGTGGGGCCGGTGAGCCCGACGGCCGCGCTCACCGTGCCAGGGCCGCGGGGGCGGACCCGCGCAGGGTGTCGGCACCGGGCGCGGCGAGGTAGCGGCGGAACTCGCCGATGCTCACGGAGTCCTCGAAGACCGCGTCGAACCCCGCCTCGACCAGTGCCCCGACGTGGCTGCCGCCCTCGGCCCCGCGGGTGCCGAGCTTGCCCCCGATGACCACGGGCAGGTCGGCCAGGTCGGGTTCGGCGCGCAGCCGGGCGATGAGGCGGCGGCCGTCGAGGTGCCCGTGCCCGTTGACGCTGCTGATGACCACCATGTCGGGGCGGTGGCGCCGGCACTCGGCGATCAGGAGGTCGTCCGGGACGCAGGCGCCGATGTTGGTGACGGAGTGGCCGTACTCCTCGATCAGGAGCTGGAGGAAGACCAGATTCCAGGTGTGGGAGTCGGAGGAGACGCTGGAGACCAGCACCCGGCGGGGGCCGGCGGTGCCCGGAAGCGGCTCCGGGGTGATCACCGTGGGGGCGGCAGCGGACATGATGTGCGTATCTCCCGTGACGAGACGTGAAGTGACAAGGCGTGACGTGCCATGGAGTGGTGGGTGTGCGGTGCGCCGGGGGTGCGGTGGGCGCGGCCCTGCCCGGGGCCGGGCCCCGGACGGGGGGCGGCCGGCCCCGGGGCCGCGGGGGTCAGGCCTGTGCGGCGGCCTTGTCGGCGGCCTGGTCGGAGACGGGCCGGATGGGCCGGTCCGGGGTGCGCGCCGCGGCGGGCCGCGTGCGGATGGCCAGCACGGTGCAGCCCTCCCGGCTGGACATCTGGTGCCGGGTGCCCGGGGCCTCGACGATCAGGTCGCCCTTGGTGTACGAGGGGCCGTCGCTGTGGTCGAGGACGCCGTCGAGGACGAGCATCAGCTCGTACCCCAGGTGCTCGTGGAAGTCGCCGTGGGCACCGGGCGGGAAACGCAGGATCAGACCGACGGAGTCCTCGCCCTTCTCCTCGTCGGGAGCCCACAGGACATGGTGCTCGACCCCGACCCGGCCGGGCTCCTTCCAGGGGACCCAGGAGAGGTCGGTGAGATCGAAACCGCTGCGGAAGACATTGGGAATGAATTCGACGTCGGACATCTTTTCCTCTTGTTCGTATGCGGGTCGTGAGACTTCCCGGGTATCTCCTGCGATGGGCGTCTATGCCTGGAGAAAACCTTCGAACACGAGGCTATCTTCGCTGTGCGGCGCTATCGGGAGAGCTGCCGATCGCCGGTATCGATGTTTCCGATACCCCTTTTCGCGCATTCTCCGGAGGGTGTGCCGCGGGAGGGGCGCTTCCCGCGCCCCCGTGCCTCCCGCGCCCCCGTGCCTCCAGCGGTGGCGCGGAACGCGGCGCCGCCCGGCCCCTTAGGGGCCGGGCGGCGGGGAGTACCGCGGCCGGCGGGGGCCGGCCGGGCGGATCAGACCAGTACCGGCCCGGCGGCCGGGCCGGACGTGCAGGCCGACAGCCCCCCGGCCGTCCGGCGGGCCAGGCTGAGGAAGGCCGAGACGGCGGGGGAGAGCCAGCCGCCGCCCGGCATCAGGGCCTGTACGCGCATCACGGCGCTGGGCAGCGAGTCGACGGGCACCGGCCCGCCCGGTACCGGACCGCAGCCGATCGCCGCCTGCGGGACCATGGCGACCCCCAGTCCGCCGCCCGCCAGGCCGAGGGCGCCGCGGGTGGAACCGGTCTCCATGAGGGTCGGGGCCTCTCCCAGCACCGCCGCCAGGTGCTGCGGAAGGATGTGCTGGGAGGGGCAGTCGGGGTCCACGACCAGGACCCGGTCCATCGGGTAGGGGCCGCTCGCGGGGGATTCGGCCGGACCGACGGGGACGAAGGGGACGGGGAAGAGCGCCTCGCGCAGTATGCCGCCCGCCGCCCCCGCCTTCCGCTCCCCGGTGTCACGGGTGAGGGTCAGCCCCACGTCCACGCTCCCGGAGGCCACGGCGGCCTCCATGTCCCCGGTGCTCATCACCTTCAGGGAGAGGATGATCCGGGGGTAGCGGTAGCGGCTCTGCCTGACGATCTCCTGCAGTTCGTACTCCATGAGGGGGGCGGTCGCCCCGACCACGACCCGTCCGGACGGCTCCCCCTTGTTCTTGAGCGCGACGGACATCTCGTCCATGACGCTTAATATGCGCCCGACGTATACGCGGAACGTCTCGCCGGCTGCTGTGAGGCGAACACCGTGCGGTAGACGGTGGAAGAGCGGTGACCCGACCCTGTTCTCCAGGGACCTCACATGGGCTGTCACACTTGACTGGGAATAACCGAGATTCCTGGCGCTTTTCGTGAGGCTGCCGGTTCTGGCCACTTCCCAGAAAGTTCTTAGCTGGTATACGGAAAAATCCATGCGAAATCCCCCAGGCGGTGCTCTGACGGCCCGCGCGGTCGCAGGTGGACCACCGGTCCGGGCCCCCGGTCCCGGTCGGCGCGGCGGCAGACCGTCCCGGCTGCCCCTGTGCCCCGGCGGCCGCCCGCCGCCGCCGTGCCGACCGTGCCTGTCCCCGGCTCGATGCCCCCCACCCCCGTGAAGCGAACCCGTGATCGATGTTGGTCTGTGCCTGCGCAGCACGTGAAACGCTAGCATCGCGATTAGACCATTAGGAGATGACAGTGGCAAAAGCGCTTGTCACGAACAGTAGTCGGAGGGCGCAGGCCGAGCCACTGCCCGTCGAGTTCGCCAACACGCTCTCCGCGGCCAGGGGATGCCTCGTCGAGGGCCTCGGGTCGCCCGCCGACCTGGAGGCGTGGCTGCGGCGCCACCGGGGCCTGCTCCCCGACTCCGAACGCCCGCGCGAGGAGACGTTCCGGGCCAGTGATCAGCAGCTCGCCCACGCGCGCGTCCTGCGCGACGCCGTCCGGCGCCTGATCGCGGCGCGGGTGGACCGGAAGGCGCCCGATCCGTGGGACATCGCGCACGTCAACCGCGCTTCCGGCATGAGCCAGTCATGGCCCGTCCTGGTCTGGCGCAGCGCCCACACGCCCGGTGCGGACTCCCTGTGCACCGCGGACGCCGTCACCCACGCGCTGTCGCTGATCGCCCGGAGTTCGGTGCTCCTCCTCTCCGGGGAGCAGGGCGCTCTGCTGCGCAGCTGCCGGGCCCCGGGGTGCGTGCTCTTCTTCTACCGCCACCACCCCCGCCGTGCGTGGTGTTCGAGCGGTTGCGGCAACCGCGCGCGGGTCGCCCGGCACCAGGCGAGGCGCTGTTCCGGTAACTGACGGTGACGGAATGCCGGTTCGGGCGCGGCGGAAGCACCGCAATGAAGAGGTAAAAATTCATTAGCCCACAACATCGGCCGAAGGTCGCGGACACCTTCGCGACCCTCATCGGAGTGGCCGATCGCAGGCATCGGCTACGTGCCCCGGAGACCGCCCCCCGCGCCGTTAGCGTCCTCGGCGAGGCCCTGCCAGGGGCCGGCCCGCGAGGTGTCCGCACCTCCGGGCCGGCCCGCCGGAGCGGGCCCTTACCCAGTCACGAGAGGACCATCCGCATGTCCGGAATCGCTCCGACGCGCCGCAGCGTCCTGGTCAAGGCCGCCGCCACCGCCCTCGCGGTCGGCGCCCTGGTCTCCGTCTCGCCCGCCACGGCGGTCGCCGAGACCCCCGCGCAGCCGACCGACCGCGTCATCTACTGGAACCGGGTTCTGCTGGACGCCTTCCGCGAGGTCGGCGGCCACCCCGGCCCGCTCACCCGGGGCGGTGCCATGCTCAACACCGCCATGTACGACGCCGCCAACTCCATATCCGGGCAGGGCAAGCCCTATCTGACCGACATGACCCAGGCCCGGGGCAGACACGGCTCCCTCAACACCGCCCTCGACTACGCCGCCTACCACGCGCTCAGCGGCGCCTACCCGCAGCTCGACTTCAGGGACGAGCTGGCCACCGCCCTCGCCCTGCCCGACGACGGCAACCGGTACGACAAGTCGTTCGGCAAGCTGCTGGGCGTCCGGGTCGGCACGAACATCGTCATCGAGCGCTCCGACGACGGCGCGGACGACGCCACGCCGTACAACGTGATCAACGAGCCCGGCTACTGGCGTCCCACCACCGCGGGGGCGGGCCCCGCCGGCGCCAACTGGGGCAAGGTCAAGCCCTGGGTGCTCCAGAGCGGTTCGCAGTTCCGCCCGCAGGAGCCGCTGGGCTTCGACGACCGCGATGAGCTGCTGGCCAGCGAGGGCTACGCGGCCCAGGTCGACGAGGTGCGGAGGCTGGGCGGCGCCCAGTCCACCGAGCGCACCGCCGACCAGACCGAGATCGCCCGCTTCTGGGCCAACGACGCCGACGGCACCTACAAGCCGGTGGGCCAGCAGTACGAGCACGCCATCATCGTCCAGCAGACCCTGCGGCCCCACGACACCTCGTACCAGACCTCCCGGCTGTTCGCCCTGCTGTCGATGAGCCTGGCGGACGCGGCGATCTCGGTGTGGGAGTCGAAGTACCACACGGGCCTGTGGCGTCCGGAGACGGCGATCAAGCTCGCCGACACCGACGGCAACGACCTGACCGTCGCCGACCCGAACTGGAAGCCGCTGTCCTCCACCGCGTCCGGCACGCACTTCTCGCCGTCCTTCCCGACCTACTCCTCGGGCCACTCGGGCATCGCGGCGGCCTGGGCGGGCATCCTCCAGGACTACTTCGGCACCGATCAGGTCTCCTTCACCGGCACCACCGACGACCCGCAGGCCGTCGGCGTCACCCGCAGCTTCACCAGCCTGAGCCAGGCCGCGCAGGAGAAGGCCGACAGCCGCCTGTACGCTGGCGTCCACTTCCGCATGGACAACGACGCCGCGCTGGCGCAGGGCTACCAGGTGGCCGACTACGTCTACGCCAACGCCCTGAAGTAATCCGCGACCTGCTGATGTGGCCCGCCCGGCCGCGGCCCCGGAACCCCTCCGGCGCCGCGGCCGGAGCCCGTTCCGGGCTCAGGACCGGTGCTGCCTGTGGTGGCGTGCCACCCGCACCCGGTTGCCGCAGGCCGGGGTGCACCACTCCCGGCGCCGGTGGGTCCTGACGAAGTACAGGATGCAGCCCGGGGCCGCGCAGGCGCGTACGTCGTGCCGTCCCGGGCCCGCCAGCAGCTCCACGCCGGAGACGGCCACCGTGCCCAGCACGACCATCAGGGGGTCCGGCTCGGCCCAGCGCACCACCGGGCCGTCCGCCGTACCGCCCGCCGCGCCGCCGGCCGCACCGTCCCCGATCTCGGGCCAGCTCACGGCGAGTCTCGCGGCCCGGTTCACCACGGCGACCGGCCGCCTGCCGTAGGGCTCCTCCGCGACACAGGCGCGGCTCAGCTCCCGCAGCGCCTCGCGCAGCCGCCGGAACTCCTCCAGATGTGAGGCGGTCGCCGGGCCCGCCGCGGGCCGGGCCGGCTCCGCGGGGAGCGCCCGCGCGTGCTCCTCCAGCCAGAGGTCCAGCTCGGCCGGGACCGTCAGCGCGTCCACCGGGCTGCCGCGCAGCCCGCCCTGGATGAACGTGGTGTTCACCAGGTCCAGCGCCAGGGGCTCCCCGCTCAGCGGGGGCCGGGGCTTCTCGCCGCTCTCCGTCTTCGCCACCCCCTCGCCGATCCGGGTTGTCGCCTGGCCGACGATGATGCCATACTCCCGAGCTAATGGGTTACCAGCGAGTCCAACCATTACCAACTGAAGATCACCCGGAGGTCTCCGTGACAGCAGAACCGTCCGTCGGCACCGCACCGGCCCCGACGCCGGCGCAGGCTCCGACGCCGGCCCCTGCCGCTCCCGCCCCCGCCCCGGCCGCCGCCACCGGCCGGCTGACCAGCCGGGCACCCGCCCGCCCGCCCGCGCTCACCGTCTCCGTGGCCACCGCCGGATCGGTCGTCGGCCTCGTCCTGCTGGTGGCCATCGGCGCCTGGCTGGACCAGGTCTGGCTGATCCCCCCGCTCGCGGCCAGCTCCGCCCTGGTCTTCGGCGCCCCCGCCCTGCCCCTGGCCCAGCCGCGCAGCGTCGTCGGCGGGCAGCTGCTGTCCGCGCTCACCGGTTTCGCCGTCCTGGCGGTGGCCGGAAGCTCCGCGTGGGGGGCCGGGGTCGCCGGCGGTCTCGCGCTCGGCGTGATGATGCTGGCCCGCACGCCCCACTCGCCCGCCGCCGCCACCGCCGTGATCGTCGTCGCCCAGTCGCCGGACCCGCTGGTCTTCCTGTCGCTGCTGGCCGCCGCGTCCGCGCTCCTGGTCGCCGTCGGCGTCGCCACCTCCCGGCTGCGCCCCGCCGCCCCCCGCTACCCCACCTACTGGTGGTGAGGGGCGGCACCCGCCGCACCCCTCCCGCCGCCCCGCACCGAGGACCGCGATGACCAGCCGCTACGCCCAGGTCGCCTTCACCCCGAACGTCCGCCGCCACCAGGAGACGCACCGCAGCCGCAGGGCCTACTCACGTATGGAGCAGGGCCCGGCGGACGCGGACCTGCTCGGCCCCGACGAGATCGCCTTCATCGCCGAGCGCGACAGTTTCTACCTGGCCAGCGTCGGGGAGACCGGCTGGCCCTACGTCCAGCACCGGGGCGGCCCGCCGGGATTCCTCCACGCCCTCGACCCCGGCACCCTCGCCTTCGTCGACTACCGGGGAAACCGCCAGTACATCACCGTCGGCAACCTCGACCACGACGACCGGGTCTCCCTGTTCCTCGTGGACTACCCGGCGCGGGCCCGGCTGAAGATCTACGGCCGGGCCCGCGCCGTGGACCCGCCGGAGGCCGGCGACCTCCTCGCCCGGCTGTACCCGGCGGGCGTCCGCAGCCCGGCCGAACGCCTGATCACCGTCGAGGTGGAGGCGTACGACTGGAACTGCCCCCAGCACATCACCCCGCGCTACACCGCCGAGGAGGTCGAGCGAGCCGTGGAACCGCTGCGGCGGCGCCTGGAGCACCTCGAGAGCGAGAACGCCGCGCTGCGCGCCGGCGCCTCGGCGAGCGCCCCGCCACCCCACCCCGCGAAACGGTGACCACCTTGACCACACAGCAGAGCGCGACCGACGCCTACCTCGCCCACAACCGCGCCCGCGCGGCGTCCCCCCGGGAACCGCTCCCGATGCCCCCCGCCCGCCGCACGGCCGTCGTCACCTGCATGGACGCGCGTCTGGACGTGTACGGGCTCCTCGGCCTGAGCCCGGGGGACTCGCACGTCTTCCGCAACGCCGGCGGCATCGTCACCCAGGACGTCATCCGCTCCCTGGCCGTCAGCCAGCGCCTCCTGGGCACCCGGGAGATCCTCCTGGTCCACCACACCGACTGCGGCATGGCCACCTTCACCGACGAGGAGTTCCTCGGCGCGGTGGAGCGGGACACCGGCGCCAGGCCCGACTGGGAGCCCGGCAGCTTCACCGACGCCGCGGACAGCGTCCGGGCCTCCATGGCGCGGGTGCACGACAGCCCCTTCGTGCCCCACAAGGAGTCCGTGCGCGGCTTCGTGCTCGACCTGAGGACGGAAATCCTCGAAGAGGTGCACGCCAGGACCCCGGTGGGCTGACCCCCGCCCCCACCGGCGTCCCCGGCCGGGCATGCCCGGAGAGTGATCCCGGCTTGACTGGCGGTCAGCACCCTGATGCGCTTGGGTGACCAGAAACCATTCGAGTCGGGGGTGTCCGAGTGTCTCGGTCGGATCTGCGGGCGCTGTTCCGGTCCAACGACCATGAGGTCAAAGCGGTCGACTTCTTCGCCGACCGGCGGGACGAGTGGGACACGGTGGCGGAGAGCCTGGTACGGCACACCCGGCGGGTGCGGGAGCCCGGGTTCGACGTGGAGGACCTGGAGTCCCCCCGCCGCAACGTCCTCGTCTTCTACGGGGTGGGCGGCATCGGCAAGTCCACGCTGTCGCGCGGCATCGCCGAGCACCTGGCGGACGGCGAGGGAGGCCGGGGCGACTGGTCTCCGCTCGATCCGGAGGTGGGCCGGGTGGTGCCGGTCCGGGTGGACCTGTCCCGGGACTCGGGCGGGGACTTCGAGTCGCTGATGCTGGCGCTCCGGCTGGCCGCCGCCGAACTCGGACAGCCCATGCCGACGTTCGACATCGCCTTCCAGCGTTACTGGGAGCGCAACCACCCCGGCGAACCGCTGGAGGAGTACCTGCGGCGCCGCACCTGGTTCAGCCGCTTCCCCGGCACGCGGACGATGTCGGGGCAGATGCAGTCGGCCCTGGCCGACGTGGCGCAGGCGGTGGCGCTGCCCGGCACGGCGGGCGCGCTGGTCGGCCAGGGACTGCGCTCACTGGTACGGGCGCTGCGGGAACGCCGGCATCAGGTGCGGTCGCTGGCCGAGTGCAGGCGGCTGGCCGACCTGCTGGAGGCCGACGCGGACCTGGAGGCGCTCAGCTACTACGCCCATCTGCTGGCGTGGGACCTGAGCAGGGTGCCGGACAAGCACCGGGCGACACCGGTGGTCCTGCTGGACACCTTCGAGGACGTCGGCGACCGCGTCCATCGCGATCTGGAGCGACTGGTCCAGCGCGTGGTGTGGCTGATGCCCAACGCTCTGTTCGTCGTCACCGGCCGCAACCGGCTCCAGTGGGACGACCCGAAACTCGAGGGCCAACTCGACTGGGCGGGAGCCCACTTCTGGCCCCAGCTCGCGGGCGGAGCGAGCGGGGAGCCGCGCCAGCACACCGTGGGGTACCTGTCGGCGGAGGACTGCGAGACGTACCTGTGCGAACGGCTCACCGTCGACGGCCGCCCGCTGATGGACGAGCGGACCCGGCGTCTGGTGACCGCCAACTCCCACGGCCTGCCGCTGTATTTAGACCTCGCGGTGATGCGCTTTTTGGACCTGTACCGGCGGTACGGGCGTCCGCCGCAGCCGAGCGAGTTCAACCTCGACTTCCCAGCCCTGGTCGCGCGGACCTTCCGCGACCTGAGCCCGGGCGTGCGGCACGTACTGCGCGCGGTGAGCCTGCTGGACTCCTTCTCCGTGGAACTGGCCTCGGCCGCCGCCGGACTCGACCACGACGCCCCCGCGCTGGAACTGGTCGAGCGCCCGTTCGTGGACAACGATCCGGGCGCGCCCTGGCCCCACCGGATTCACGAACTGGTCCGGGAAGCGGTCCGGGAGGCCGACTCCACCAGTGAGGACCGCTGGAGCGCGGCCGACTGGCGGCGGGCCGCACAGCGCACCTTCGACGCCCTGGGCCGCGAGGCGACGGGAGACCGCACACGCCTGGTGGCCGCGCTGCGGCAGGGCATGCGCCTGGCACGCGACCACGGCCTGGAACTGGGGTGGCTGACGGACGCGGCCTTCCGCTACGTCGACGACTTCGTCTGGGAAACCGTCGAGATCCCCGGCTCCCCGGAGGCAGCAGCGGACCCGGATGCGATCGGGAGCGCGGCCGAGGCGCTGGCCATGGCACTGTCCGCCATCGCCCGGCGCCAGAGGCAGCACCGGGGCCTGACCGCCGAGCGGCTGCGCGCGGTGCTGGACTCCGGGCGGCTGCCCGGACCGCTGCTCGAACTGCCCAGGTACTTCCTCGCCGAGTGCGACCGGGACCTGGGGAACTTCGACCGCTCCCTGGAGGGGATGAGGCAGGTCGCCGACTCCGGAGGGCGGCTCGCCCCCACCGCCGCACGCGGCCTGGTACACCTGGCCCGCCGGGTGGGCCGCTTCCCCCAGGTGCGGGAGGCCGCCGAGACCCTCGGAGCGGAGGGCCGCCGCGACCGGGTCCTGGGCGATCTGTGGTGGACCCAGGGGAACACCGCCCTGGCCTGCTCCTCGTACGCGGCGGGACGCGACGAGGCGCTGCGGCTCGGCCAGCAGGGCGAGGCCGCGCTCTCCCAGGCGTGCCTGGCCTTCGCCGCCGCCTTCCAGGACCGCCCCCGCGCGGCCGAGCAGATCGCCCGCGCCGAGGAGATGCTGGAAGGGGTGTCGATCCGGTGGGCGGAGATCCAGACCCGCATCGCCGCACTCGTACGGGACGCGGGCGTCGCCCCCGACCTGCCGCAGCGGGCCGAGGAGACCGCAGCGCAGGCACGCGAGGCCGGACTGACGTCCTCGGCCGCCTACGCCCGGTTCGCCGCATGCCTGCACGCGGCGGTCCTCGGCTCGCCCGAACTGCTGGCCGAGGCGCGCGCCCGGCTGGGGGAGTGCGTACGCGGCGAGGAGTTCGCGTACCTGGCGGAGCTGTCCCACCTCATGACGGGGGAGGAGCCCCCGCCCGGCCTGCCCCGGGCGCACTGGCTGGACGGCCGGGAGCGGGTCCGGGCCCGCTGGACGGCCATCGTCGAGGACCGCCGCCGGGAAACCGGCACGACCACAGGAGAGTAGAACGGGTGGCGAAAACGCGCCGGATGCCCGGACCCGCCGGGCGCCGGGCGGGTGGCACTCCGGCGAGCCGGGCGTTCCTCCCGTAGCCCCGGCGAGCCGCGCAACGCAGTCCGGAGCGCGGGCGGGGCGCATCCGCCGGGGAAAGGGACCGGGCCGTGCGTGGTTCCGACCCACGTTCCGCGATCCCTGGCACCGGGGCACCGGTCAGGCGTCCAGCGGTGCTTCCTCCCGGGGACCGGATTCGGGCGCGAGGACGGCGCGGAGGCGGCCTATGCTCTCCCGCCACTGCGGGCCACTGTTCGTCTCGTCCCAGAGTTCGGCGAGCTCGGACTCCGCGGCGACCACCCGGTCGAGCGCTTCGACGGCGAGCGGCCGAAGGTCGCCGGAGAAAGCGGGAAGGGCCTCCTTGGGCCCGTAGCCCGTGCTGACCGGCTCACCGCCCGGGCACTGCGCCGCGACGAGCGCGGCGGCCGCGACGGCCTCCTCACCCTCCGAGCCGTCGAGGTAGTCGCGGGTCCGGGCGACGCGGCCGAGCGTCGCGCGTACGAGGCTCTCGCGTTCGTCCGGGGCCGCCCCGTCCAGGGTGCCGGCGAAGTCCGCGGCCATGTCGTTCTCGAAGGGGCCGATGTCCCAGGTTCCCACGGTGATCTCCTCGCGTTGGCGTGCGGCGATCATCGCAGCGACCTCTGACAGCGGCCGTCATGAGGAAAGCGGGACGCGCTTTCGCGGGAGGGCGGTCCGCCAGGTACGGCTGGGCGGCGACCCCCACCCCCGTTCGCTCACGCACTGCTACAGCTTCGCAATACCGGGCGCACCGGCTGCCTGCCGCCCGTATCAATGTATTCATGGCCGCCACACCGCCCCGCCGCTCCGGCCGCGCCGCCCGTCTGCAGCGCGTCGCCCGCCGCCGCACCCGCACCGCGCCCCGCCGCGCGCCCGCCCCGATCGGGTCCCGCCCACCGAGCAGACGCCGCCGCACCGCCGGGCCCGTGTCTCCTGTTGCCCGGCAACCGGTCGCCGCCATAACGGTTGTTGCCGCGCCGACGGACCGGTGGACGCGCGTCCAGCAGGCCGCGGGCACCCTGGCCGCCCTGGGCACCCTCGCTGTGATCGTCTTCACTTGGCTGTCGATCCAGCAGGTCGACAACGAGCACGCCCTCACCCGCGAAGGGCAGGTCACTGACCGCTACAACGCCGCCGTCGGCAACATCGGCGAGGACGCCCTGGAGGTACGTCTGGGCGGCATCTACGCCCTGCAACGCATCATGGAGGACTCCCCCCGCGACCAGCCCTCCATCGTCAACGTCCTGTCCACCTACATCCGCAACCACGCCAAGAAACCGAAACAAGGCACAGACGGGCCCATAGAGTTGCCCAGCGACATCCAGGCAGCCCTCACCGCACTCGGCAGCCGGAACCCGGACCACGACGGCACCGCCCGCATAGACCTTCGCAATGCGAACCTGTTCGGCGTGTTCCTGATCGGCGCGAACCTGGACGGCGCGGACCTGCGCGGCGCGGACCTGCGCGGCGCGAACCTGACCGACGCGGACCTGGCCGACGCGTTCCTGACCGGCGCGGACCTGCGCGACGCGAACCTGATCGGCGCGAACCTGACCGACGCGAACCTGCACGACGCGGACCTGACCGGCGCGTTCCTGACCGGCGCGAACCTGCGCGACGCGAACCTGATCGGCGCGAACCTGACCGACGCGTTCCTGACCGGCGCGGACCTGCGCGACGCGAACCTGATCGGCGCGAACCTGACCGACGCGAACCTGCACGACGCGGACCTGACCGGCGCGTTCCTGACCGGCGCGAACCTGGACGGCGTGAAGCGGTAGTGCACCGCCCCTTCGGACGTAACGACGACGTCCAAGCCAAGGCCCCGGTGGGGCCGTCATCCAGGTAGTTCGGACGGGGGCCGGGAAGCGTCACGAGCGTGACGCTTCCCGGCCCTGCCTTACTTGCCTGACAGGCGAATCACTGCCCTGACCTGTGTGAACACGTCTGTACCCCTGGACGACGAGGGAGGCCATAGCGTTCACGGTGGGCCGAGCGCGCCGGTCCTCCCGGGCGGGGCCGCCGGGACCGGCCGGCTCAGCGCAGGTGGTCGAGGAACGCGCCCCAGGCGGCCGGGCTGATGCCGAGGACGGGGCCGGTGGGGCGCTTGCTGTCGCGGACGGGGACTATGCCGGGGACGTCGTCGCCTACTTCGACGCAGTCCCCCTGGCCGCCGCTGTAGCTACTCGTGCGCCATATCGCTTCTACCGCGTCGAGTGATGTACGGGCCTCATGGCTCATGGCGTGTACTCCTTGGCGATGCGCTGGATCAGTGCGAGCGATTCCGTCGGAGGCAGCGCTGCCATACGTGCGTCATCGAACAGCGCACGGTAGGAGGCGACTTCGGGCTCCCGTTCCATCCAGATGTTGCCGGTCGGGGTCTCCGTCAGTACGAGGTCGAGCGATGCCACCTGGGGGAAGCTCAGCAGCAGGTACGGGCCGAACATACCCGAGTGGGCACCGCGCGAGAACGGCAGCACTTGGAGGGTGACGTTGGGCCGCTTCGCCATGGTGGTCAGGTGCTCCAACTGCGCGCGCATCACGGCAGGTCCCCCAACCTGCTGGTGGAGGACGCCTTCCGCGAGCACGGCCCAGAAATCCAGTGGTGACTCTCCAGTGAGCCGTTCCTGTCTGGCGAGCCGAACCTCCACGAACCTGTCGATCTCCTCGGGCGTCTGCCAGGTGCGTGAGGCGACCGTGACGGCCCTGCTGTACTCGGCGGTCTGGAGGAGACCCGGAACCAACTGCACCTGGTAGGTCCGGATGCTCTCGCAGATGGCTTCCAGTTCGATCTGGTCGCGGTACGTGTCACCGAGCATGGATTCGTACTGCCGCCACCAGCCTTCACGGCGGCGGCGGTTGGCCCTGCGGGCGAGAGCTTGGAGGCGCTCCTGCGCCTCCGGGTCCTCCACGCCGTACGCCTGCATCAGGGCGATCAGATCCGGCATGCGAACGGGCACGTGCCCGTTCTCGATGCGGCTGATCTTGCCCTTGGTGCAGTCGAGGACTTCGGCCGCGTCGGCGGTGGACAGCCCGGCGTTCTCGCGGAACCGGCGGAGATCGTCGCCGAGTTGGCGGCCCAGCACGGTGGACGGTTTGACGGATGGCATACGCACTGCCTACCAGAGCGCAGGGGGTGTTGGCCCGGTGATTACTCGAATGGGTGAATCAAGAGCTCAATAATCCATTCAACGTTGCGCCATTATCCGGATCGCGTCACGCTTCTGGCTGTCGCAAGCACGAAGTCCCGCTCACTGCGGGGACTTGAATGACAGTCATCGCTCTCTGGGAGCTGCCATGGCCGCACCGCATCACGTCACCTTCCGGCTGTCTCGCCGTCGTAGCAGCGTGCCCAGAGCGCGGGCACTGCTGGGGGCGGTGCTCGGGGAGTGGCGGGTCGGACAGGACGTGCTGGAGACGGCGGAGCTGGTGTTGTCGGAGCTGGTCACCAATGCCGTGCGCGTACGGGTGCCGAACGACCGGCAGGTGGGGGTGAAGATCGCGCACTCGCAGGCGGACGGCCTGCTGCGGCTGGAGGTGAGCGACGCGGGGGACGGGTGGCCCAAGGTGCGCGACCCCGGCGAGGACGAGACCGGCGGACGCGGCCTGCTGCTCGTGGAGTCGCTGGCCCACCGCTGGGGGGTGCGCAAGCGCGCGTGCGGGATCGGGAAGACGGTGTGGGCCGAACTGAAGGCCCCGGATCTCGTGTCCGCGCCCGTCGAGAGGGAGATCGCGGCGGTGACGGTCCAAGCCGGGCAGCGGGTCAAGCTCTGGGGGCTGTGGAAGACGATCCGCAGCGTCAGGGGCGAGCGGTCGCCGCTGGGCGGACTCGCCATGGTGCTGGAACTGGACGACGGCCCGGCGATGCGCGTGGACGCCGCCGAACCGCTGATCGTCAAGGACGGCGAGGAGGCCGCGACGGCCGACACGGAGGAGCCGGCGGACGGGAGCGGGCAGGCTGACCACGGCGTGCCCGGAGTCCCTGCCCAACCCCGGAGCGGCAACGACGACCGGTCCGACGAACAGGTTGACGCCTGATGCGCGACAGCGGGTTCACCGGTCGTTGGGTCCCTCCGGCTGTACACCGACTCCGGCAACTGGTGGAGACAGGCCGGATAGTGTGGTGTGGAGCACAGGCAGAGCTCCTGGAAGGAGGTGACGGGGTGATCACTCGCATCGAGATCGATGGATACAAGTCCTTCGAAGGCTTCGTCCTGGACCTGCAACCGTTCGCGGTGCTGCTGGGAGCCAACGCCTCCGGGAAGTCGAACCTGCTCGAAGCAGTGGACCTGCTGGGTCGGCTGATCCGAGAACCCACCGGGCAGACCTTGGTCGACCACGCCCGCCGAGGCGGTCCCAAGGAACTCTTCCGGCGAGGACCGGACGGCCATCCGGCCAGGACCATGCGGATCGCAGCCGATGTCATCGTGGGCGGGCAATCGGGGCCCTGCTTCCTCAGAGTCGTCGCACGGGTCCTGTACGCGGATCCCCCCGAGCCGCTGCATGTCGAGGTCGAGGTCGGCAACGTCCGCGATCACCTCACCGATGCCGAGATGCGCGAGTACGTGTGCTCTCTCGGGCTCCCTCCCGCAGTGTGGGGGCCTGGCACCGGGGAGACGCACGTCACCGGAATCCCCGTACAGGAAAGCAGGTACGGCAAGGAGATTGCCGCGGCGACCAGGAACTGGCGGATCATCGAGCCGTCTCCCAAGGCCATGCGCGTCGCTTCCTCCACATACGACACCGCGCCTCTCGCCGAGGACGGCAGGAACCTGGGCGCCGTCCTGGGACGGCTCTCGCGGGATCCCGAGAACTGGTACGACTTCAAGGCCGATGCGGCGGCACTGCTTCCCGACCTCGCGGACATCACGGCGGAGGCCAACGCCGAGTGGGGGCAGTGGGACATCTGGTTGCAGCACAAGCATGAGCACCGGATGACTCCCATCACGGCGTCGGCAGGCACCCTACGAGTGCTGGCACTGCTCGCCGCCGCCCATGACTCCGCTCATGAGGGCGTCCTCATGTTCGAGGAACCGGAGAACGGTCTTCATCCCAGCAGGGTCCCGCAGTTGCTGTCGAGGTTGCGGGGGAGGACCAGCGATCCCGCGTCCCTCACGTCAGGACACGGTCGCCAGACCCTGGTCACCTCGCACTCGCCCGTCGCGCTCGCCGCCGCTCTGGAGGAAGTCCGGGAGTCGGTCGTCTTCCTGGACACGGTGACCCGATTCGGTGACGGACTTCCGCCCCGGAAACTGACACGGGCCAGGAAAGTCGCCGAGAGCGGAGAGCGGGGGACGTTCGTGACACCTCTGGAAGTACGTAAGTACCTGGACCCGGTGGGACGGTTCGCGCGTGGGGCGTAGATATTTCAGCCTCTCCCTCATTACGGAGGGGGCCAGCGACCAGTGGTTCCTCGTGCCGCTGATCGACAGGCAGATCGCCGAACTGGCGCAGGAGACCCTGGTCGGCTTCGACTACTCGGGAGTGGTCACCGGCGAGTGCTTCACTGTGGCACCGAGGGAAGCAGTCGTAAGCGAAGTCGCCGATCTACTGACCTACTTCGATCTGGTGATCGTCCACCATGACCACAATGAGCGTGGCAAGGTCGAGGCGGTACGCGAGCACTTCCCCGATGATGCCTCACGCATTGTCGGCCTGGTACCTGTGAGGGAGACCGAGGCGTGGATGCTGGCGGACCCGGACGCTCTCCGGGAGGCTTCGCCTGCGAGAGACACCGCATGGGAAGTACCGCACGACGTGCAGAAGGTCGCCGATCCGAAAGTTCTGCTGAATACGGCGCTTGGCGGGCGGCGCGATGCCGAGCGGGACTTCGACCGACTGGGACAGACGGTGGCGCTGGAGAGGCTGTGGAAGGTTCCCGCGTACCGGCGCTGGTGCGGTGACCTCCGGAAGGCGATGGAGCGGCTGCGCCTCCTGTGACGCCGGTTCCTCCTTCCCCTGACCACGTGAGGGGAAGAAGGAACCGGCGCTGCTGTCACGCCTTGGCGACGCGGCGGCCTCGGGTGGCGGCCGGGGGCCGCCAGGCGCGCAGGTCGTCGTCGGTCAGACCGTGCTCGCCCTGCTTCTGCTGGCGGTAGCCGGCGAAGAAGTCGGCCGGGGAGCCGCTGTAGAGCATGTCGAACTCGTCGTGCCACTGCTCCAGCCACGGCTGGAGCTCCAGCAGGCCCGCGAGGAACGGGGTGATCTCCTCGGTGGACAGCGCGGTGTTGGTGAAGTACGTGGCCAGCGCCTGGGCCTGCTCGCGGTGGTCCCAGCCCGCCCAGCCGTACAGCTCGGGGGTGGCGGCGTTGGTCTGGGCGTAGGAGATGAACCGCTCCTTGGGCACGTCCAGCTTGCCGCGCGCCTTCCAGTAGGAGGGGCGCAGGAAGTCGGCCGAGGTGTACTTCGGCGGGACGGGGATGGAGTCGCGGATCTTGCGCTTGGCGGGCTCGTCGGGTGCGGCGTCCTCCTGACGCTGGAGGTCCCACACGTGCTCCCAGTCGGCGCGCTTCTTCAGCCCGGAGGGCTTGTAGCGCAGCGCGGCCAGGAACGGCACATGCTCGCCGCTGATCAGCTCCGCCACCACCGTCGCCAGCTCCTTGCGGGGGGCGTAGAGCTTGGCGACGGCGGTGAAGTCCTCGTCCTGGGAGAGGGCGTCGGTGAGGCGGGCCAGGGTGAGGATGGTGGGCTGGCCGCTCTCGTCGAACCACAGCTCGCGGGCCTCCATCCGGTCCAGCAGCCACGAGCGCAGGGCCTTGTCCTGCATGGCGTCCCAGCCCTCGGTGGCCCACCGCCGCTTGTACTCCGGCCGCTCGATCATCCCGATCGCGCGGCTGGACTCGATGACGTCGATCCGCTTCTGCACGATCTCGCGGTAGGCGGCCGGCCAGTGAGCCGGAATCTCGGTGATCGGGGTGGAGCCGTGCCGCCGGAACCACTCGCCCGATGCTTCTCCGGCGGCCACCTTGCGGGCGAGCACGATCTCGAACGCTCGCTCACCGAGCGCGAGTTCGGGAATGTTGGGGTCGTCGGGGTCCTCGGAGACCCGCAGGTCCTCGGGGTGCAGGCCGTAGAGGGTGTAGACCTGCCAGTCCAGCTCCTCCTGCAATGCGATCATCCGCGCCCGGACGGACTCCCACCGCGCCCGCGCTTCCCGCAGCACACCGGCGGTGGGCACCGCCTGGGCGGCCACGGCCGTGGGGTTGGTGGCGGCAAGCCGCTGGGCGAGGCCGTCGAGGGTGGTGGCGAGGGTGGTGGGGTATTCGGCGGGGAGCGGGAACTCCTGAAGCTTAGTCCCGGTGAACTCGAAGAACCGCTCCCAATCCTGAGACTTGAAGCCCTCGTTTACTCCTTGGCTTCCCTTGTCATGACTCACCTGCTTGAGCCAAAAACCAGCCGTAGAGCTGTTGAGTAGCCCGAGCAGCCGCAGATGTTCCTCCTCGCTCATACCCTCTCGCAGCTTGATCACCGGAGCGGTTCGGTTGAATACTTTGCCGCCCCGATCCAGCACGAAGTGATTATGCGTGGATACGAAGGCAAAAGTGATCGTAAGAGGTGTCCGTAGCTTACTCGAATAAACTTCTTGCCACTCGTGCCATGCAGATCCCCGCTGAAGCATCGGAGTTCCGAAGCGGCGGCGCTTTGAGATGATTGACCAGTAAGGCTGTAGATAGCGCTGCGTTCCGGGGATGGTCGAAATTGGGATAACTTTGAAGTCTTCTGAGTACACCCAGGCCGCATCAAATGATGGCTCCGCAAGGAAGTCCCGGATTACATCACCAGTGACCATGGGGCGAGTTTTTTCAACCCGATTGCGAGCTGCGCTTCCATTGGGTGGGAGCAGGTACAGGTCATCCTCGCCGGTGACTGAAGAGATGCCCGCTTCGGAAGAAATTTCCTTGAGATGTCCCGCCGCATGTCGATCCAGGGAGTCGATCATCTCCTGGCCGCCGTCAGCCAACACCCATGGTTGCCTTCCGAAATACTTCTCGCGTGACAGGTCGTCCACTGATGCCCACTGACTCGTTGATCCAGGCTTATCGATTTGTTCGACGATCGACTGCCAGACCAACCCGTTTTGAGCATTCTCCGGTGCTGAAGGCTCTCCCTGCACGCTTCGGACCGTGCGAATCGCCGCTACACGCCCCTTTCCTGCGCGGCGCTTACCAACCAGGATCACGGTTGGCGTCCCGTGTCCGGGAATGTAGGCGCCAGAGGTGTCGATGACCTCGGTCAGTTCGACCTTGTGGGCGAAGTACTCCTCGATCAGTTTGGTGCCGAACTCGCGCTTCATGAAGGAGTTCGCGGTGATCTGGCCGACCATGCCGTAGCCGCCCCCATCGGGATCCCCGGTCTTGGCCAACTGGAAGAACCTCTCGGCGAACGGCACCGACAGCGCGTACTTCCCTGCGCAGGAGGCGTACAGCTCCCGATACAGCGCGTTGAGCTTCTTGTCCTTGACCGTGATGTAGGGCGGGTTGCCGACCACCACGTCGTAGCGGCCCGGCTCCAGAATGCCCGGGTGTTCGTGCACGTCCTCCGTGGCGTAGGAGAACTCCGCAAGCGGGTCGCCGGACTTCTCGCCGATCAGCGTGAGTTCGAGCTGCCGTTCCTTGATGAGGGAGTCGCCCACCGCCAGGTGGATCGGCCACTCGTACTTCGCCGCCTCCTCCAGTGTCCGTACACCGCTCGCCGCCATGGCGGCGATCAGCAGGCGGAAGCGGGCGATGGCGACCGCGAAGGGGTTGATGTCCACGCCGTGCACGGAATCCAGCGCGGCCCGGACCCGCTCGTGGACGTCCGTGCCCGGCCGCCGCTCGGCCCACAGGCGGACCATGCGGCGGAACGCGCCGAGCACGAAGTGCCCGGACCCGCAGGTCGGGTCGATCATCTTCAGTTCGCCGAAGCGGTCGCCCATCTCCCGCACGACCGGGTTCATGGTGCGGTCGAGGATGAACTCCTCCACGAACTCCGGCGTCTGGAGCAGCGCGTACGTCTTGCGCGCCGCCTCGCTGAGGTCCTGGTAGAGATCGCCCAGGAAGCGGGTGTCCCACCCTTCCGTGCCGTCCTCGCTCAGCGGGTCGGTGAAGTCGTGGACGAGGGTGCCGGTCTCGTCGCGCTCGCGCCAGAACTCGATCAGTTCGCGGGCGCCGTCGTGGGAGAGCGGGATCTGGTGGAGCGGGTTGCGCCGCTTGTCGAACAGGAGGCGGCCGGCCTGGCCCGAGCCGATGTCGGCGAACGCCTTCTCCAGCCAGCCCCGGTAGGTGGGGTCGGTGTCCGTCTCCACGTAGTGGTCGTAGCGGGCCTCGGCCAGCTCCCGCCGGTCGGCGTCCGGGCCCGTGACGTACGGCTCGGGGATGAGGCGGTTGTCCTCGCAGAACCGCACGAACACCGTGCCCAGCACCCACGCCACCGCGACCTGCGTGACCCGCTCGCCCAGCCACTGGCTCCAGGTGGCGCCCGTGCGGCCGATCCCGAAGGCCTGGTCGTACTCGTCCCGCAGTCTGCCCGCGACCGCCTGCGCCGCCCGTACCCGCTCCGCGCGCTCCCCGGGCAGCTCCGCCGCCCGCTCCTCCACCCAGGCCGCCCACTTGGGGGTGCCCTCGGGGTCGGCCTTCTTCTCCTTGCCGTACTCGGCGCGCAGCGGCCCAAGGACGGCCTCGCCGTCCCGCACCTGCCGGTCGAGATCCGCCTCGGCGGCCCTGACCTGCTTGATCAGGTCAGCCAGCAGTGCCTTGCGGTCGATCACGTGATCACGTCTCCCGTCGTGCCTGTCGCCCCCCGTGGGCGCCCCTCGCGTCCGTCGCGCCCGTCCCGCAAGCCGCGGCCGTCCGTCCGTGCGCACGGCGCGTGCGCCGGTTCCCCGCGGAACCGGCCAAAGGAGGACATGCGGCTTCGAAATCCCTGGCAGATCGTAGTCCCCGGCCGCCTGCCGGGAGGGGGAGTCGCGCGGATCACCCCGTTCCGCCGGGCTCGGCGGGCGGCCGCCGGGGGGCCTGGTCGCGCGCCTCCGTCCGGGGCGCGGGGGGCTGCCGGGGGACGTGGGGGCCGCCGGTCTCCGCCCGGCCGCGCCAGTAGGCGAGGTCGGCGCGGGTGGCGGCGATGCTGGGGTGCTGGGGGCCGAGGATCTGGAGCCGGTCGGCGAGGAGGTCGGTGAGCGCGGCCACGGCCGCCGCCGGATCCCCGGCCGCGCCGCGCCAGCGGGCCAGGTTGTGCCGGACGCCCAGGGTGCCGGGGTGGTCCGGGCCCAGCACCGTCAGGTAGTCGGTGAGGATCCCGGTGAAGGTCTCGACGGCTCCGGCGCGGTCGCCCGCCTTCCCCCGCAGGTGGGCCAGCTCGTGGCGGGTGGCGAGGGTGTCGGGGTGGTCGGGGCCGATGATGCGCAGGCGGTCGGTGAGCAGCTCGGCGAAAGCCGCCCCGGCGCCCGCGATGTCGCCCGACGCGCCCCGCCACCGGGCCAGTTCGTGCCGGGCGGCGAGGGTGCGGGGGTGGTCCGGGTCGAGGAGGCGCAGACAGTCGGCGAGTAGATCGGTGAAGGTGGCGATGGCCCCGGCGTGGTCGCCCGTCCTCCCCCGCAGGTGGGCCAGCTCGTGGCGGGTGGCGAGGGTGTCGGGGTGGTCGGGGCCGATGACGCGCAGGCGGTCGGTGAACAGTTCCGCGAAGGCCGTCCTGGCGCCGGTGGTGTCCCCGGCCGCGCCGCGCCAGCGGGCCAGGTTGTGCCGGACGCCCAGGGTGCCCGGATGGTCCGGGCCCAGCACCCTCAGATAGTCGGCGAGGACCCCGGTGAGCGCGGTCCGGGCGTACTCGATCTTTCCCGCCATGCCGTGCCAGTGGGCGAGCCGGTGCCGGGCGTTGAGGGTGTCGGGGTGGTCGGGGCCGAACCGGGCGCCCACGGAGTCGGCCAGGTGCTGGAAGTGGGCCAGGGCGGCGGCGACCTGGCCCGCACTGCCCAGACTGCGGCCGGAGCGGAAGAGCAGCGGATGGGTCTCGGGCCGGTACAGGGCCTCTTCCGCGTACCGGGCCAGGGCGTCGGTGTTGGCGCGCAGCGCCTGGGCGAGGGCGGTGTCGCGCTCCACCTCCGGCCAGGCGGCCATCAGCGCGTCGGCGGCGGTGCGGGCCAGGGCGTCGCGCCGCCCGGGGCCGAGGGAGTCGCGGGCGATGCGCTGGATGAGCTGGTGGACGCGGACCGCCCTGTGGGGGGTGCCGGGGGAGTGCTCGATCAGGCTCAGGCGGTGCAGGGCCCGCAGCGCGCCGACGGCCTCCTCGGCGGTGACCGTCCGGGTGGGCGGGGCGGGCCGGCCGGGCGGGCCGAACCGGTCCGGGGTGTGGCCGGCGGCCCGGTCGGCGAGGTGGGCGGCGAGATGGGACAGGGCGGGGCCGCAGGTCAGGACGGAGGCCGGGATGCCGTTGGGGTCGAGCATCGCGGCCAGGCGCAGCATGGGGCGGGCCAGGCCGTACGGGCGCAGCCGGTCGGCGCGGTCGGCCGACAGCGACCAGGCCGCGTCCAGCGGGGCGGCCTGGTCGTCGGGCAGGGCCCCGGCGTCGGGCAGGGCGTCGGCCAGGTCGCGGGCGCGGTCGGCCAGCAGGGCGCGGTAGGCGGCGCAGTCCAGACCGGAGTCGATCAGATAGGCGGCGGCCTGGGACAGGGCCAGCGGAAGGTACCCCAACTCGCCTGCCAGGGAGTCCAGTTCGTCCTCCGGCTCATGGCGCCCGCGGGCGGCCAGGGACGCGGCCAGGTACGCCCTGGCCTCCACCGGTCTGAACAGTCCGACCGGCACCAGGCGGCGGCCCGGCCCGGTCAGGGCCGCGTCCCGGCGGCGGGTGGTGACCAGGGTGCGGCCCAGCGGGCTCGCCGGCGGCCACAGGCCGCGCAGGTCGGCCGGGTCGGCCACGTCGTCCAGCACCACCATCCAGCGGCGCTGCTCCGGGCCGGGCCGGTGCTCCAGCCAGGCCAGGAACTCCCGCGCCGCAGTCTCGGGCAGATCCGGGTCGGAGTACAGGATCCCGGCGGCGGCCTGGGCGTAGGCGGCCACGACCGCCTCGCGCGTCGCGGCGGTGGCCCACACCAGCAGGTCCACGCCGCCCGCCGCCAGGACCCGGCGGGCGTGGTGGGCGGCGAGCTGGGTCTTGCCGACCCCGCCCATGCCGGACAGCACCTGGCACAGCACCGCCGTGCCGCCGCCGTCCAGCGCGCGCTCCAGCTCGCGCACGGCGGCGCGGTCCTGGAAGCAGTCCGCCTCCCTGGGCGGCACCCCGACCAGATGCGGCCAGGAGACGCCGGGGCGGGGGCGGGGATCGGAGTGGTAGTGGGTGTGGAGGCTGGCCCGGTCGATGTGCCCGGCGCCGATGCCGCCCGGGGCCTGGACGTACGCCTCGGCGGACAGAGGCGTGCCGTCCGCGCCCGGTCCGTTCAGCCCTGGGACGGACCGGGCGGCCGAGGGTGGACATGGGCACCGCCGTGGATCACCCCGCCGGCGACGCCGCCGTCCGCGCGGAGGTGGACGTCCCCGCCCACGGCCATCCCGTCCCGGCCGACGGAGGGGCCGGCGGGCGGGACGCCTGTGGGGCAGTGGCGCTCCAGCAGGGCGCGCAGCTCACGGGCGAGGCGGGCGCGCTCGTCGCCGTCCACGCTCTCCAGCAGGCTCTCGAAGCGGGCCTGCCAGGCCGCCTCCTGGCGGATGCGCACCGCCCCGGCCCCGGCGGCGCCGGGCTCCCCGCCCTGGTCCCGGCCCTCGCCCGGCTCCGGCCCGCCCGGCTCCAGCTCGGCGGCGGTGCGGTCCAGGCGCTCCAGCTCGGCGCGCTCGCGCCGCTCGTCGCCCCGGCCGAACCAGCGGGCCACCGCGTCCCGCACCGCCGTCCACGCCTCCGTGCCCGCGGCCTGCACCACCGCCGTGCCCCCGGCGGCGGCCAGCGCCGCCAAAGCCTGCTCCAGCATTCCCCGTCCCCCTTTTCGAAGCGTGACCCCCTCGTCACACGGTAGCGCCACCGGTCCCGCCGCGCCTCAGGGCCGAGGCGGGTCGGCGGGGGCGGGGAGGCACCGGGAGTCCTGCCCGAGGGGAGGGTCAGCGCGCCGCCCCGGAGTCGGCCCCGGAGCGGGCCAGCCAGTCCTGGAGCTCCCGGTGGCGGAACTGGTAGGCCAGCCCCTCCACTCGCATGAGCCCCGCCTCGCAGCACCAGTCGAGGAACGCGCCGAGCCGCGCCGGCAGCCGGCCGGCCATGGCCCACTTGAACGCCGCATAGCGGCGTCCGGCGCGCGCCGAGAGGCCCAGCACCGGGAGGAAGGCGAACAGGGCGCCGTACAGGAAGCCCGAGGAGGATTCCGTCAGATGAGCGAAGAGCGCCCCTGTGGACAGCGACACGGCGACCGCGGCCGCCAGTGCGCAGCGCAGCTCCGCACGCAGCGGGTCGCGCGGCCCGGTCAGCGCGGCCTGCGGATGGTCGGCCACCGGCCACACCGCGTTGAAGACCGGGAACGGGGCCAGGTAGCCGACCGCTATCGCCGTGTACAGGGCGGGCCGGTCGCGCAGCCCGTCCAGCAGGTACAGCCCCAGGCCGGCCGCGTAGAACAGCCCCAGGACTGCCAACCGCCAGTCCGCCGCCCGCCGCCAGTCCAGCCGGCGCGGCACCGGCTGGTGCAGGCTGCGCAGCATCACCACCTGCGGCCCCACCAGGAACAGGAAGAGCAGCACGATGACGGCGAGAAGACTGTCCGGGGGGATGACGAAGCCGAGCCGTTCGGCCACATTGATGGAGACGGCGAAGGGCAGTGACCACAGCGTCAGGTCCAAGACGGCGACCGTGCTCCTGCCCAGTGGCCACAGCCGGTGCAGGACGATGTCCGTCTTCGGGGCCGCCCCGCCCTCCGCGCGGGACTCCCGCCCCTCTCCCCGGCCGCCGTCGTCCAGATGGCGGGCGAGCAGGGCGAGCCACCGCTCGACCTTCGCCGGATCGCGGCGCGGCCCGGGACGCGCGTTGCGGGTCATGACCGCCGCGCGCACGTACAGACCGAGCAGATGGTCCGGCACCTCGTGGGGAGGCATCGACAGCAGCCCGGCGGGGGAGCGGACCAGGCGGTGGTCCTCGTCGCGCTCCTTGTAGACGGTGGTGAGCAGCGCCATCTTCCAGGGGGTGTCCAGTACGCGGGCCAGGCCGCGCGCCGAGCCGCTCCAGGTGAGCGCCCCGGCCACATCGCGCCACTCCCGCCGCCACCGCCCCGTCTCGTCCCGCAGACCGCTCGCGCTCAGGAACTCGAGCTGCCGGTGGCTGTCGAGCGGCTGGAGCGTGACGACCGCGGCGTGCTCGAGTCCCTCCCTCCGGCCGAGCCGGCCGTACTGCTCGGCCCGGCAGACCACCACCAGCCGTGCCCTGCCTCCGGGGAGGCCGTAGTCCCTGTTCAGGCGCCTGAGCGCGTCGAGCGCCCGGGAGTCGCGCGGCCGTGTGCCGGGCGGGTCCATCTCGTCCAGCCCGTCCAGGATCGGCAGGACGAGCCGGGCCCGCAGCAGCTCGTGCGCCACGGCCCGCGAGGGGGTGAGCCGGCGCTCGGCCAGGTGGTCCGCCAGCCAGTCGGTCAGGCCGCGCTCGGTGTTCCACGCGGACAGGGGCACGCGCACCGGGACGGGCCGCCCCTCCTGCCACCGGTCGAGCAGGTCCGTCATCAGCCTGATGGCGGCCGTGGTCTTGCCGGAGCCGGGGTCGCCTAGGATGACCAGGCGGTTGCGGTCGGCGGGCAGGTTCTCGAAGTACTCGGTCAGCGGCTCCGTCCTGTCGGTCCCCGGGTCGGCGGCGTCCCGGTAGGCGATGGGGACGAAGTCGCCGGGGCCGTCGAAGTGGCTCTGGGGCACGCTGCTGAGGGACAGGCCGACCCGGTGCCGGAAGTCGGACAGCAGGCGCTTGTGGTCCGGCTGCGAGGCGGCCAGGGACAGGCGTGCCAGGCGCAGGCCGTGCGCGGCCATGGCGGCACCGGCGACGGCGATCGCCAGACCGCCGATCTCGACCGGCGAGCCGCCGCGCAGCGGCGGGGCGTCCCGCAGGAGGACGACGGCGGCGACCAGCCCCCATAACAGGAGTGCCAGTGCCATCCACACGATGCCGCGGCGGGCGTGCTGCATTCTCCCCACGATTGAGGAAGTGTGCTGTGTGGCGGGGGAGTTGGCAAAGGGGCGGGGAGGAGCCGTACCGCGGCGGTCATTTCCGCCCGCCGCGCGGACGCGTACGCGGTGGAACGGGAAGGCGGCACCGGCCCGGCTCCGGGCCCGTGCGTCAGGCGGCGGTCCGCAGCGCGGCCGGGCGATACTCGGTCCATCGCTCAGTCCACCTGGTGACCGGATTGTGGGGCAGCCGTGGAAGCAGCTCGGCAGTACAACGTGCACGAAGCCAAGACACACCTCTCCCGGATCATCGAGCAGGTCGCCGCAGGCGAGGAGGTCGTGATCAGCAAAGCGGGGGAGCCGGTGGCCAAGGTGGTGCCCCTGCGGTCCAGGGTGAGGCGGACCGGCCGCGGTTCGCTCAAGGGTCTCGTCCACATCCCGGACGACTTCGACGAACTGCCCGACGACATCGCCGACGCCTTCGGGGCGCGCTGAAGTGACTCCTGCTCGACACCCATGTGGTCCTGTGGTGGCTGGACGACTCCCCCGAACTCTCCGGTGAGGTCAAGGACCTGCTCGACACGGAGCCCGCCGTGTACGTGAGCGCCGTGACACCATGGGAGATCTCGATCAAGCAGTCCATCGGCAAACTCGAAGGCCCGGCGGACCTGGCCGAGCGTGTACGCGACAGCCAGTTCACCGGCCTGCCGGTCACGGCCGGGCACGGGGTGCGGGCAGGCCGGCTCCCGGAGCACCACAGGGACCCCTTCGACCGGATGCTGGTCGCCCAGGCGCAGATCGAGGGCATGACCCTGATGACCCGCGACAAGTGGATCCCGCAGTACGACGTGCGGGTCATGTCCGTCTGAGACGTGAGGCGGACGCGGACGGGCGGGCCGCTCGCCCCGGCGTTCCCCGCCCCCGCGACGCGCGAGCCTCGCGTGGTGCCGCACCGCGTCACCATGGGCCGGTGCTCTCCGCTCGCCACCGGTTCCGGTGCGGGGTTCTCCGCGAAACGCGAACATCCCTTTCCGGCCGCCGAGTTGAGGGGAGAATGCGGCTGCCGTCGGGATTTCGCACGGGAATTGCGCGGTGTCGTGGTGAGTGTTCCGTTTCGCGGCTTCCGTTCCGCGATTCCCGGGTGCGGGAAGAGGGGGCGTACCGGCTCCGGGCCCGTGCGTCAGGCGGCGGTCCGCAGCGGGAAGGACGCCCGGATGGTCTTGCCCTCGCCCGGGCGGAGGGTGACGGTGACGTCGGTGGCCAGCTCGCGCACCAGCAGCCAGCCGAAGCCGCCGGGGACCGAGGGGTTTATCTGGACCGTCCTGGGCCGCCGGACGCTGGAGTCCGAGACCTCCACCAGCACACCGCCCTCCCGCGAGCTCAGGCGGAAGTCCGTCACCCCGCCGGCGTGGCGGACCGCGTTGGACACCAGCTCCGAGACCCCCAGCAGCACGGCGTCCACGTCCGCACTGGACGCGTTCGGCTCGGTCTCCCGGAGGAAGCCGCGTGTTATCTCCCGCGCCCGGTCCCCGGTCTGCGGTGAGCGGTTCGTCAATCGCTCCGGTGGGCGGCCTTCCCCGTGCATCGGTCCTCCTCGCTTTCAGAGCTGCTTTCCCAACTCCACTGCATCGTCTGCCCCCCGAATGCGCAGCCGAACACAATCGAATCCGGTGATCCGGATTCCTTCCGGGAAGGGGAGCGGAATGCCACGAAAGTATGCAACGACCAGTGGCATATGCGCGGCGAGAGCGGGCGGCCGGTGACCGACAGGCGCGAACGGGAACGAATCCGGGGGAACCCGCCGGAGGCCGGAAGGGGGATCCACCACCGCACGGCGGGGCGCGGGCGGGCGCCCGCCTACACTTGGCCCGGTGTTCGCCCCCCTCCACACCGACGACGAGCTGCGCGACGCGCTCGCCCGGCTCCTCGACGGACTGCCGCCCCGGCAGGCCGCCGCGGCCGTCGAGCGGCTGATCAGCGGCTACCGGGACGGCGCCGCCGGCGCCCCCGTCCTGCGCGACCGCGGCGACGTCGCCGCCTACGCCGCCTACCGGATGCCCGCCACCTTCGAGGCCGTCCGCGCCGCCCTGGACGCCCTGGCCGAGCGCGCCCCGGAGCTGGACCCGGCCACCCACCTGGACGTGGGCGGGGGGACGGGCGCGGCCGTGTGGGCCGCCGCCGCGGTCTGGGGCGACGGCGCGCAGCGGACCGGGGAGGCCCGGGCCACCACCGTGCTGGACCGCTCCGAGCCCGCCCTCGCCCTCGGCCGCGAGCTGGCCGCCGGCTCCGGCTCGGCCGCCCTGCGCGAGACCCGGTGGCGGCAGGAGCGCATCGGCGCCGCACCCGGGCTGGACGCGGCCGATCTCGTCACCGTCTCCTACGTACTGAACGAACTGCCCGAGGACGCCCGGGGCGCGCTGGTGGACGCCGCCGCCGCGGCGGCCCGGCGGGCGGTGGTGGTCGTCGAGCCCGGCACCCCGGACGGCTACCGGCGGATCATCGAGGCGCGCGGCCGGCTGATCGGCGCCGGACTGCGCGTCCTGGCCCCCTGCCCGCACAGCGGCGCCTGCCCGATAGAGCCCGGCTCGGACTGGTGCCACTTCGCCGCCCGCGTCAGCCGCTCCTCCCTCCACCGGCGGGTGAAGGGGGGCTCGCTGGCGTACGAGGACGAGAAGTTCTCCTACGTGGCCGCCGTCCGCCCCGGCGCGGACGGCGGAGAACCGGGCGGCGGCCAGGGCGGCGGCCAGGGCGGGACGCCCGCCGAGGCGCGGATCGTACGCAGGCCGCAGATCCGCAAGGGCCAGGTCCTGCTCGACCTGTGCACCGGGCCGGACGCCGAACGCGGCGGGCTGCGGCGCGAGACCGTCACCAAGCGCCGCGGGCCGGCGTACCGCGCCGCCCGGGACGCCCACTGGGGCGACACCTGGGACGACGGGCAGGACGACGGACGGGAGGACAGGCAGGACGGAGGGCGGGACGGCGGTCAGGGCGGGGCCGGGGACTGACGCCCCCGACTCCGGCCCCGACTCCGCCCCCGCCCCCGAACCGGCCGGCGGGCCGGATCAGCCGCGCAGCTCCGCCGTGCAGCACTTCACACTGCCGCCGCCCTTGAGCAGCTCCCCCAGATCGACGCCGACCGGCTCGTAACCGCGCTCGCGCAGCGGCCCGAACAGCCCCACCGCCGCCTGGGGCAGCAGTACGTGGTGCCCGTCGCTGACCGCGTTCAGGCCGAAGGCGCGGGCGTCGGCCTCCCCGGCGGTGATCGCGCCGGGGAAGAGCCGGGCCAGCACCGCCCGGCTGCCGGGCGAGAACGCCTGCGGGTAGTACATGACGGCGTCGTCGCGGGTGTCGTCCAGCACGCACAGCGCCGTGTCCAGGTGGTAGAAGCGCGGGTCCACCAGATCCAGGCCGATCACCGGACGGCCGAAGAACTCCTGCGCCTCCGGGTGGGACAGCGGACTGCTGCGGAAGCCCCGCCCGGCCAGCAGCCAGGAGGCGGTGACGGCGAAGTCCCCCTCGCCCTCGTTGACGTGCTCCGGCTCGCGCACCTCGGCGAAACCGTGCGCCCGGTACCACCGCCGGTGCACCGCGGCCTCCCGCGCCCGCTCCGGATGGGCGAAGCGGGCGCCCAGCACCCGGCCGTCCACGACGAGCGCGCCGTTGGCGGCGTACACCATGTCGGGCAGCTCCGGGTCGGGCACCAGCTCCTCGACGGTGTGGCCGAGCGAGCGGTAGGCGTCGCGCAGGGACTCCCACTGGGCCACGGCCAGCGGGAGGTCCACGGGCTTGGCGGGGTCCATCCACGGGTTGATGGAGTAGGTGACCGCGAAGTACGCCGGTGGGCACATCAGATAGCGGCGGGGTGTGTACACGAAAAGCTCCTCACAGGATCGCTGTGTGCCGGAGGTGTCGCGCTGTGTCAGCACATCGTCCACCCGGCCGGGCCCCCCTGTCCTGTCCGGGAGGAGGATTTCCGCTGTACGGAGCAGGACGGTCTCGCGGCGGGCCGGGCGGGCCGGGCGGACCGGGTGGGCCGGGTGGACCGGGCCGGCTGTGACCATCACGACCACCGTTCGATTACTCATCAAGGGCGCCGAAGGCGCAGGATGGAGAAGGCCGGGCGGGATCCGCGGATTCCGCCCGGCCGAAGGCGCTCGGTTTCGTACCCTCGAAACCCACGGCTCAGGTCGCGCGTGGGGCGGTACGCGATCTCCGCTCCCCTCCCGTGAGGAGAGGTTTCTTCAAGTCGGAGGTCGCTGCCCGGTCCGCCCCGACGCCCCGCGGGACCGGCCGAGCACCGCAAACCAGGGAAGCGATTCCCCCACAGGCCGAGGCCGGTGGTCCCAGCGCTAGGAGTCCGATGGAACGCGAAAGCAGATTCTCCCGGTGGCTGCGCCGACGCTCCCGCGGCGGTGCGCACGCGAGCGCCGCGCGGGAAGCGGTCCGCGTCCGGGAGGACCTGCTGCTGACGGCCGCCGCCGCCGGCTTCCCCCTGGCGCCGGCCGCGCACCCCGAGGGCTACGGCTGCTCCTGCGACCGCATCGGCTGCCCCACCCCCGGCCGGCACCCGGTCTCCTTCGCCTGGCAGACCCAGGCCACCACCGACCCCGAGCAGATCGCCCGCTGGGCCGCCGGCCAGCCGTCGGCCAACTTCATCACCGCCACCGGCCGCACCCACGACGTGCTGGACGTGCCCGTGGGCGCGGGGCGGGCCGCGCTGGAGCGGCTGGAGGCCGAGGGGATCGAGGTCGGGCCGGTGGCGGTGTGCGGCACCGGCCCCCGGACGGGACGGATGCTGTTCTTCACCGCCACCCGGGGCACCCCGGACGACGAGGACGAGTGGTGGCCGTGCGAGCTGGACTGCCACCCCGAGACCCTGGAGGACCATCCGGGCCTGCGGTGGCACTGCCGCGGCAGCTACGTGCTCGTACCCCCCGCCCGGCTGCCCGACGACGACTCCGACCCGGCGGTGGGCTGGCTGCGCGCCCCCGAGCGTCCGCTGCCCGACCCGCTGACGATGCTGGAGGCGCTGACGGACGCGTGCGCCACGCACGCGCAGGAGGAGCCGGACCACGCCGCCCCCTGGCCGGTGCGCTGACGCGCCGCCCCCTGGCCGGTGCGCTGACGCGCCGGGCCCGGGGCACGGGTCACCGCCGGGCCACCGGGCGCGCCGCCCGGGTCACTCGCCCTTGGCGCCCGTCAGGCGCTGGAGGCGGTAGACCAGCGTGACCTCCGGATCGGCGGCGTCGGCCGGAGGCACGGCCGCCGCCTGGAGGCCGAGACGGACGTACGTCACCGACTGCTGCGGCGTGCCCTCCATCAGGGCCTTGACGTAGGGGTCCTTGACCTGCGGCTTGTAGCCCTGGGGGACGGTCTGCCGCATCTGGTGGTGGGTGGTGAAGAACACCAGCGCCCCGCCGTCCCCGGTGCGCAGCCCCACCGGCGCGAACCGCGCGTCCCGGGCCGGGAGGTCGGCCCACTGGGTGCGGGCGCCCGGGTTCGCCGCCGTCTTCTTCCGCTCCTGGCGCAGGCCGCTGGTGGCCGGCCCGTCGGCGAAGGCGTCGCCGCCCTCGCGCAGATAGTCGGTGTACGCCCGGCCCAGGTCCTCCGGCGCGACGGCCAGCCGGGCCGACGCCCCGGCGGGGACGGCCTCGACGTGGCCCTCGCCGTCCTCGGCGAACTCCGGCACCGCGGAGGCGTCCAGCACCGACAGGTACGACGCCTTCCACTTCTCCTCGACGCCGTCGCGGGTGAAGACCAGCAGCCAGCGCTTGCCGGGGCTCTGGCTGGAGGCGGTGTCGGCGACGAAGAACTTCGGCCAGCCCGCCTGCCGCGGTATCAGGAAGCGGGCGTCGGTCAGTTCCAGGTCCCGGTGGTCGGGGTTGCCGTCCGGGTGGACGGCGCGGCGGGCCCGCAGCCCGGCCTGGTCGACGGCGCCCAGCGCGCCCGTCTCGATGGTGGCGTTCAGGGAGGCGTCGTGGGTGCGGTTGGCCTCGTTGTTGGTCTCGGTGAAGTGATCGAGGACCTTCGCCGCCTCCGCCTCGGTCACCGCCGGGACCACGGCCCTCTCGCCGTGCACCGTGACGCAGCCCGGCAGTACCGCCACAGCGGCCAGCGCCGCCGCGAACACCGCCGCACGCCTGAGCCCACGCGCCTTCGTCCGCACTCTCCTCGACCCCTCCCGGACCATCACGAGGCTTCTCCGGCCCGAACCCTACCGGTGCCACGCGGGGGCCGGGCGCCGGGCCGGGCCGAGGCGGGCCCGGCCCCGGGAAGCGGCCAACCCGGCCCCGCCCAGGGCCGGTTGGAGAGGGCGGGGCCGGGTGGCCGTCACACCCGCCCGGTCAGGACACCGCGCAGTCGGAGCCGTCGAGCGTGAACGCCTCCGGAGCGGTGTTGGAACCGTTCCAGGTGCCGGTGAAGCCGATGGTCACCGACTCGCCCGCCCGGATGCTCGCGGTGTACGAGGCGGGCTCGACGGTGACGGCCGCCCCGCTCCGGGTCGGGGTGCCGCCCCACATGTTGGTGATGGTCTGGCCGTCGGCGAACCGCCAGCCCAGCCTCCAGCCGTCGATCGTGGAGGCGCTGGTGTTGCGGACGGTCACCTCGCCCTGGAAGCCGCCCGGCCACTGGCCGACGATCCGGTAGCCCACCGAGCAGGAGACCGGCACGGGGTCGCCGCCCTCACGCGTGGTGACCTGCACCGTCGCCGAGCGCTGGGAGCGGTTGCCGGCCGCGTCCCGCGCGTACACGGCGAAGGTGTAGGAGGTGCCGGCCGCCAGACCGGTGATCTGCGCCGAGGTGCCGGCGACGCTGCGCACGGCCGTCTCAAAGGCGCCGTCGACGCGCACCACGTCGTAACCGGTCACCCCGGTGTCGTCGGTGGAGGCGCCCCAGGACAGGGTGACGCCGCTGGAGGACACGGCGGAGGCCACCGGGGCGCCGGGCCGGGTGGGGGCGGTGGTGTCGCCCGGGCCGCCGGAGCCGCCGTAGACGGTGGCCTCCCTCGCGGTCGCGGCGATGCCGTCCGGACCGTTGAACAGGCGCTCGCCCCAGCTCGTCATGGCGTCCGGGTCGAAGCCCTCGACCATGTCCAGGTACTCCACGCCGCCGCCGTTGCCGCTCCAGGACCAGCCCAGGTAGCCCAGGCCGAACTCCTCGGCGGTGGCCAGGATCGCGTCCTCGTCCGGGTTGCCGTCACTGTGGTCGTGCCCGAACTCGCCCACCACGATCGGCAGTCCGGCGCCGGTGAAGCGGCCCAGGTAGTCGCGCACCTCGGCGGCGGTGTCGAAGACGCCGTACATGTGGATGGAGAAGACCGTGTTGCGGTCGGGGTCGGCGGCGAAGACCGACTCGGCGTTGTCGCGCATGGTGAACGACCAGTCCTGGCCCCAGTTGGGGGCGTCGACCATCAGCGCGTGGTCGAAGCCGGCGTCGCGCAGCTTTCCGATGGCGCCCCTGGTGTCGTCGGCCCAGCTCTGGTAGCCGCTGTTGCCGTGCGGCTCGTTGCCGATGTTGACGACGATGTAGTCCTCCTGGCCCTCCAGCGCGCTCTTGACGCTGATCCAGTAGTCCGCCGCCCGGTCCAGGGAGGCCGCGCCGCTCTGCTCGCCGTAGCCGGTGGTGTCGTGCACCTCCAGCACGCAGATGAGGCGGTTGGCCCTGCACTCGGAGACGACGTTCGCCACGTCGGAGACGTCGTTGCGCGTCCAGCGGTCGCCGCTGCTGAGCACGACGCGCACGGTGTTGGCGCCCTTGGCCTTGATGTGGGACAGGGAGTCGAGTTCGCCGGTGAACCAGGTGTGGGCGTGGTTGACGCCCCGCATCACGAAGTCGTTCCCGTTGCCCTCCAGCAGGCGCCCGCCGCTGACGTGGAGGCCGGCGGCGGCAGTGCTCCCGGTGGTCCCGGACGCGGCCTGCGCGCTCTGGCCCAGGCCGGCCAGCGGCAGCAGTAATCCGAGCAGGGCACCCGAGACGGCGGCCCCGCGGGTGGTGCGTGGTCTCATCTGTCACTCCAGTGAACCGTATGGCTGACAACGATGTCAGACCGGCGGGAGGCGAGCGCCCGGCGGTCTGGTGTGGAAGCGCTCCCAACCAACCGCCGCCGCCGATGCCGCGTCAAGAGGTGTGACGTGAATCGGTTCCGGAGGCGTCAGGCGCTCAGCGGGAACTCCTCGCCCAGCTCGCGGAAGACGGCGGTGTTCAGCGCGAAGGCGCGGCGGCACTCCTCGGCGATCCGCTGCTTCTCCAGATCGTCCGCGGGCACCGCGTCCAGCGCCGCCCGGTACTCGCGCTTGAACGCGGCCGGGTTGTCGATGCCCTCGAAGACGTAGAAGCGCACACCGTCGCCCTTGCGGGCGAAACCCCAGGCCTTCTCGGCCTTCCCCCGGATGATCTGGCCACCGGACAGATCACCCAGATAACGGGTGTAGTGGTGCGCGACGTAACCGCCCGGCCACCGGCCGGCCAGCTCGGCGATCCGCCCGGCGTACGCGGCCGTCGCCGGCAGCGGGGCCAGCGACCCGCGCCAGCCCTCCCCGTCGTGCAGATGGGTCAGATCACGCTCCAGAGCGGCGGTGCGGGCCAGCTCGGGCCGCAGGAACGGTCCTGCCACCGGATCACCGGCCAGCCCCTCGGCCCCGTCCTCCAGGGCGCGGTAGACGAACCAGAGCTGCTCGGTGTAGCGCCGGTACGCCTCCACCCCCAGCCGGCCGCCCAGCAGGGCGCCCATGAACGCGGAACCCTCCGCCTCCGTGTGCTGCTGCCGAGAGGCCTCGCGGATGAGGACGGAGAACGGAGTCGTGGCGGACGCGACCAAGGCGGGCCTCCGGGGACCAGACGGCGTGAGAGGGCGGCGCCACGGGAGCACCGCCGGACCCGACCGATTCTCGCCGACCCGGCCCGCAAGTCAACGGCTTGCCGACAGCTTGTCGGAAAACAGTCAGGGCAGTGTCAGGATCTCCGCCCCCGAGCCGGTGACCACGAGCGTGTGCTCGAACTGCGCCGTCCGCTTCCGGTCCCTGGTCACCACCGTCCAGCCGTCCTCCCACATCTCCCACTCGTGGGTGCCCAGCGTCAGCATCGGCTCGATGGTGAACGTCATGCCCGGCTTCATCACCGTCGTCGCCCGCGGGTCGTCGTAGTGGGGGATGATCAGACCGGAGTGGAACGAGCTGTTGATGCCGTGCCCGGTGAAGTCGCGCACCACCCCGTAGCCGAAGCGCTTGGCGTACGACTCGATGACCCGGCCGATGACGTTGATCTGCCGGCCCGGCCGCACCGCCTTGATCGCGCGGTTCAGCGACTCGCGTGTCCGCTCCACCAGCAGCCGCGACTCCTCGTCCACGTCCCCGCACAGATAGGTGGCGTTGTTGTCGCCGTGCACACCGTGGATGTACGCCGTCACGTCCAGGTTCACGATGTCCCCGTCCCGCAGGACGGTGGAGTCCGGAATCCCGTGGCAGATGACCTCGTTGACCGAGGTGCACAGCGACTTGGGGAACTTCCGGTATCCCAGCGTCGAGGGGTAGGCCCCGTGGTCGCACAGGTACTCGTGCGCGACCTCGTCCAGCTTGTCGGTGGTCACGCCGGGAGCGATGTGCTTGGCGGCCTCCGCCATGGCGCGGGCGGCGATCCGCCCCGCGATCCGCATCTTCTCGACCGTCTCGGAATCCTGCACCTCGGGGCCGGTGTACGGCGTCGGGGCGTCCTTGCCCACGTACTCCGGGCGGGGGATCGAAGCGGGCACGCCGCGGTGCGGGGAGACGGTGCCGGGAACGAGAAGCGACTGGCCAGACATGTGCGCGAGTCTAACCGTGATAGGCGGCGCCCCGGCAGGGCAGCATGAACCACATGGCACTCTTCAAGCGCAAGGCGACAGGCAAGTCCGGCGAGTGGTTCTACTGCCTCGCACACCACACGGTCGAGGAGGGCCCCGAGTGCCCGGCCAAGGACCGCCTGGGCCCGTACCCGTCGCGCGCCGAGGCCGAACAGGCGATGGACACGGCCCGCGAGCGCAACGAACGGTGGGAGAACGATCCGCGCTGGAACGAACCCGCCCCGCGGGACGAGACCGAGTGAGCGCCGCCCGGCGCCGCGCCCGGCCACCGGCGTGACCGCCACCACGCGCCGTACCGGCCGCACGTCCGCAGCCGAGGCCCGCACCACCACGGACCCGCACCCGGGCGACGGCGGGAGGGGACGGGGAGGGGCGGACGTTCCGGACACTCAAGCGTGATTTGCGGTCAATGGGCGCCCCACCCGACGGTGCACGGCAACGACCGTAAATCATGCCGTCCGGAATGTTCGCCCCGGACCGGCCCCGGCCCCCGTACGCACCCGGCCCCACCGCGCCCCGCGCCCCGTCCCCCACCGCACCCGGCCCGGTGCACGCTCAGATGTCGGTGAGCCGCACCCCCGCGTGCGCCTTGTACCGCCGGTTGACCGAGATCAGGTTGGCGACCAGCGACTCCACCTGGTGCGCGTTGCGCAGCCGGCCGGCGAACACGCCGCGCATCCCCGGGATGCGCCCCGCCAGCGCCTGGACGATCTCGCAGTCGGCCCGCACCTCCCCGAGCACCATCACGTCGGTCTCGATCTCCTCGATCTCCGGGTCCCGGAGCAGGACGGCCGACAGGTGGTGGAAGGCCGCGGTCACCCGCGAGTCCGGCAGCAGGGCGGCGGCCTGCTCCGCGGCGCTGCCCTCCTCCGGCTTCAGCGCGTAGGCGCCCTTCTTGTCGAAGCCGAGCGGGTTGACGCAGTCCACGACGAGCTTGCCCGCCAGCTCCTCGCGCAGGCTCTCCAGGGTGGCGGCGTGCCCCTCCCACGGCACCGCGACGATCACCACGTCGCTGCGGCGTGCGCACTCGGCGTTGTCGGCGCCCTCCACGCCCAGGCCCAGCTCCCCGGCCGCGGCCCGCGCGCGCTCGGCGGTCCGCGAACCGAGGATCACCTTCTGGCCGGCCCGGGCCAGCCGGTACGCCAGGCCGCGGCCCTGGTCGCCGGTGCCGCCCAGCACGCCGACCACCAGGCCGGAGACGTCCGGCAGTTCCCAGGGGTCCTTGGCGGGGGCCTTCTTCGGGGCGTCTGCGGAAGCATCGTTCGAGGTCATGGTCCGATCCTGCCAGGGTTTGCGGGGTGCGGTGCGGTGGGGGCCGGGGTGTGGTGGGGCCGGGTGCGTGCGGGGGCCGGGGCCGGTCCGGGGCGAACATTCCGGACGGTATGATTTACGGCCGTTGCCGTGCACCGTTATATGAAGCACTCATTGGCCGCAAATAACTCCCCTGGCCTCCGGCATGGGGGACCCCAGAGTGTCCGGAACGTCCGCCCCTCCCCGTCCCCTCCCGCCGTCGCCCGGGTACGGGTCCGTGGCTGCTGCGGGCCGGGCGCGGGGCGGCACCGGCCCGTCGCCCGGCTGCGGGTCCGTGGTGGTGCGGGCTGGGTCGGTACCGGCCCGTTGTCCGCGGTGCGAGCGGGTAGGGGCCCGTGCCCCGGCTGCGGGCGTGTGGCCGGTGCGGCGGGTGGTGCCCGGTCACGTCGGTGGGTCGGCGCGGTGGTGGGTTCCGCCGGTGGGCGGGCGCCCCCGGAGCGGGGGGTGTGGGGGCGGATGGGGGACAATGGGGACCGTCGTAACGCCGCAACCCCCAGGAGCCCGACCCCATGGCCCCCTCGTCCCCGACCCGACGACTCCCCCTGTTCGCCCTGGTCGTCTGCGGCCTCGCCGTCGTCGCGGCGGTGGTGTCCTTCGCGCGGGGGGCCTGGCCGGTGGGGATCGTCTGGGTCCTGCTGGCCGGACTGTCCTCCAACATGGCCTGGTACTACGTGCGCCGCGCCAGGCTGGAGCGGGCCTCGGCCGAGGCGAACGGCGTCAGTGGGGGATGAAGACGTCCTGGGGCTCGCCCTCCCAGAAGCGGAAGTACCGCAGCCCGTAGGCGACCTCCTGCCAGGAGACCCCCAGAGCCCCCATCACGGCGTCGACGCCGTTCCAGAAGACGGCGTTGACCTCCGGGATCCACAGGCAGGCGAAGACCGCGAGGAGACCGAAGGGCGCGAAGGGCTCCACCTGGCGGCGGGCCCTGGGCGAGAGCCACGGTTCGATGACGCCGTAGCCGTCCAGGCCGGGGACGGGCAGGAAGTTGAGGATCGCGGCCGTGACCTGGAGCATCGCCAGGAAGGCCAGTGCGCAGCGGAACGCGATCGGCGCGTCGTCCAGCAGGCCCAGCAGGAAGGGCGTGACCAGGACGAGGGCGAGGACGGCGTTGACCAGAGGGCCGGCCGCCGAGATCAGGCTGTGTCTGAGCCGGCCGCGGATGCGGTGGCGCTCGATGAACACCGCGCCGCCGGGGAGGCCGATGCCGCCCATGATCACGAAGACCACGGGCAGGACGATGCTCAGCAGGGCGTGGGTGTACTTGAGGGGGTTGAGGGTGAGGTAGCCCTTGGCCCCGACGGATATGTCGCCGCCGTGCAGCGCGGTGCGCGCGTGCGCGTACTCGTGCAGGCACAGGGAGACGATCCAGGCCGAGACGACGAAGAGGAACACCGCGAAACCGGTGCTCGCCGCGTAGCCCGCCCACACGCCCCAGGCCGACACCCCCATGACGGTGACGAGCCCCAGGAACACGGGGCTGACCTGTCTGTTCATGGGGCCAGACCGTACCCGGGGCGGTCGCCGGGGCACGAGCCGGGGCCCGTGCCCCGGCCGGCCTACCGGGCGCCGATGTCGATCGTGCGCCGCTTGCCCTGGGGCGACTTCGGGATGCGTACGGTGAGGACCCCGTCGGCCAGGTCGGCCGAGACCGCGTCCTCGTCGATGTCGTGGGGGACCATGGTGCGGTAGGAGAACCGGCCGGTGCGGCGGCTGAGCACCTTCCCGTGGTGCTCCTCCTCGAGCTCGCCGGTGATGTGCAGCTCGTTGGCGTCCAGCTCCACCGAGACGTTCTCGCGCGGGATGCCGGGCAGCTCGGCCCGCACCAGATAGGCGTCCTCGGTCTCCTCCTCCTCGACCAGCGGCACCCAGGGCCGCTCGCCGGTGGGCGTGGTGCCCTGCTGGAAGAACCGGCCGACCTCGGACCACAGGTTCTCGAACTCGCCGCGCGGGTCGAGCCGGCCCCAGCCCGGCTGCTGCGAGCCCTCTCCGCGCCGTACTGGCATCTTCACGGGAGTGCCTCCCTCCTCGTGGCCTGTCCGTGCGCCGTGGCGGGTATCCGGGCGCGGGCGAACGTAACGGGCGGCCCGCCGACGGGCCGGGGAAGGCCGTCGGCGGGCCGCCGCGGGAGGACCGGTGGCGGCCGGTGGGGGAGGGCCGGCCGCCGCCGGTCAGTGGAAGGTGTGCTCCTCGGCGGGGAAGGCGGAGCCGACCACGTCCTGGGCGAACTCGCGCGCCGCGTCGCCGAGCGTCTCGCGCAGCCGCGCGTACTGCTTGACGAAGCGCGGCATACGGCCCGGCGTCATGCCCGCCATGTCCGTCCAGACCAGCACCTGGGCGTCGCAGTCCGCGCCGGCGCCGATGCCGATGGTCGGGATGCTCAGGGAGCGGGTGACCTCGGCGGCCAGCTCGGCCGGCACCATCTCCATGACGAGGGCGAAGGCGCCGGCGTCCTGGGCGGCCTTGGCGTCGCGCAGGAGCTGGTGGGCGGCCTCGTCGCCGCGGCCCTGGACGTAGTAGCCACCCAGCGCGTTGACCGACTGCGGGGTCAGGCCCAGGTGGGACATCACGGGGATGCCGGACCGCACGAGCAGTTCGGTCTGGGCCAGCGAGCGCTCGCCGCCCTCCAGCTTCACCGCCCCGGCGCCGGCCTCCTTCACCAGGCGGGTGGCGTTGCGCAGGGCCTGGACGGGGCCCTCCTGGTACGAGCCGAAGGGGAGGTCGGCGACGACCATCGCCCGCCGGGTGCCGCGTACGACGGCGGCGGACATCATGGCCATCTGCTCCATGGTGACGGGCACCGTGGAGTCGTAGCCGAGGTGGCAGTTGCCCGCCGAGTCCCCGACGAGCAGGACGGGGATGCCCGCCTCGTCGAAGACGGACGCGGTCATCGCGTCGTACGCGGTGAGCATGGGCCACTTCTCGCCGCGCCCCTTGGCGGCGGCCAGGTCCCTCACGGTGATGCGTCGCTGCTGCGTTCCGCCGTACAGCGCCTTGCTGCTGTCGGCCGCCTGCTGGGCATGCGTCATTGCGCCGGCTCCTGTGTTCGTCGTCTCGAGGCGCCCTCACGGCGTCCCCGGATCCGTGTCCATGGTGGCACTGCCACCGGGTGGGAGGGAAGGGGGACCGCCTGTGGTGCGACACGGGGGAGCGCGTGGCGGCACGAGGCGGGTCGGCGCCTTGAATGTCCTAATCTGTGGCGATGAGTGCAGTCGGTTCCGAAGCGCCGCCGTGTCCGACGGTCCCGGAGGCCGCGCATCGCAGGCGCTGGGTGATCCTGGCCGTCCTGATGCTCAGCCTGCTGATCGTCGTACTGGACAACTCGATCCTCAACGTCGCGATGAAGACCATCGCGACCCCGCCCCCCACCGGCCTCGGCGCCACCCACAGCCAGCTGGAATGGGCGGTGAACTCCTACACGCTCGTCTTCGCGGGACTGCTGTTCACCTCAGGTCTGCTCGCGGACCGCTACGGGCGCAAACGGGTGCTGCTGGCGGGCCTGGTGCTGTTCGGCGTCGGTTCGGTGCTGGCCGGACTGTCCGCTTCGCCCGGCGAACTGATCGCCCACCGCGCGCTGATGGGAGTCGGCGGCGCCCTGGTGATGCCCTCCACGCTCGCCGTCCTGATGAACGTCTTCGAACGCGAGGAGCAGCCCAGGGCCATGGGGATCTGGACCGGGGGCGTCGGCGTGGCCATCGCCGTGGGGCCGGCCACCGGCGGCCTGCTGCTGGAGCACTTCTGGTGGGGCTCGGTCTTCATGGTCAACGTGCCCATCGTGATCGCCGCGCTGATCGCGATGGCCGTGCTCGTCCCCGACTCCAGGGACCCCGCCCCCGGCCGCCCCGACGTCCCCGGCGTGCTGCTGTCGGTCGCCGGCCTGGTGCTGCTGGTGTACGGCATCATCAAGGGCGGGCAGCTCGCCGACTTCACCGACCCGGAGGTGCTGCTCACGGTGGGCGGCGGTCTGGCCGTCCTGGTCGGCTTCGTGCTCCACGAGAGGCGCAGCCGGCACCCGGCCCTGGACGTGCGGTACTTCCGCGAGCCGGCCTTCTCGGCCGCCGTCACCGCCGTGGCGCTGGTGTTCTTCGCGCTGATGGGCGTGACGTTCTTCATGGTCTTCTACACCCAGAGCGTGCGCGGCTACACCCCCTTCCAGACCGGCCTGTTGCTGCTTCCGCTCGCCGCCTCGCAGCTGTTCTTCGCCTCCCGGGCCGAGCTGGCCGTGAAGCGCTTCGGCGCCCGGGCCACCTGCACGGCCGGCCTGCTGGCGGTCGCCGCGACCATGGCGGCGTTCGTGCTGCTCGGCACCGACACCCCGATCTGGGTCCTGGAGGTCCTCTTCGTCGTCCAGGGCGCCGGGATGGCGCACGTCACGCCGCCCGTCACGGTCGCGATCATGCAGGCGCTGCCGCGTGAGAAGGCCGGTTCCGGATCGGCGGTCAACAACATCTTCCGGCAGGTCGGCGGCGCGCTGGGCGTCGCCGTGCTCGGCTCGCTGCTGTCGGCGTCCTACCGGGGCTGGGTCGACGGCGAACTGGCCGGGGTGCCGGGCCTGTCGGAGGGCGCCCGGCGCGCGGCGGGCGAGTCCATCGAGGCCACCCGGGCGCTGGCCGAGCGGATGGGCCCGGCGGGACGGACGCTGGCAGAGCGGGCCGACGAGGCGTTCGTCCACGCCATGCACGTCACGGTCGCGGCCTCCGCCGCCGTCGCCCTGGCCGGTGCGGTCGTCGTCGCGTGGTTCATGCCGGGCAGGCCGGAGGCGTCAAAGGGGGAGGGCGAGCGGGAGCCGGGACGGTTGCCCGAGGGGTCGGCCGAGCAGGCGGTGGACGGGGTGCCGGAGGGGGCGCTGGACGGTGCCCGGACGCGCGGCTGAGGGTGGGGGCGGGGGTAGGGGTGCCGAGGGGTGTTCCCGGCGGATGCGCGGCGGTGCGGGGTACGCGAACGCGCGGGTGTGCGCATACGTGCACGCGGGTCTGCGCGCCGTGCCGGAATGTGCGTGTTTCGTTACAGTGGCGGATGCCGCCGGAAGGTCAGGAACCCGCCGCGGGACCGCGTTCGTCCTGGCAGACGTGGAGGCGTACGGGTCGCTTCGCGCGGCCGGTGCGCCCAGCGGGCAAGACCGGCCGCCGCCCGGGACGCCGGACCGGGGCGGCGGCCTCGCGATGACGGCAAGTGAGGACGGCGGATGGCACGGGCGTACATGACCGAGGCGGAGTCGCAGACGGCGCGGGGCGAGGCGGACGGGCACCCCGGTCCCGCCCCCTCCGCCGCCGCCCGCCTCCGGCGCGCGATCTCCCGGGCGGGCGGCGAGGGCCGGTGGCGCCGCGGCCTGCTACTGGCGCTGCTGGCCGTGGTGGTCGCCCTGCTGATGGCGCTGCACTCCCGGGTGCCCAACCGGGTCGGCAACCTGGGCAGTCTGCTGGAGACCTTCCTGCCGTGGCTCGGTCTGGCGGTCCCCCTGCTGCTCCTGGCCGCGCTGCTGCGCCGTTCGGCCACCGCGCTGGTGGCGCTGCTGCTGCCCGCGGTGGTCTGGACCCACATGTTCGGCGGTCTGGTCACCGACAAGCGCGCCACCGGCGGAGACCTGACGGTGGTCACCCACAACGTCAACGCCGACAACCCCGACCCCGCCGGTACGGCGCGGCAGCTGGCGCGCAGCGGCGCCGAGGTGCTGTCCCTCCAGGAGCTGCCGGGCCGGTCGGTGGCGGAGTACGAGAAGGCGCTGGCGGACGCCTACCCCCACCACGTGGTGCTGGGCACGGTCGGGCTGTGGAGCAAGTACCCGATCGACGACGCCCGGCCGGTGGACATCGGGATCGGCTGGACGCGGGCGATGCGCGCCACCGTCGGCACGCCGAGGGGGGACGTCGCCGTGTACGGCGCGCACCTGCCGTCGGTGCGGGTGAAGTTCGAGGCGGGGTTCACCGCCCGCCAGCGCGATGTCGCCTCCGACCTGCTGGGCGAGGCCATCGTGGCGGAGCCCGTCGGGAGGGTGGTGCTGCTGGGCGACCTCAACGGGACGATGAACGACCGGGCGCTGGCGTCCGTCACCTCCCAGATGCGTTCCACGCAGGGCGCGGCGGGCGACGGGTTCGGGTTCAGCTGGCCCGCGTCGTTCCCGATGGCCCGGATCGACCAGATCATGGTGAAGGGGGTCGAGCCGGTGTCGTCGTGGGCGCTGCCGCCGACCGGGAGTGATCATCTGCCGTTGGCGGCGTCGGTGAGCTGGTAGGGCCGCTGGGCGCGGCGAGGGCCGGGGCGCGGCGGGCCCGCGCGCGGCGGGCCGGGCGGGGGTTGGGTCCGGTTCCGCTTCCGGGACCGGCCGTGGAGGGTGCTTGGGTTCCGGTGGACGGCCCGCCCGTGTGGGCGGGCCGTCCGCTGCTTGTAGCACGGCTGTCACCTATTTGTTTTGTGCCGGAACAAAAAGGCTGCGAGACTTGTTCGTGTTCGGAGCACACCGACTCCGTTTCCTCGTCCTGCTGCGCATCCACCCCTCGCGTCGAAAGGCTCTCCCATGCCCCTGGCCCTGCTCGCTCTCGCGGTCGCGGCCTTCGGGATCGGCACCACCGAGTTCGTGATGATGGGCCTGCTGCCCAACGTCGCGGACGACCTGGGCGTCTCCGTGCCCACCGCCGGCCATCTCGTCTCCGCATACGCCCTCGGCGTCGTCATCGGCGCCCCGCTCCTGGCCGCCGTCGGGGTCCGCGTCCCGCGCAGGCGGATGCTGATCGCCCTGATGGGCCTGTTCACCCTCGGCAACCTCGCCTCCGCCCTCGCCCCCGGATACGGCACGCTGCTGGCCGGACGGGTGCTGGCCGGGCTGCCGCACGGCGCGTTCTTCGGCGTCGGCGCGGTCGTCGCCGCCCGCCTGGTGCGGGAGGGGCGGCAGGCGCGGGCCGTGGCCACGATGTTCCTGGGGCTGACCGTGGCCAACATCGTCGGCGTGCCCGGCGGCACGGCGCTGGGACAGCAACTGGGGTGGCGTGCGACGTTCCTGGTCGTCACCGTGATCGGGCTGGTCGCGATGGGGGCGCTGGCGGCGCTGGTGCCGTATCTGCCGCTGGAGCGGCGCGGCGGCGGTGCGGGGGACGCCGGTGCTGGTGCAGGCGGTGGTGGGGCGGTGCGTGAGCTGCGCCGCGAGGTGCGGGCGCTGGGGGACCGGCAGGTGCTGCTCGGGCTGCTGACGGCCGTCTTCGGGTTCGCGGGCGTCTTCGCCCTCTACAGCTACCTCGCCTCGATGGTCACCGAGGTCACGGGGATGGCCGAGTCGTCGGTGACGGTCGTGCTGGCTCTCTTCGGTGTCGGCATGACGCTGGGTGCGCTGGCCGCGGGACCGCTGACCGACCGTGCGCTGCGGCCCACGCTGTACGGGGCGCTGGGAGCGCTGGCGCTGGTGCTGGTGGCGTTCCGGTTCACCGTCCACGTGCCGTGGGCGGCGATGGTGACCGTGGTGGTGATCGGCGCGGTGGGGTTCATGACCACCACGCCGCTGCAGATGCTCGTGATGGAGAAGGCGCGCCACGCGCCGACGCTCGCCGCGGCCTCCAACCACTCCGCGTTCAACCTGGCCAACGCGGGCGGTGCGTGGGCCGGTGGTACGGCCATCGCGGCGGGCTGGGGGTGGACGTCCCCGGCGCTGGTGGGCGCGGGCCTGGCGGTGGTGGGTCTGGTGATCGCCGTGGTGGCGGGGGTGCTGGACCGGGCGGGCCGGGGGGCGCCGGCCGGGCGGTGGGCGTCCGGGCGGCGGTCGCGGGTGGTGGCTCGTGGGGCGGGTTCGCGCGGGGCGGGTGCGCGCGAGGCCGGTTCGCGGGAGGAGGCGGGTAGCCGGGGTGGGGCCGGGGTTCGCTGAGGGCGGGGTCCGCTGAGGGCGGGGTCCGCTGTGGGCGGTGGGGTGTGCGGGTGCGGGTGTGTGCGTGCGGGGGTCGGGGCCGGTCCGGGGCGGACGTTCCGGACGGCATGATTTACGGGCCTGGACGTGCACCGCTCTCTGGAACTCCCATTGCCCGCAAATCACTCCCCTGGCCTCCGGCATGGGGGACCCCAGAGTGTCCGGAACGTCCGCCCCTCCCCGTCCCCTCCCGCCGTCGTCCGGGTGCGGGTGGGCGGCCTCTGCCGGTGCTCTTCCGCAGTCGGCCGTCCGGCGGCCGGGTCCTCGCTGGGGCGGAACGGGCGGGATCCGGAGTCCTGTTGTTCTCCGGCGGCGGGCGCCCCGGTGGGGCGCCCGCCGTTGTGGGGGCGGGGTCAGCCGGTTTCGCGCCAGCGGTTGGTGATCGGCAGGCGGCGGTCCTTGCCGAAACCCTTCGCGGAGATCTTGGTGCCCGGCGGGTACTGCCGCCGCTTGTACTCGGCGGTGTCCGTCATGCGCAGGACGCGGGTGACGGTCTCCTCGTCGAAGCCCTCGGCGATGATCTCCTCCCGGCCCCGGTCCAGGTCCACGTACAGCTCCAGGATCCGGTCCAGGACGTCGTAGTCGGGGAGGGAGTCGGTGTCCACCTGATCCGGGCGCAGTTCCGCGCTCGGCGGCTTGGAGATGGAGTTCTCCGGGATCGGCGGGGTCTCGCCGCGCTCTGCGGCGGCCTTGTTGCGCCAGCGGGCGAGGCGGAAGACGGTCGTCTTGTAGACGTCCTTGATCGGGCCGTACGCGCCGACCGAGTCGCCGTAGAGGGTCGAGTAGCCGACGGCCAGTTCGGACTTGTTGCCCGGCGCGAGCACGATGTGGCCCTCCTGGTTGGACAGGCCCATCAGCAGGGTGCCGCGCAGCCGGGCCTGGAGGTTCTCCTCCGCCAGACCGGTGAGGTGGAGCGAGTCCATGTAGGCGTCGAACATCGGGGCGATCGGCACGGTGCGGAAGTTGAGGCCGGTGCGGCGGGCCATCTCCGCCGCGTCGTCCCTGGAGTGCTCCGAGGAGTAGCGCGAGGGCATGGAGACGCCGTACACGTTCTCCGGGCCGATCGCGTCGCAGGCGATGGCGGCGGTGAGGGCGGAGTCGATGCCGCCGGAGAGCCCGATGAGCACCGAGCGGAAACCGTTCTTCAGGACGTAGGCGCGCAGACCCGTGACGAGGGCCGTGTAGACCTCCTCGTCGTCGTCCATACGGGGGGCCTCCGCGCCGGTGACCTGCGGTTCGTACGCGGGAAGGGGGGAGGCGGAGAGGGTGCGGTGCTCGATGCGCAGGCCGTCGGAGACGTCGCCGGAGGGAGGCTCGGGCGCGGCGGCGGGCAGGTCGAGGTCGAGGACGACGCAGCCCTCCTCGAACTGCGGGGCCCGTGCGATGACCTCGCCGTCGGCGGAGACGACGATCGAGTCGCCGTCGAAGACCAGGTCGTCCTGGGCGCCGACCATGGCCAGGTAGGCGGTGGTGCAGCCGGCCTCGCGGGCCCGGCGGCGCACCAGGTCCAGGCGGGTGTCGTCCTTGTTCCGCTCGTAGGGGGAGGCGTTGACGGACAGCAGCAGGCCCGCTCCGGCGGCGCGGGCGGCGGGCACCCGGCCGCCGTCCTGCCACAGGTCCTCGCAGATCGCCAGGGCCACGTCGACGCCGTGCACCCGGACCATGGGCAGGGTCTCGCCGGGGACGAAGTAGCGGAACTCGTCGAAGACCCCGTAGTTGGGAAGGTGGTGCTTGGCGTAGGTCAGTACGACCTCGCCCCCGTGGAGGACGGCCGCGGCGTTCCGGGGGGCGCCGGCGGGCTGGCCGTAGCGGGGCTGGGCCTCCTCCGCACGGTCGAGGTAGCCGACGACCACGGGGAGTCCGCCGAGTCCTTCGTCGGCCAGGCGGGCGGCGAGTGCGGTGAGGGCGGAGCGGCTGGCCCGGACGAAGGACGGGCGCAGGGCCAGGTCCTCGACGGGGTAGCCGGTGAGCATCATCTCGGGGAACGCCACGAGGTGCGCCCCCTGCTCGGCCGAGTGCCGCGTCCAGCGGACGACCGCGTCCGCGTTCCCGGCGAGGTCGCCGACGGTGGAGTCGATCTGGTTCAGGGCGAGTCGTAGCTGAGGCACACGGTCAGTCTAATCGTCGTACTGACGCGATCCCGGGAGGCGGGGGATCGGCCGGGCTACCGCGTGTCGCACCCGTTCGGGTGAGGGGTGCGGTGGGGGTCGGGGCGGAGGCTCCGGAGGGTTGTCGTGGGGGGCTCGTGCGGTCATCCTGGGAGCGCTCCCAGGGAAGGAGGACTCGGTGGGTGAGAGCAGGGGCGGGCCGTTCGTACGGCCGTACCGGGCGCGGGACCGGGAGGCGGTGTACGAGGTGTGCGTGCGCACCGCCGACGCGGGCGGCGACGCGCGGGGGATCTACCGGGACCCGGATCTGATGGGCGACCTCTTCGCCGGCCCGTACGTGTGGCTCGCACCGTCCCTGGCCTTCGTGCTGGACGACGGCGGGCGCGCGGTCGGGTACGCGATCGGAACCGCCGACACCGCCGCGTTCGCCGAGGCGTTCCGCCACCAGTGGCTGCCGCGTGTGGCCGGCCGGTACCCGAGGGCGCGGCGGCCGGTCACGCCGGACGAGCGGATGACCGAGCTGCTGTACACGCCCGAGCGGATGGTGCTGCCCGAACTCGCCGACCACCCGGCGCACCTCCACATCGACATCCTCCCCGCGTACCAGCGCGCGGGGCACGGGAGGGCGCTGATGCGCGCGCTGCTGGACGCCCTGCGCCGGGAGGGGGCGAAACGCGTCCATCTGGGGATGCTGACGGCGAACACCGGCGCGCGGCGCTTCTACGACCGCCTGGGTTTTTACGAGCTGTCGGTGCCCGACCCCGGCCCGCTCACCTATCTGGGAAGGTCCACGGACACCGCGTCGGCGTAATGTGACGGTAACCCCTCACCGTGATACTGGTGTGCGGGCCGCTCCCTTCCCGGGCGGTGCGGGGGAGGGCCGTCTGACCAGCGAGGATGGGTGACCATGGACAAGCAGCAGGAATTCGTGCTCAGGACGCTCGAGGAGCGCGACATCCGGTTCGTCCGGCTGTGGTTCACCGACGTGCTCGGCTTTCTGAAGTCCGTCGCCGTCGCGCCGGCGGAGCTGGAGCAGGCCTTCGACGAGGGCATGGGGTTCGACGGGTCCGCGATCGAGGGCTTCGCCCGCGTCTACGAGTCCGACATGATCGCCAAGCCCGACCCGAGCACGTTCCAGATCCTGCCCTGGCGCGCCGAGGCACCCGGCACCGCGCGGATGTTCTGCGACATCCTGATGCCGGACGGCTCCCCCTCCTACGCCGACCCCCGCTACGTCCTCAAGCGGGCCCTGAACAAGACCTCCGACCTGGGCTTCACCTTCTACACCCACCCCGAGATCGAGTTCTTCCTGCTCAAGGACAGGCCGGTGGACGGCACCCGGCCCACCCCGGCCGACTCCTCCGGCTACTTCGACCACACCCCGCAGCACGTCGGCCAGGACTTCCGCCGCCAGGCGATCACCATGCTGGAGTCGATGGGCATCTCGGTGGAGTTCTCCCACCACGAGGGCGCTCCGGGCCAGCAGGAGATCGACCTGCGGTACGCCGACGCCCTGTCGACGGCCGACAACATCATGACGTTCCGGCTGGTGATGAAGCAGGTCGCGCTGGAGCAGGGGGTGCAGGCGACCTTCATGCCCAAGCCGTTCTCGGAGTTCCCCGGCTCCGGGATGCACACCCACCTGTCGCTGTTCGAGGGCGACCGCAACGCCTTCCACGAGTCCGGCGCCGAGTACCAGCTCTCCAAGGTCGGCCGCTCCTTCATCGCCGGGCTGCTCAGGCACGCCGGGGAGATCTCCGCCGTCACCAACCAGTGGGTCAACTCCTACAAGCGCATCTGGGGCGGGGCCCAGCGCACCGCCGGCGCCGGCGGCGAGGCGCCCTCCTACATCTGCTGGGGGCACAACAACCGCTCCGCGCTGATCCGCGTGCCGATGTACAAGCCGGGCAAGATGGGCTCCACCCGCATCGAGGTCCGCTCCCTGGACTCCGGCGCCAACCCCTACCTGGCCTACGCGGTGCTGCTGGCGGCCGGACTGAAGGGCATCGAGGAGGGCTACGAACTCCCGGCCGGGGCCGAGGACGACGTGTGGGCGCTGTCGGACGCCGAGCGCCGCGCGCTGGGCATCGAGCCGCTGCCGCAGAACCTGGGCGAGGCGATCGCGCTGATGGAGCGCAGCGAACTGGTCGCCGAGACCCTGGGCGAGCACGTCTTCGACTTCTTCCTGCGCAACAAGAAGCAGGAGTGGGAGGAGTACCGCTCCGAGGTCACCGCCTTCGAGCTGCGCAAGTCCCTGCCGGTGCTGTAAGCGCAGGTCCGCAGGGATCTCCGGCTACGGCAACACTCAGGGCCGGCGGCATACCGCCGCCGGCCCTGAGTCGCTTCACCCGTCCTGGGCCGTCTGTGGGCCGTCCGGCGGTGAAACGGCGCCCTCGTACACGCTGTCCACGGCCCTCCTCGTACGTCCCTCGCTGCTCGGCATCAGGTGCGTGTACACCCGCAGCGTGAAACCCGCGTCGGAGTGACCGAGGTATGTGCTCAGCGCCTTGATGTTCTCCCCGGCGTCCAGCAGCACCGATGCGTAGAAGTGCCGCAGCGCGTGCATGCCGTGTTCGCGTGCCGCTTCGTACCGTCCGCCTTCCCCGGGCTCCGGGAGGATCCCGGCCGCCGCAAGGGCGGGCTTCCACACCCGGGTGTTGAAGTCGGTCCGGCGGACCGCTCCGCCACCAGACAGGGAGAAGAACAGCCGCTTCGTCACCGGTGGGCCATCCGGCCGCAGCCACGGAAGCGTGACCTCGGACGGCGGGTGCACGTCCTGGTGCCGCTTCAGGGCGTGCCCTACGTGCTCGGGCAGCGGTACGTCACGCTCCTTGCCGCGCTTCGGTGGGCCGAAGACGAGGTGGCCGTTGACCACCTTCACCTGACAGGCGACGCGCAGCCATCCGGTGTCGAACCCCACTTCGTCCACCGGGAGTCCGAAGATTTCCCCCTGCCGCAGACCGCAGCCTGCCCCGACGTCGACCATCGCGCGGTAGCGCTCGGGCAGCGCGGCCCGGACGGCGAACACCTGCTCAGCGGGCCAGGGCTGCACGCGGGGAGGAGACGGCCGAGGGGCCCGTACCGTGCGGGCACGGCACGGGTTCTTCGTGAGGTGGCCGTCGTCCACGGCCGCGCTCAGGACGGCTGAGACGCTGTTGAAGATGACGCGCCGGTACGAGGAGACCGGGAGCGCGCGCTCCAGAGTGCTCAGCCAATCGCGGATGTGGGAGGGCTGGAAAGAGCCCAGCGGCCGGGACCCGAGGTAGGGGAAGGCATGCCGACGGAGCTGCACTTCGACGGCCGTGCGCGTCGTCATGTCGGTGGTCTGCGCGGTGAGCCACTTCTCGGCGTACTGCCGGAAGGTGGTCCGGCCGGCCGACGGATCGATGTACTGCCCGCGGGACATGTCGGCCTCGATGTGGGCAAGCCACTGCTCGGCAAGACGCTTCTGCCGGTCGGGGAAGCTCTTGCTCTTCTCGGTGCCGTCGGGGCCGACGTAGCGGGCGCGGTAGCGCATGCCAGTGCCGTAGCGGTTCGTTCTGACCCGTCGGGGCTTGCCGTCGGTGCCGGGCTCGGTCTTGTACCAGCGGTCTTGGATGTGACCTGCCATGCGGCGTTGTGGTCCCTTCATGGGAGCGCCGCGGGGCGGGACCGGCGAGGGTCCCACCCCGCGGCGGTGTGCTCGGTTGTGGGTGCTCAGGCGGCCGTGTCGGTGGCCATGCGCTCGGCGGCCCAGTGGCGGACGGCTGCGGGGTCGTAGCGCAGGTGCTTGCCGACCCGGAATCCGGGCGGGCCGGTGCGCTTCTTGCGCCAGGCGTAGACGGTCTCCAGGGGGACGCCGAACAACCTGGCGATGTCGTCGGGAGTCAGGTAGCGGTCCGGGAGTCCGGCCCGCAGTGCGGTAGTGGCGGATGCCATGCGGTGGTCTCTCCTTCGTGGCGCCGGGAAGGGAGAGCAGCCCTCTCCCCGTAGGTCCGCTACATCCGCTACAGCCGCTACAGCCCAGGTCAGGGGCCTGTTTCTGTAGCGGATGCGCGGGATGTAGCGGATAGGTGCCGCTACGCGGAGCGGGCGGTGGTAGCGGGTGCCGGGGTGATGTAGCGGATGCCGGTCGCCTCATCCGCTACATCCGCACCATCTGTGAGCTGCGGTGTAGCGGCTGTAGCGGATGTAGCGGACTTTGGAGGGGGCGGGGGGCAGTAGCGGGTCCAGGCATCGGCCAGGTCCTCGGCGTAGTAGCCCCTGGGGACTCCGGACGCGGTGCGGATGGGGCGCGGCTTGATGGGCTTGTTGTCCCCGGTGACGTACTCGCCGAGCATCCGCGACAGGCCGCGAGAGGTGAGGGGCTTGCCGCCCAGGTCGCCCCAGGGGGCGTCCTCGATGGCGTTGAGGCATTCGAGGATGACGGCGGTGGGCATCCGGTCGGCCCCTTGGAAGACGTGGTCGCGCAGGTCGGCCAGCAGCCGGATGCCGAGGGAAGCCTTGTCGTCCTCGGCGGCAGCGTTGACCAGCTCCACGCAGGCCGCGCGGGCCCGCTGCGGCCAGGTGCCGCCGGCGGCGTCGGCGACGGTGAGCAGGGGCTCCCAGACGTCGGCGGGCCGGTCGGTGATGCCCTCGGGCATGTCCGGCCACTTGCCTTCCATAGCCGGGCGGACCTGCTCGGCCCAGGCAGCGAGTCGGTCGCGCAGGGTGTGGCCTTCCTTCTCGTGGATGCGCTGGCGGAACGGCTCCACGCGCTCGTTGGGGGCGCGGCGTCGCATGCGGATGATGACCGAGCGGGTCAGGATCGTGTCCGGCAGCGAGCCGAGGCCGGCGACTGCCACCGCGCAGTAGGACGGGAAGGCCTGCACGGACTGGTTGGCGCCGTCGCCCACGCACCGGTAGGTCACTCCGGAGCGGCGGTGTCCGGCGTTGAGGAAGCCGCGCAGCTCCTCGTTGTCCCCGGCCTTGGGGCCGAAGACGGTGTCGATCTCGTCGAAGAGGATGGTGGGTCGCCCGTCCATGCCGGACACGGCCCGGAACAGGGCGGCGGCGGAGGCGTTGACGGCCACCATCGGCTGCGGCACCAGGGTTTCCACGATCTCCAGCGCCCGCGACTTGCCCGATCCCGGTTCGGGGGAGAGGAAGGCGATGCGCGGGGTGGAGTCGAAGGCGTCCAGCAGGTGCGCGTGAGCGTCCCACAGAGTGACGGCCGCATAGGCCGCTTCGGTGGGGAAGGCGTTGAAACGCCGGTGGAAGCGCTCGACGTCGTCCAGCAGCTCGGCCCCGTCAATGGCCGGAGCGGGTGTGGCGGTGCCGGTCATGCGGCGGTGGTCCTTTCGGTGGTGCGGTGGCGGCCGAACTGCGGGCCAGAGCGAAGAGCAGAAGAGGACGGCCTGCGGCCGACGTTTCCCGGGGCGCCCCCGGCCGCCGTGAGCGCGGCCGGTTCGGCGGCCTGCGGGCCGGGGGCGGTGGCGGACGTGCTCTTCAGCAGGGAGCGGGCGGGGGCGTTCATGCCGTCCTCCGCTGCTGGTTGTGAGCGATGGACCAGTTGAGCGCGCTGCGCAGGGTGGAGCGGCACTGGGCCGGCGGCAGTCCGGTCGACTCCCCCGCCTGCTGAAGAGCGTTCTCCACCACATGCCGGGGGATGTCGCCCCACGCGACGAACCGGCCCAGAGCGCGCGCGGCCCGGAAGAGAGCAGCCTCGCGCCCGCCCTCCTGGGCCGTCGCGACGGTCGCGGTCTCGTTCCGCAGCGCTGCCTCGGCGTAGCGGCCGGACAGAGCCGTTACCGCCACGGAGACCGGCCCTGCGGGCCTTGGAGCGGGGCGCAGGGCGTCCAGCAGCCATCCGGGCAGCGGCGCCACCGGGCGGTCGTCCACCACCACGTAGGTGCCCGTGTCGGTGACGCTGCCGGGGGCGACGACGTAACCGCCCCAAGCGCGGGTGTCGACCAGCGGGGCAAGAGTGCCCGCGGTGTTGTGCAGCCGGACCCCGGGTGGGGCGGTGAAGTACAGGTGGGTTCCGCCGCGGCCGGTTCGGACGGTGTAGGTGTCGCCGGGGTAAGGTTGCCCGTGCTGCCCGGCAAGCACTGAGAGGACTTCTGCGCCATCGGTGATGTCGGGCAGCGCCTTTTCCGCCGGTGAGATGCCACCGGAGCATTTGGGAACGTCGAGGTCGACGACGACCAGGCCGGAGGGGCCGGTGGCGATGCCGACGTTGTAGGGGGCGCGGGCCCACGCCTGCCGGATGCGGCCGGGGTCGACCGTGGCGCGCTGCTCCCACTTGCGGTGCCCACCAGCGCAGGGCCCGGTGTGCAGGCAGGTGTTCTGGCCGTGCAGGGCGGGCCGCTTGGTGCCGGGGCGCAGCGGGAAGACGTGCCAGCCGCGCTCGGCGGCGGCCAGGGCGGCGGACAGCAGCGCGGAGCGTGCGTCATGGGTCATGCTGGAGATCTCCTGAGTCTCTTGGTTGGAGCTGGGAGAACCGGGGCGGTCGCGGTCTTTGGCGAGAGGCGACCGCCCCGGAGTCTTGGCGGCTCAGCGGCAGCCGTTGTGGGCGGTGCGGCGCAGCGCGGTCCAGGCGCGGCGGCCCAGCCGGGCCTTCCCGGCCGGGGTGAACGGCTGGGCGGCGCACAACGCTGCGTAGGCGATGAGCCAGAGCAGGATGGCGGAGCTAGCGGCGAGCATCGGGGTCTCGACTCCTTGTCTGGGCGAGGTTCGGTGGGTTCGGGCCGGTGGGCTGCTAGGGGCTAGTGCGCAGGTCAGCGGCGGTTTGGGGCGCTAGCGGGGGTGCTAGACCTAGCGGCGCGGGGTGCTAGGTCTAGCGGCGGTGCGCGGCCTGCTGTGCGGTCTTCTTGCCGTCACGGGCAGCGATGGCGGCGGCCACGGCGGCCCGCTCGATGCCGCGTCGGTTCTTGCCCTCGCCGTCGTCGGTGGTGCCCCACACCTGGGCGGTGGTGATGCCGTGCGGCTTGAGGGCGGCGGTGACCTGGGGGCCGGTCCAGCCGTCGTAGACGTCGGGGCGCAGCTCGGCCAGGCGGGCGGCGATCCGCTCGCACCACGCCTTGTCCTCGGCGGCCGGGACGACGGCCAGGACGTCGGCGAGGACGTCGAAGGCGGGGCCGCGGTCGTCGGGTTCCTCGCCGATGGCGTGGCCGGTGATGTTGCCCAGCTCCTCGCGCATCTTCCGGGCGCGGGCGACGATCTGCTCGGCGGCGGGGGCGTCGACGAACGCGGAGGCGACGATGCGGGGTTCGTCGCCCTCGCCGGCCATCCAGCAGATGCCGCGGTCGGATCGGGAGAACATGGTGGCCCGGTATCCGGCCTTGTACATGCTGGTGCCGAGCACCATGTCGTTGGCGGGCTGGCCCATCACCTTCAGGCAGAACCGCAGCACGGCGTTCGCGCTGATGCCGGTGGGCAGGGATTTGGCGTCCGGGCGCTGGGTGCCGAACATGGCCACGATGCCCAGCGCCGGGCCGCGCTTGACCAGGTCGGTGCAGATGGCCTCGATCTCCGGCCCGTACTCGGGGTGCTCGAAGGCGATCTGGCACTCGTCCAGGCCGACCACGATGGGATGCAGCCGATACCGTTGGTCGCTGGCGAGTGTGCTGGTGACCTTGGATTCGGGGCACAGGGTGCGCGGCAGGGACTTGATGACCTTGGCGCGGCGGCGCAGCTCGGCCTTGAGCTCGCGCAGCGCGGCCACCACGTACTCCAGGTCCTCGTCCTCCTCGCCGGCGCGGTAGCGGTGGCAGACCGGTTCCAGGGCGCCGAAGTCGCCGGTGCCCTTGAAGTCGAAGGCGTGCAGTTCGGCGCGGGGGTCGAGGGCGGCGATGAGCAGCAGCAGCCGCATCAGGAACGTCTTGCCCATCCGGGGGATGGAGCCGACCACCACCGAGGCGAACATGAGGGTGACGGTCACCTCCCGCATCCGCTGGTCGTTGCCGAACACCACCGGCTTGAACAGGTCGACGGTGCCGGTCTTGGCCAGCGGCCAGGCGGGTTTGGCGGTCTCGTTCATGGGCTTGTCGCCGACCCACAGCACCAGGCGCCCGTCGTGCTCCTCGGGGTCGGGGGAGGGCCATACGCAGCCGACCTTGCGCCGCAAGCCCGAGGCGAGCGGCTTGCGGGCCTCCATGATGTCCTCCGGGGTGACGCCGTAGGGCAGGTCGAGGTCGGCGCGGTAGCCGGGCCCGTCGCGGACGATGGGGGCGGTGAACCGCAGCCCGTTCATGCCCCCGCCCCGCTTGATCGCGGCCGAGATTTTCGGGTTGCCGATGGCGTCCAGGCCGCGCAGCACGATGTCGGAGGTGAGTTTCTGCACCTCGGTGCGGAGCACGGCCGGGCCGATCACCGGGGCGTCCTTGGGCTGTCCGGCCCAGCCCAGCGCCAGGACGGCGGCCGAGGCGGCCGCGTACAGCCACCCGGGGGCGAGGACGTACAGGGCGCAGGCGAAGGCGGTGCCGAACACCGTGGCGATGGCAACGACCAGGCCGCGCAGCCGCACTCGGTCGCTACGCAGCTTGGCGAGGCGGGCGTACTCGTCGAAGTCCTCGCCGCGCACCGCGGCCGCGCGCAGCGGCGCGGCCTCCTTGTCCCACACCCACCGGCCCGTGGCGGCGACGAACCGCGCCGCACCGCGCGGGGCCATGGCGGCGAGCTGCGCGCCGTACCAGGGCAGCCGGATGCCGTGGTAGGCCGCGGCGTATCCGGCCCGGCCGCCGGCGTGACGGGCGGCGGTCAGGAACTCGGACCGGGTGCGCAGCCACGCGGGCACGATGGGGCGGTGCCGCTCGCTGCTCGCCTCCGGGTCGGGCAGGCCGGGGTCGTCGACCGGCACCGGCCGCCGCTCGTCGGCCTCCTGGCCGTCGTCGACCGGCCCAGGCTCCGGCGGCGGGGGCGGTGGGGTCTTGCTGGTGATGGGGATGACCGTGGCGTCGGTCATGCTGGGTGTCTCCTGTCTTCCGATCGGGGGACGGGGCCCGGGGCGGCCGACGGTGCTGGCAGGCTCAGGCGGCCGCCCCGGGGGTTCATCGGCGCAGCGCCCTCTCACAGCGGCGCAGCCGGTCCTCGGCCGCCTTCCGCGCAGCCTTGGCGGCCGTCCGCTCCTCCCGGGACGCGGCCCTCTCACGGGCGCGGGCGGTGGCCAGCTCGTTCTTCGCGTCCTCCAGCTGCCGCAGCAGCGCGGCCAGTTCGCGGGCGGCCCGGTCTTCGGCGGCGGCGTCGATGGCGTCCAGCTGCCGCTGGATGCGCGGGTCGACGGCGTCGGCGAACGCCTGGCGGGTGCCGCGGGCCACCAGGGCGGCGCGGCGCCGGCGCTCGGCCGGGGTGTAGATGCGGGTCGGGGTGCTCATCACGGGTTCCTTCCTGGTCAGTTGCGGTTGAGCTGGTCCCACTGGGCGGCGAGCCGGTCGGCGGCCTGCTCGGCCTCTTCGCAAGTGGCGTGTAGGGAGACGATGTGGCCGCCGGTCATGCCGGAGCGCAGCCCGATCGCGGGTCGGCCGGTCTCCGGGTCGGTGGTGAGCTCGGTGGTGTAGGCGGAGCGGGCCGAGGACGTGCGGCGGAACAGGCCCATGACGGGCTCCTTTCAGGGGGCTGGCCGATGGGGCGGGCGGTCAGCGGCCTCGGGCCCAGGACCACAGGCTGAGCACCTGGTCGGTGACGTCGGTGACGCGGCCGGACTCCAGCTCGGCGGCGCGGGCCTCCAGCGCGTCGGCCTGCCGCTCGGCATGGGCGCGGGTGGTCGGCGACGTGCCCCGGCTGCGCTCCCGCAGCTCCTTCGCGGCGGTGCGGTTCTGCTCGGCCTGCCTCTTCATGCGGGACATGGGGTTCCTCTCGGATCGGTGGGCCGGGGCTGTCCCGGCTCCCCACGGCCCCGGCGCGGTGTCCGGGGCCGCAGGCAGCCGTCAGCCGTGGCGCTCCTCCCGCTCGCGCTGGACGTCCTGCCACACCGACCGCAGCACCAGCAGGCACACGGTCAGGGCTACGGCCGAGACGGCGACCGCGACGGCGGAGACGGCGACGGCCAGGAGGAAGACGGACCCGCCGAATCCGGCGGCCACCCACTTCCCCGCGCTGGACGGGCGCGGGGCCGGCGCCGGGTGGTACTGGCACCGGCCCTGCTGCTGGGTCTGGGCGGCCTGGACGGTGGCCAGCAGCAGCGCGTACTGCTCGGACTGCTGGGCAGCCTGGACGGCGTCGGCGGCGGCCTTCTCGATCTCGTGGCTCATGACCGCTCCTCTCCCAGCACCTCGCGGCGCAGCTCGGTCGCCTCCCGACGGGACAGCGACAGTGCGTTCTGCAGGGCCTTGATGGTCACCGGGCGGCGCGTCGACCTGACCGCCTCCCGGTGCAGCTTCCGGGCCCGCTTGCGCAGCTCGGTGGGGGTGAGCACGACCCGCTCGGTGACCACCTCTCGGGGTGCCTCGGCGGGCACGGCGGCGGTCACCTTGGCGGTCGCCTCGGGCCGGTCGACCTGCTCCCACAGCAGCGGCGGCGCGGGCAGTTCGGCGACGGTCGGCATGACCGGCTCGGGCCGCTCGGTGTCGGCCCGCGAGATGGTCACCTCCGGCACCTCGGCGGTCACCTCGCCGGTCATCTCGGGCCGGGCTACGGTGGCACCGAACATGCCCGCCAGGGCGGCGTCGGCGCCGCCGGTCAGCCGCTCGCGCTGCACGGCCACCAGCCGGGAGCCCAGTTCGAGGTCCCCGACGCCGACCTTCCGCGCCAGCTTCCAGGCGGCCTTCTCGGCCCTGCCGCGGACCTTGTCGTCCGGGTGCCCGTCGGCCACCGCCCGGTGGTAGGCGAGCTGCTGCACGGCCTCGGTGTTGCGCCGCATCGCCTCGGCGTCGGTGCCGGTGCGGTAGACCACGATCCGCCGGGCCAGGAACCCCAGCCCCTCGGCGGCCACGCACATGCCCATCGGCGACACCCCGTAGATGACGGCCTCGGTGCCGTCGTCGGCCAACGCCAGCCCCACGGCCGAGGCGACCACCGGGGTCAGCCACAGGCCGATGCGGACCGGCGCCGGCGCGGCCTGCCCCAGCAGGGTGACGCCGACCATGACCAGGGCGAGCACCAGCGTGGCGCCTTCCCCGGCGGCGACCATGCCCGCGGCGGTCGCGCCGTTGCCGAACTCGGCCTTGATGTTGGTGTAGGTGCCCCAGGCGCCGATCCCGGCCGTGGCCAGCATCAGCGCCCCGGCAATCCCCAGGACGGCCTTCTGGCCGCCGGACAGGGCGTTCACCGGCCCTCACCGCCCACGTGCCGGTAGCTGGTCGGCGGATGGTCGGCCAGCCGCTCGCGCAGGTACTCGGTGTCCCACGTGATGTCCATCAGCGGCCGGTCGTGCAGGGCGTTCCGCAGCGCGATCGCGGCATGCATGACGCGGCGTTCGAGGACCTCGCGGTACCGCTCGGAGTCGCCGATGGTGGCCGGGTAGGGGAGGTCGATGGCCTCCAGCACGGCGGCCAGCAGCTCGCGGACCGGGGCGGGGATCTCGGGGGTGTTCACGCGCCCACCTCCAGACGGCCGAAGCCGTGGTTGGCCAAGGCCCGGCGGGCGGCCAGCACCTTCCGGCGGGCCCGGCGCAGGCGGCGGGCGTCCAGCTCCGAGGGGACGCGGTCCAGCACGGTGATGTGCGCGTCCAGCAGCTCCACCTCGGCCGCGATGAGCGGCATCTCGTGCTCGATCGCGTCCAGCTCGGCGGCCGACGGCTCCCGGTCGGCCGGATCGGCGGTAACAACCGCCTGGAGTGCAGCGATGTGCTTCACGGGTCGGGATTCCTCTCGCAAGCGGATACGGCCCAGCAAGGCGGCCCCGGTGTTCCAGCACCGGGGCCGCGGGCCGTTCAACGGAAAGCAGGCCGGTCAGCGGCAGCCGCGCGCCCGGGCGTCGTCCTGGCTGCGCTTGTTCGCCTCGGCGTTCTTGCGGGACAGCTCGTCCCGCTCCGCGTCTGTCAGACTCATCACCACAGGGACCTCCCAATCAGGTGCCTGTAAGGCGCCGCCCGGAGTTGCAGCTCCGGGCGGCGCGTCTTTGTCGGAGTCGGCGGATTCCGGCTCCCCACGCTCCGCCCGTACAGCACCGCGCAGTACGCGGGACCGGACAGGCGGAGGAGGCAACCGGCCGCAGCGCGCTGAGGCGCTGCGGAAGAGGTTGCGGTTATTGCAGAGGTCTCCTTCGGGAGCGTGCTCCCGTTTCAGGCGTATGGAGACGCGACCTTTCGGTCTGAGCCCTCCGGTTGCCAAGGGGTCCGGGTCCCTCACCTCCGGGTGGTCCGGAGGCACTAAAGAAGGCGCACGCATGCTCTGAACAGCCCAAAGAAGGCTGCCAGGGATGCGTGGACCTCCCTAGGGACATTTATAGGCAACATCCCTAGGGAGGTCAACCGATCCGGGGCCAGGACGTAGAAAAGGGAGCCCGCCTGAAGCGGGCTCCCTGGGGTGGTTGCGGACGATCTTAGCTGCTCAGGTGGTACTCCATGACGTAGACGCCTGCGTCCAGCAGCATCTTGTTCACCTCGATGGCACGGTCGTCCTCGGTGAACGCGGTGCGCCAGATCTCCACTACCGGCGTCCCCTCCGCGAGGTGTAGCCGCTCGGCCTCGGCCTGGCTGGGCATGCGAGCCCGCAGCTCCTCGGCGAAGCGGACGGGCTTCCACCCCAGCTCTGCCAGGCGTGCGTAGGTGCCGCCGGGCCCGGTGTCGGGCTGGGCGATCGCGGTGTCGCGCACCAGCTCGGCCGGCAGGTAGGAGGTGGCGGCCTGGACCGGCTCGCCCTCCACCACGAACACCCGGTCGCGGACCACGACCGGGGCGTCGTCGGCCAAGTCCAGTACGCGCGCCACATGGTCGGGTGCGGTCGTCTCGTAGACCTTCAGATCGGTGACCGACAGGGGCCGCTCACCCAGGTCCGCAGCCCAGATGGACCGTCCGGATCCCCAGCCCTCTTGGGCGAGGCGGCGGTTGGCGACCCGCCGGATCGGCCGGAACTCCCGCACGTACGTCCCACTGCCCCGCCTGCGGACGGCCAGCCCTTCGGTGACCAGCAGTGTCAGTGCCCGGCGGGCGGTCTCCTTGGCCACGCCGTATTCGCGTACTAGGGCCGGCTCACCAGGAAGCCGGGCACCGGGAGCCAGCTCACCCGACTGGATGCGCTCCCGCAGCTCATCGGCGATCTGCCTGGCGCTCTCTGCCATCAACGGCCCTCACTTCCCTAGGGTGCTCCCCTTCCACCTTGGCACAGAAGTTCCAGAACCGTTTCGCGTGGGGCGTCGTCCGGTGAGCTGCATGAGCACAAGCCCGTGATGAGGTAGGGACCCGACGACACAGGATCCAGCTCGACATCACAGCCGAAGTGAGTAACAACCTTCTCTGCGGGATCAAGGCCCGCACACGGCGCGGGCGCGCGCCGCCTCTGCGGCGCGCCTGCCTCCTGTCTCTGCCCCGGCTGGCCGCGCCCGGCGGCGCGCTGGCGAACTGCGGGCAAGAAGTGGGAGGCACCCTCTATGGCTAGGGCGGTCGGCTCCACGGCTTTAGCCTCGACGTCGTGCTGCAACGGGCAGGTCAACAGACTGCCCGACTCGCCAAAAGCTTGCGGGGGCCATGATCGCTCGACCCAAAGCAGCTCCAGCCCAAAGCCGCTCCACCGACCTACAGTAGGAGAATTCACGCCAATTCTTCACCAGAGGCATCTTCGCTCAAATCCTCGATTCGGCGAGAGAGCCAACGATTCAAGCGGCCTGTGCTATTTTCTGCGGCGACATACTCACCCCCCGGGAGAATTGCTAGCCCACATTCCTTCGTAATGAGTTTTAGCATCTCCCCGGAGGAGGCGACAAGACGAGTCTCCAGCAGGCGGTTGCGCACGTCATCAATCTCAACGCCGCGAGACTCTAGCCAGGACAGTATTGCAGGATCGTCGCAACGAACTTCTTTTCCTTGGCAGAGCATCAGGAGTATGGCGTACTCCTCAAATCCGATGAATTCCGGACCCCATTGCTTCGTTGCCGGAATCTCGTTGAGGGTTTCATCATCAACCTGATGCGCCTGGACTTGCCAGCCCTTCCTTCCGTCGACGCATGCGGCGCGGAAGCTCAATAGATTCCTGCCGACTTCCGTTTCAAGATCCTCTCCCCAAAGCTGCTGACCGAATCCATACATTTCATCTAGTCGTGTCCAGATAAATTCCAAGAGTAGCCTCAGTGGATTTTCTGGCGTGGAGAAATAAAAAGGCCACCACCCATCCACCAGAGGCGCCATAAAGGGTCGCCCATTAGTCTTCACTAGAGAGTATCCCCCCGAAATAATTAATTGGGGGAAATTCGTCGGACCGAATCCAATATTGCCAATATTTTGCTCAAGGTAGTCGACCATTGACGACCGGAATGATCGCTCACTCTTGAATCCGTGCATCCCTAGAATGACACGAATCGCGGTCACCTGCTCCAGGGCAAGTGCGTGAAGTAGAGCCTCCTCTTCATAGGGAAGCGCGGCTGGCCCTTCAGCGTCCCAGGCAACCCGGCCCGTCATCTCGGCAAACGTTCTAATCGACGGGGCCAGGCTGTAATCAGGGCCATCCAACTCCTCGTCACCGCTTCGGTAATACGAGTCCTCTATTTCGCTCACCAATCTAAGCTGAGCGAACGCATCACTAAGCTCGGCCGAGTAAAGCCTTTTTTTAACTTCGATGACGGCAATGATGTCTTTGACGTGCCACACGTGCGAGTCAGTGTATGGCACTTGTTCCCCCTCGCCCCGCACGATCATGCAGTCAAGTTGACCGGACAAGCATCCTCGGCCATCACGAGCGAATCCGGACACTATCCGTAGTCCCAAGCCATCCGGAAGGGCGCGATTCAGCAGCTCGGAAGACAAGCCCTCGTACATGTCTCCAATGGTAGGGGCATGTTTTACGGGGGAGCTGTCGAGTTTAGGCAACTCGTCTCGGAGAATTCCTGAAAGAAGGTCGGCAACCGTGCGAATCATAGAATCTCACTTACAATCTAATATACCGGTGGGATGTGGCGTGGGCTTGAGAGACTGTGATCGCCAGCGCCGAAGCCTCTTGGTGTAAAATAGCTCTGCCAACCCCCTAATCACAAGAACAAACGCAGGATCAATCGACCCGCCCTTCACCGTGCATAGGGCGGAATGATATAGCCGCCCTAGTATCAGCGGAGCCGGCTTCGGGAATCTGTGCGCCCCAATCTTGGGTGGCTGGCGAGATCGAGGGCTTCGACGTGGCCATCAAGGTGGTCTAAACCGGCCAGTCAGTCAGTACCCGAGAAGATGGCCGACACCGGCAGGTAGCAGTGGCCGGTCTGGCTGGCGTGCTGGCGTTTGCGAGCGATCAGATCGTCTAGGCGGATGCGCTGCTCTAGGACCGCCATGAAGTCACTGCCGTCCATCGTGATGAAGGGTGTGCTGTAGCTGTAGACGGCCAGGGCATCTGAGGTGAAGCCGCTCATGCTGATGTACAGGCCCAGCGTGTTCTTACCCTTGCGCTCGATGTTGTTCTTGAAAACATCCAGCTCCCGGCGGCCAATGGCCTCCTTCCACCACTTGGCCTCAAGGACGTAGTGGTCAGTGGCGTAAGTGAACGCGCCGTCGATCTGCTCATGATCAAGGCTATATGACGCCCGGGGCTCGAGGTCGTACAGCCCAAACAGCTTGTTGATGAAGTCCTCGAAGTCGGTGCCGCGCCGGTGCGGGTTACTGGACGTGTGCATCTCGAAGAAGCGTAGCTTCAGGGCTTCATGGTCGGCGTTGAACAGCCGGGCCTGCTCGGCTTGCCTGGCACTATCGACAATGGTGGCTGCGTGGTTTTCGTACTCCTGGATGACGGACCGCTGGTGCTCGGTCCACTCGCGCAGCTCGGCCACGGCGGCTTCGGCACGGGCCACCATCTCGTCCCGATCTACTTGCTGCTCTAGATTCGAAAACCGCTTCATCTCCGCGATGTCGAGCATGAGCTTGATGGTCAGGTCCCGGTACCGGGCTTCATTGGCCCGGAGGAGATCGACCAGGTGGCCAGAGGTCTCACGCTTGGTGGTGCTGAAATCGAGCCGCGCCAGAAGCTCGCTGTGGTCTTGCAGCATCCCCCGGAGATACCGCTCAAAGGGTGGTTTGTTCCAGAAAATCACCGTAAGCGCGTCGGCCAGAGCGATGTAAGCACGCGGGTTGATCTTTTTGCTGCTGGCGCTCTGTGGCATAGCCCCCTCTTCCTCAAGCCCCATTCAGGCGTACCGCCATCTCAACACGGTAGCGCGGTAACGGCCGTTGATGCGGCCTTCACCTCCTTGGATGATGCGTCATGCGGCTTGCCCCTCGGCCGCGTAGAACAGCGTGGCTGATACTGGTGGGGGTGCAGCGAGGCACACGCGCGCCCGGTTGGTTGGCGCACCCGCCGTCGTGGCTGGCTGGCTGTCGTCGGCTGAGGTTCGTGCCACAACCGTGCCAGATGCAGGAGTCAGCCACGGTCAACGCCGTCGCCCTGCGGTCGAGTAGCCGCCTACTTCCTCGGCTGATGGAACCGCAGCTCAAACGCGAGATCACCCCGCCTCTCTCCTAAAGTGGTGATGAAGCGCGGTGACATCACCAGTCGACATCAACGTCCCCGGACAGCAGCAGACCGAGGGAGTCGCAGGAAGACCAAGAGCTGCTGGAGATGCGAGAGCCGAGCAGGCCATGCAGGCCGGTGATCGAACTTGTAAGGCGGCAGTCAGTTGGTCTGCGCGTGTTGGTTGGGCCGTCTGTGGGCCGTCAGGGGACGGCCCGGGGTAGCCGACGACGACCGACGACGACCGTACGATGGCTGGTCACAGCGGCTCGTGTGGGGTCTCGCGCAGAACCGTAGGGTGGCTCACGAGTTCCTGCGCAACAAGAAGCAGGAGTGGGAGGAGTACCGCTCCGAGGTCACCGCCTTCGAACTGCGCAAGTCCCTGCCGGTGCTGTAGCGGGGCACGGGACGCGGGGCGGTACGGCGGCAGCGGCGAGAGGCAAGGCCACAGTGGTGCAGGGCGGTCGGCGGGACAGCCGGTTCGGACGGTTCGTACGGCGCGGGTTCACCGATCCGGGGGCGGCCGTCCGCCTGCTGGACTCGCCCGCCCTGACCCGGGTTCGCGACGACGCGGTGCTCCTCGACGCGCTCGGCGCCACCGCCGACCCCGACCAGGCGCTGCTGTCCTTCGTCCGGATGGTGGAGGCCCAGCCGGACGACGCCGCGCGGCAGACGCTGCTGGGCACCGTGCTGGCCGCCAAGCCGCTGCGCGACCGGCTGCTGGGCGTGCTGGGCGCCTCCGAGGCGCTCGGCGACCACCTCGCGGGCCACCCGGAGGACTGGCAGGCCCTCCACTCCTACGAGACGGCCGACCTCCACCCGGGCGTCGAGGAGTTCGAGGCCGCCCTCGCCGGCGCGGACGGCCCCGACGAGCTGCGCGTGGCCTACCGCCGCGCCCTGCTCACCATCGCCGCCCGCGACGTCCGCGGCACCACGACGGTCGACGAGACCGCCGCCGAGCTCGCCGACCTGGCCACCGCCACCCTGCGCGCCGCCCTGGCGATGGCCGGGCGCGAGGAGCCGGGGGACGCGCGGGCGTGCCGGCTGGCCGTGATCGGGATGGGCAAGTGCGGCGGACGCGAGCTCAACTACGTCTCGGACGTGGACGTCGTCTTCGTCGCCGAGCCCGCCGGGGGAGCGGCGGGGGACGGCGACGGGGAGAGCGAGGCGCTGCGCGCCGCGACCCGGCTCGCCGCGCGCATGATGCGGATCTGCTCCGACACCACCGCCGAGGGCACCATCTGGCCGGTGGACGCCAACCTGCGGCCCGAGGGCCGCAACGGCCCGCTGGTGCGCACCCTGTCCAGCCACCTGGCGTACTACCGGCGCTGGGCCAAGACCTGGGAGTTCCAGGCCCTGCTCAAGGCCCGCCCGGTGGCCGGCGACCCGGCACTGGGCCGTGAGTACGTCGAGGCCCTGGCCCCGATGGTGTGGCAGGCCGCCGAGCGGGAGAACTTCGTCACCGACGTGCAGCAGATGCGCCGCCGCGTGGTCGCCGGCATCCCCGCCGCGCAGCTCGACCGCGAGCTCAAGCTCGGCCCCGGGGGCCTGCGCGACGTGGAGTTCGCCGTCCAGCTCCTCCAGCTCGTACACGGGCGCAGCGACACCGCCCTGCGCAGCCCCACCACGCTGGCCGCGCTCGACGACCTCGCGGCGGGCGGGTACGTGGGCCGCCAGGACGCCGCAGCCCTCGGTGACGCGTACCGGTTCCTGCGCGTCCTGGAGCACCGCATCCAGCTCCAGAAGCTGCGCCGCACCCATCTGATGCCCAGGGACGAGGCCGAACTGCGCCGCCTGGGACGCTGCCTGGGCTTCCGCCAGGACCCGGTGGCCGAGCTGACCCGCGCCTGGAAGCGGCACGCGGCCGTGGTGCGGCGGCTGCACGAGAAGATCTTCTACCGGCCGCTGCTGGACGCCGTCGCCCAGCTCGCGCCCGGGGAGGTGCGGCTGTCGGCCGGCGCCGCCCGGCAGCGCCTGGAAGCACTGGGCTACGCGGACCCGGCCGCCGCCCTGCGCCACCTGGAGGCGCTGACCTCCGGGGTCAGCCGCAAGGCCGCCATCCAGCGCACCCTGCTGCCGGTGCTGCTGGGCTGGTTCGCCGACTCCGCCGACCCCGACGCCGGGCTGCTGGGGTTCCGCAAGGTCTCCGACGCGCTCGGCCAGACGCCCTGGTACCTGCGGCTGCTGCGGGACGAGGGGGCCGCCGCGGAGAACCTGGCCCGGGTGCTGTCGGCCGGGCGGCTCGCCCCCGACCTGCTGCTGCGCGCCCCCGAGGCCGTCGCCCTGCTCGGCGACCCCGGCGGGCTGCGGCCGCGCGGCCGGGAGGCGCTGACCCAGGAGGCGCTGGCGGCCGTCGGCCGGGCCGACGGGCCCGAGCAGGCCGTCACCGCCGTGCGCGGGGTGCGGCGGCGCGAGCTGTTCCGTACCGCCGCCGCCGATGTCATCGGCGCGTACAAGGCGGGGGGCGGGGGTGTGGAGGGCGCCTCGGGTGGTGGGGCGGAGGACGGCTCCGAGGGTGGTTCGGGTGGTGGTGCCGGGGGTGGTTCGGGTGGTGGTGCGGTGGGTGGTGCCGAGGGCGTCGCGGCCGCCGTGGACCGGGTGGGGGAGGCGCTGTCCGACCTGAACGCCGCGACCGTCGCGGGCGCCCTGCGGGCGGCGGTGGACGCACGCTGGGGCGACACCCTGCCCACCCGCTTCGCGATCATCGGCATGGGGCGCTTCGGGGGCCGAGAGCTGAACTACGGCTCCGACGCGGACGTGCTGTTCGTCCACGAACCGCGCGAGGGCGTGGACGAACGGGAGGCCGGCGAGGCGGCCCTCGCCGTCGCCGGCGAGATGCGCCGCCTCCTGCAGCTGCCCAGCTCCGACCCGCCGCTGCTCATCGACGCCGATCTGCGGCCGGAGGGCAGGAGCGGCCCGCTGGTGCGCACGCTGGCCTCCTACGGCACCTACTACCGCCGCTGGTCGCAGGTGTGGGAGCGGCACGCGCTGCTGCGCGCCGAACCGGTGGCGGGCGACGCGGACCTGGGCCGCCGCTTCGTCGAGCTGATCGACCCCCTGCGCTATCCGGAGGACGGCCTGGAGGAGGACGCGGTACGGGAGATCCGCCGCCTCAAGGCGCGGATGGAGAGCGAGCGGCTGCCGCGCGGTGCCGATCCCACCACCCACACCAAGCTGGGCAGGGGCGGGCTGTCGGACGTGGAGTGGACGGTCCAGCTGGTGCAGTTGCGCCACGGAGCGAAGGTGCCGGGGCTGCGCACCACCCGTACCCGCGCCGCGCTGGCCGCCGCGCGGGAGGCCGGGCTGATCGGCGAGGAGGACGCCGCGACCCTGGACGAGGCGTGGCTGCTGGCCACCCGGGTGCGCAACGCGGTGATGCTGGTGCGCGGGCGGCCCGGCGACACCTTCCCCTCGGAGCCGCGCGAACTGGCCGCCGTCGGCCGCTACCTGGGGTACGAGCCGGGGCACGTGGGCGAGATGCTGGAGGACTACCGGCGTATCACGCGGCGTGCCCGGGGGGTGGTGGACCGGTTGTTCTACGGGGTGGAGTGAGGGGGTGCCGTTGGGGGTGCGCCTTGGGGCGCGGGTTCGCCGGTGGGGCCGGGTGCGTGCGGGGGTCGGGGCCGGTCCGGGGCGGACATTCCGGACGGCATGATTTACGGCCGTTGCCGTGCACCGTTGCCCGGACCAGTGATTGGCCGCAAATAACTCCCCTGGCCTCCGGCATGGGGGACCCCAGAGTGTCCGGAACGTCCGCCCCTCCCCGTCCCCTCCCGCCGTCGCCCGGGTGCGGGTGGGTGGTCTCTGTCCGGTTCTCTTCCGTCGTTGTCCGGGTGCGGGCGCGTGGTCGGCACCCTGTGCGGGGAGGGCGGCTGAGGGGGTCTGCGTCAGGGTGAGGTGGGGACCAGGCGGGGGAGGCGGTGGGCCGGGGCGCCGTACCAGGCGCAGGAGACCGCGTAGCCTATGCCCAGGCAGACCAGCCCGCCGACCGCGTCCAGCCAGAAGTGGTTGGCGGTGCAGACGATGACCACCAGGGTCAGGGCCGGGTAGAGCCATCCGAGGATCCTCACCCACAGCGGCGCCGCCAGCAGGGCGAGGGTGATGCCGCACCACACCGACCATCCGATGTGCATCGACGGCATGGCCGCGTACTGGTTGGAGACGCTGGCCATGTCGCCCGAGGCCATCGAGCCCCAGGTGCCGTGGACCTTGACGGTGTCGATGAAGTGCACGCTCTCCATCAGCCGCGGCGGGGCCAGGGGGTAGAGGTAGTAGCCGAGCAGGGCGACGGCCGTGGTGGCGAACAGGACCGTGCGGGTGGCGGCGTAGCGGCCCGGGTGTCTGCGGTAGAGCCAGACCAGGACGCCGATGGTGACGATGAAGTGCAGCGTGGCGTAGTAGTAGTTCATCGTCACGATCAGCCAGGTGACGCCGTTGACCGCGTGGTTGAGGGACTGCTCGACGGCGATGCCCAGGGCGCGCTCGGCCTCCCACAGCCAGTCGGCGTTCCGCAGGGCCTGCGCCTCCTGCTCCGGCACGGCGTTGCGGATCAGGGAGTACGTCCAGTAGCTGACCGCGATCAGCGTGATCTCGAACCAGATCCGGGGCCTGCGGGGCGCGCGGATGCGCTGGGAGACGGTGCGGCGCGGAGCCGGAGCGACCGTGCGTTCATCTGCCGGAGCGACAGTGGTCACTCTGGCTTCTTCTGTCGTCCTCGTGATCGGAGCCCCCATGGTGCGCCAGTCTGCCAGAATCCGGACCCCGACCGATCATCCCCCGGTGCGGTCCTGACCGCCTCCGGTCCTCCCTGAGACGGACCCCGGGCCCTGAGGCGCGGAGGCGGTGGAGCCGCGGACGACCAGCTCGGGGAGGAAGACGAACTCGCTGTGCGGGGCGGGGGTGCCGCCGATCTCCTCCAGCAGGGCCCGTACCGCCGCCTGGCCCATCGCGGTCACCGGCTGGCGGATGGTGGTCAGGGGCGGGTCGGTGAAGGCGATCAGCGGGGAGTCGTCGAAGCCGATGACCGAGACGTCGCCGGGAACGGCCAGGCCGCGCTGCCGGGCGGCCCGGATGGCGCCGAGCGCCATCATGTCGCTGGCGCAGACCACGGCGGTGCAGCCGCGGTCGATCAGGGAGCCGGCCGCCGCCTGGCCGCCCTCCAGGGTGTAGAGCGAGTGCCGGACCATCGACTCCGCCTCGTCGGACGAGAGCCCGAGCTGCTCCTGGAGGCTGGTGGTGAAGCCCTCCGTCTTGCGCTGGACGGGCACGAACCGGGCCGGTCCCAGGGCCAGTCCGATGCGCTCGTGGCCGAGCGAGACGAGGTGGGTGACGGCCAGTCGCATCGCGGCCCGGTCGTCCGGTGAGACGAAGGGCGCGCGGACCCTGGGGGAGAAGCCGTTGACCATCACGAACGGCACGCCCTTGCCGCGCAGCTGCTCGTAGCGCTGTGTGTCGGCGGTGGTGTCCGCGTGCAGTCCGGAGACGAAGATGATGCCCGCCACGCCCCGGTCCACGAGCATCTCGGTCAGCTCGTCCTCCGTCGAGCCGCCGGGGGTCTGGGTGGCCAGGACGGGGGTGTAGCCCTGACGGGTCAGCGCCTGTCCGATGACCTGGGCGAACGCCGGGAAGATCGGGTTCTCCAGCTCGGGGGTGATCAGTCCGACCAGCCCCGCGCTGCGCCGGCGCAGGCGCATGGGCCGTTCGTACCCCAGCAGGTCCAGTGCGGCGAGGACGGACTCGCGGGTGGCCGGGGAAACGCCGGGCTTGCCGTTGAGGACGCGGCTGACCGTCGCTTCGCTGACCCCCGCCTGGGCTGCGATGTCAGCTAGCCGTGCGGTCACAGCACCGGACTGTACCGGTCATGTGTCCGACTGCCCACCGTACCCGGGAGTTCGTCCGGACAGGTGTGGTTTCGCCCCCCGGGGCCGGGGGGCGGAACCGGGGTGTCACCGTTCGACGCCGTAGCCGGGCAGCAGTCCTTCGCTCCACTCCTCGGCGGTGCGGGTCAGTCCCTCGCGGGCGGTCTCCTCGCCGCGCAGGATGGCCGTGTAGTGGGGCTGGAGGGCGACGAAGAGCTGTCCGCCCTCGGGGAGGGAGGGCCGGGCCACGGCCTTGGTCAGCGCCAGGTAGAAGGAGTTGCGCACCGGGTCGGAGAGCACCTTGCCGGTGTAGGCGGCCGTACGGGTCGGCAGCAGCCCCAGGGCGAGGGCGGTGCTCTCCTGCTGCTTCGCGTCGGTCATGTACTTGACGAAGAGGTAGGAGGCGTCGGGGTTCTCCGCCTCCGCGGAGACCACGAGGTTGTGGCCGCCGGTGGGGGAACCCGCGGTGCCCGAACCGCCGGCCGGGACGGCGGCGATGCCCAGGTTGTCGCGGTCCTCGAACTCGGGGGAGGAGAAGATGTCGGCGGTAGCCCAGGGGCCGTTGATCATCATGGCCGCCTCGCCGCTCTTGAAGGCGTTCTGCATGGCGGCGTAGGCGTCCTTCTCCGGGGGCTTGGGCGCGGCGCCGGAGGCGACCAGATCGGCGGCGGCGGCCACGCCCCGGACCGAGTCGGGGGAGGCGACGGTGATCGTGCGGGAGCCGACGTCGACCAGATCGCTTCCCTCGCCGTACAGGAACGGCAGGGAGAAGAAGGGGTCGGGGTTGAGGACGATGCCCTCGGCCCCCGTCTCCTCCTTGATCCTCAGCGCGACGTCCTTGAGGTCCTTCCAGGTGGACGGAGGGCGGTTGACCCCGACCTCCTCGAAGATCCGGCGGTTGTAGAGCAGGGCGAGGGTGTCGGTCACCTGGGGGACGCCGTAGACGCCGCCGTTCTCCAGCGTCACGCTCGCGGTGGTGGTCGGCAGGAAGCCGGACATGTCGGCGTCCAGGGCGGGGGTGCCGGTGAGGTCGGCCAGATGGCCCTCGGCGGCGAAGCCGATCGTCCAGCCGACGTCCGCGCGCAGCACGTCGGGCACGCCCCGGCCGGACTCCACGGCGTCCAGGAACCTCTGCTGGGCCTGGTCGAAGGGGACCGGGACGTGCTCGACGTCGATCTCCGGGTACTTCTTCTCGAACGCGGCGACGAGCTTCGCGAAGTGCGGGGCCTCGGCCTCACCCGAGGTATCCCACCAGGTGACGCTGCCGGAGGCGGCGGAGGCGTCGTCCCCGGCGGAGCCGCCGAGCACCGTGCAGGCGGTGGCCGTCAGGGCCAGGGAGAGGGCGGCGGCCAGGGTGGTGGCCCCGCGGCGCCGGCCGGCCCGTCCGGCCGAATCGGACGTGTCGGGGTGTATGTGACTTTCCATCGTGCTCTTCCCGTCTGTCCTCAAGCGGAGGATCCGCAGTGGAACGCGGAGGAAGGTAGCAGGAGCGCAACTTCTTGCGGAAGCCGTTGCAGACTCGTTTGCAGAAAGTTGCCGCAAGGTCTTTCTAAAAGATTGCACCGCTGTTACGTTCCTGGTCAGCCCGGCGCCGCGACCGCGCGGCCCGCGCGGAGTACGCCAGTGCCCCCGCGAGACGGGCACCGGATCATGGAGGAGTTCACATGCGGCGTGGCATAGGGACCACCGCACTGGTCGCGGCCATCGCGCTCGCGGCCACCGCCTGCGGCGGCGGGGACGGCGGCGACGGCGAGAAGAAGAACGCCAACGGCGAACTGTCGGGCACCGTCGAGTTCTGGGACACGTCGGGCGACGCCGAGAAGGGCTTCTACAAGAAGGTCGCCGAGGAGTTCGAGGACAAGCACCCCGGCGTCGACGTCAAGTACGTCAACGTCCCCTTCGGCGAGGCCAGCAACAAGTTCAAGAACGCCGCGGGCGGCGGCTCCGGCGCCCCCGACGTGATGCGCACCGAGGTCGCCTGGGTGGCCGACTTCGCCAGCCTGGGCTACCTCGCCCCGCTGGACGACACCGCCGCGGTCGACGACAAGGACGACTACCTGCCGCAGGCCTGGGGCAGCACCCAGTACGACGGCAAGACCTACGCCGTGCCGCAGGTCATCGACACCCTGGCCCTCTTCTACAACAAGGGTCTGCTCGAGAAGGCCGACGTCGAGGTCCCGCAGTCGATCGAGGACATCAAGGACTCCGCGAAGGCGTTCGAGAAGAACGACGTCACCCCGTTCTACCTGCGCGGCGACGACCCGTACTGGTTCCTGCCCTTCCTGTACGGCGAGGGCGGCGACATGCTCGACGCCGAGGCGAAGAAGATCACCGTCGACGACGAGCCCGGCGTGAAGGCGTTCGAGGCGATCAAGGACCTGGTGGACTCCAAGGCCGCGACCACGGACACCACCAACGGCTGGGAGAACATGCAGAAGTCCTTCAAGGACGGCAAGGTCGCGATGATGATCAATGGCCCCTGGGCCATCGAGGACACCCTCGCGGGCAAGCAGTTCAAGGACGACGAGGACAACCTCGGTGTCGCCGCGGTCCCGGCCGGCAGCGCCGGCCAGGGCGCCCCGCAGGGCGGCCACAACTACTCCGTCTACGCCGGCTCCGACAACCTCGACGCCTCCTACGAGTTCGTCAAGTACATGAGCTCCGCCGAGGTCCAGAAGCGCACCACCGAGGAGCTGAGCCTGCTGCCGACGCGCACCTCGGTGTACGAGGAGAAGACCGTCCAGGACAACCAGATGGTCCAGTTCTTCAAGCCCGCCGTGGACAAGGCCGTCGAGCGCCCCTGGATCGCCGAGGGCAACTCCCTCTTCGAGCCGCTGCGCGTCCAGATGGCCGACGTGCTGACCGGCAAGACCAAGCCGGAGGCCGCCGCTCAGAAGGCCGGCGAGGAGTACGCCAAGCTCCTCAAGGACGGGGACTGGAAGTAAGGGTCCGGAAGAGCTCAGGGAGAGGCTGACCGACGACCATGGCTGTCGAGACCGGCCAGTCGGTGGCACCGGCCGCGGGCGGAGACGCCCGCGGCCGCGGCCGCGGAACTGGCGAGAAGTCCAGCAAGGTCCCCGGACCGCTGCGCCGCGCGCTGGCGACGCACTGGTACGCGTGGGCCATGGTGGCCCCCGTGGTGATCGTCATCGGGGTGATCATCGGCTATCCGCTGTTCCGGGGCATCTGGCTGTCCCTGACGGACGCGGACGAGGCCAACGTCGCCCGCACCATCGGCGTCAACGAGATCGAGGCCACCTACGAGTTCATCGGTCTCGAGAACTACCGGGCCATCCTCACCGACAACGTCTTCTGGGACCGGCTCGGCTGGACGGTGCTGTGGACGGTCGGCTGCGTCTCCGTGACCTTCCTGCTGGGCCTGGTGCTGGCCACCATGCTCAACCGGAAGCTGCGCGGCCGGGCGGTGTACCGCATCGCGATCATCCTCCCCTGGGGCATCCCCGCCTTCGTCTCCGTCTTCGCCTGGCAGATGCTGTTCAACGAGAAGAACGGCATCCTCAACAGGATCCTGGAAGGCGGCGGCATCGAGGGCGTCCCCTGGCTGGGCGACCCCACCTGGGCGAAGATCTCCGTCATCGCCGTGAACGTCTGGCTGGGCGTGCCGTTCATGCTCGTCGCCCTGCTGGGCGCCCTCCAGGCCATCCCCTCGGAACTGCTGGAGGCCGCCGAGGTGGACGGCGCGAACGCCTGGCAGCGCTTCCGCAACGTCACCCTGCCGGGCATCCGCTCGGTCAGCAGCACCGTGGTCCTGCTGAGCACCATCTGGACGTTCAACATGTTCCCGGTGATCTACCTGCTCACCCGCGGCGGGCCGGGCGACTCCACCGAGATCCTGGTGACCTACGCCTACCGGCTGTCCTTCCTCAACAGCCCGCGCGACTTCGCCACCTCCGCGGCCTGGGGCGTGCTGATCCTGCTGCTCCTGATGCTCTTCGCGGTGTTCTACCGCCGTTCGCTCCGCAAGCAGGGAGAGGTGTGGTGACGACGATGAACACCACGGGAACCACCACCGCGACCACGACCCCCGACCCCGCCACCACCGCGCCCGTACCGCCGGCCGGCGGCGGGCGGCCCCGGCGGGCGCGCGGGCGCGGCGAGCGCGGGCCGCTGGCCTCCGCCGCCCTGCACGCGGGCCTGCTGCTCGCGGCCGTGGCCGCGGTCTTCCCGCCGTTCTGGCTGCTGGTGACCTCCTTCAAGCCCAAGACGGAGACCTTCACCACCTCGCTGGTGCAGAACTTCACGCTGGAGAACTACACCCACGTCCTGGGCGACACCTACTTCCTGACCTGGTTCTGGAACTCGGTGGTGGTCGTGGTGGCGACCACGCTGCTCGGCGTTTTCATCTCCGCCACCACCGGCTACGCCGTCAGCCGCTTCCGCTTCCCCGGGATGCGCCCGCTGATGTGGACCCTGCTGATCACGCAGATGTTCCCGATGGCGATCCTGATCGTGCCGCTGTACAACCTGATGGCGCAGCTCGGCCTGCTCAACCAGCCCGTCGGGCTGATCATCACCTACCTCACCATCGCGGTGCCGTTCTGCGCCTGGATGATGAAGGGCTTCTTCGACACCATCCCCGTCTCCATCGACGAGTCGGGGCGCGTGGACGGCCTCAACCCCTTCGGCACCTTCTGGCGGCTGATCCTGCCGCTGGCCAAGCCGGGGCTGGCCGTCACCGGCTTCTACAGCTTCGTGACGGCCTGGGCCGAGGTCGCCTACGCGTCGGCCTTCATGACCGGCGAGGAGAACCTCACCCTCGCCGGCGGCCTGCAGACCTTCGTCAACCAGTACGTGGGCGACTGGGGTTCGATGACCGCCGCCGCGGTGATCATCGCCGTCCCGGCCGCGATCGTCTTCGGCATCGCCCAGCGGCACCTCGTCGCCGGCCTGACCTCCGGCGCCGTCAAGTCCTGACCCGCCGCCCCACCCGTCCGGCACCTCGCGTCCCCCCACTCACGACACCAGGGATGACATGACCCAGCACTCATCAGCCCCCGCCACCGGCACGGCCCCTGCCATCCGCACGGACGCCACGGGAGAGCCGGCCGGCTGGTGGCGCGACGCGGTGATCTACCAGGTCTACCCCCGCTCCTTCGCCGACGGGAACGGCGACGGCATGGGGGATCTGGCGGGCGTCCGCGCGCGGCTGCCCTACCTGGCCGACCTGGGCGTCGACGCCGTCTGGCTCAGCCCCTTCTACGCCTCCCCGCAGGCCGACGCCGGCTACGACGTCGCCGACTACCGCGCCATCGACCCGATGTTCGGCGATCTGCACGACGCCGACGCGCTGATCCGCGACGCCCACGAGCTGGGGCTGCGGATCATCGTGGACCTGGTGCCCAACCACTCCTCCGACCAGCACGAGTGGTTCCAGCGCGCCCTGCGCGAGGGCCCCGGCTCGCCGCTGCGCGACCGCTACCACTTCCGCCCCGGCCGCGGCCCGAAGGGCGAGGAGCCCCCCAACGACTGGGAGTCCATCTTCGGCGGCCCGGCCTGGACCCGCACGAAGAACCCCGACGGCACCCCGGGGGAGTGGTACCTGCACCTGTTCGCCCCCGAGCAGCCCGACTTCAACTGGGAGAACGAGGCCGTGCGGGACGAGTTCCGCTCGGTGCTGCGCTTCTGGCTGGACATGGGCGTGGACGGCTTCCGCATCGACGTCGCCCACGGACTGGTCAAGGCCGCCGGGCTGCCCGACATGGGCCGGGCCGGACAGCTGAAGCTGCTGGGCAACCAGGTGCTTCCCTTCTTCGACCAGGACGGTGTCCACGAGATCTACCGCTCCTGGCGGCGCATCCTCGACGAGTACCCCGGCGAGCGCATCGGCGTCGCCGAGGCCTGGACGCCCAGCCCCGAGCGCACCGCGCTCTACCTGCGCGCCGACGAGCTGCACCAGGCGTTCAACTTCCACTACCTGAACACCGCGTGGAACGCCGAGGCGCTGCGGGAGGTCATCGACCAGTCGCTGGACTCCATGCGCCCGGTCGGCGCCCCCACCACCTGGGTGCTGTCCAACCACGACGTGGTGCGCCACCGCACCCGGCTCGGCGGCGGCCTGGCCCGCGCCCGCGCGGCCTCGCTGCTGATGCTGGCGCTGCCCGGCTCGGCCTACGTCTACCAGGGCGAGGAGCTGGGTCTGCCCGAGGTCGCCGACCTGCCCGACGAGGTGCGCCAGGACCCGTCCTTCTTCAAGGACAACGGCCAGGACGGGCTGCGCGACGGCTGCCGCGTGCCCATCCCGTGGACGCGGACCGGTTCCAGCTACGGCTTCGGCTCCGGCGGAAGCTGGCTGCCCCAGCCCGAGCAGTGGGCCGAGCTGTCGGTCGAGGAGCAGACCGGTGACCCCACCTCCACGCTGGAGCTGTACCGCAGCGCGCTGGCGGTGCGCCGCGAGCATCCGGCGCTGGGCGCGGGCGAGAGCGTGGAGTGGCTGGAGGACTTCCCCGCCGGTGTGCTGGCCCTCCGCCGCCGCGCGGCCGACGGCTCCGGCCGCGACCTGGTGTGCACGGCCAACACCACCGACCGGCCCGTGGAGCTGTCCGCGGCGCCCGGCCGGGTGCTGCTGGCCAGCGGCGAGTACGAGGGCGGTGCGATCCCGGCCGACACCACCGTCTGGTGGGAGGTATGACCGAGGCCGGTACGGCGCCCGCGCCGGTCCCCCAGCAGGGGGGGCCGGCCGCGGGCGCCGTCCCCGGCAGTGTCCCCGGAACCGCCCGTCTGGCCGACATCGCGGCCCAGGCCTCGGTCAGCGAGGCCACGGTCAGCCGCGTGCTCAACGGCAAGGCGGGCGTGGCGGCCGGCACCCGGCAGAAGGTGCTGGCGGCCCTGGACGTGCTGGGGTACGAGCGGCCGGTGCGGCTGCGGCAGCGCAGCGCCGGGCTGATCGGGCTGGTCATCCCGGAGCTGACCAACCCGATCTTCCCGGCGTTCGCCCAGGTCATCGAGCAGGTCCTGGCCGGACACGGCTACACCCCGGTGCTGTGCACCCAGATGCCCGGCGGCGCCACCGAGGACGAGCTGGTCGACCAGCTCGTCGAGCGCGGCGTCAACGGCATCGTCTTCCTCTCCGGGCTGCACGCCGACACCACCGCGGACCCGGGCCGCTATGTGCGGCTGTCCGGGCGGGGCGTGCCGTTCGTGCTCATCAACGGCTTCAACGAGCACGTCAGCGCCCCCTTCGTGTCGCCCGACGACCGGGCCGCGGCCCGGATGGCGGTACGTCATCTGGTGGACCTGGGCCACGACCCGCTGCGGATCGGCCTGGCGGTCGGCCCCGTCCGGTACGTACCCGTGCGGCGCAAGGCGGAGGGTTTCACGGCGGCGCTGATCGAGCAGGGCGTGCCCGCGGCGCGGGTGCGCGAGCAGGTCCAGCACACGCTGTTCACCCTGGAGGGCGGCCACGCCGCGGCGGGTGCGCTGATCAGCGCCGGCTGCACGGGGGTGGTCTGCGGCAGCGACCTGATGGCGCTGGGCGTGGTGCGGGCGGCCCGGCAGCGCGGGCTGGAGGTCCCGCGCGAGCTGTCGGTGGTCGGCTTCGACGACTCCGAGCTGATCGCCTTCACCGACCCGCCGCTGACGACCGTGCGCCAGCCGGTCAAGGCCATGGCCAGCGCGGCGGTGAACGCCCTGCTGGAGGAGATCGGGGGGAACCCCGTCCAGTACTCGGAGTTCGTCTTCCAGCCCGAGCTGGTGGTGAGGGGCTCGACGGCCCCGCCGCCGCAGCCGTCGTAGGAACGGGCACATGCCGCCGGGCGCCGGCGGGCGCCCGGCGGTGTGTGACCTGACGGCCCGCCGCCGGGCACCCGCCGGCGCCCGGCGTGTGTCCGGTGTGTCCGGCGGAACGGCGTGTGCCGCAGGGGTGCGCGGGCAACCCGGCCCGGCCGGCCGGGCGCGTGGGGGCCATGTGCCTGGTCCCCCGGCCGGCCGGACCGGGAGTGTGGTTGAACGTAGCACCATGCAATCTCTTGCGAAAGAGATTGCGCGGAGACGGCGGCTGTGTTTCCCGGAGATGTCCAAAGCCTTGACGCCCTTACGGGGCCCGTCTACGGTCTCCTGCGCGAAGGCTTTCAGGTTTTTTCAGTCTTCTTGCAGCAAGAGCATTCACTGCTCCACCGCCTTACGGGCGCGGCGCGTTGCCCCCAGGCAGGCACTCGCATCTGCTTCCCCCACAGGAGGAAACGTGGCCAGGAGATCCGCAGCCGCCACACTCGCGCTTGTCGCGGGCATGGCAGGATCGCTCATCATCGTTCCCGGGTCGGCACAGGCGGCCCCGCCCGGGACCAAGGACGTCACCGCCGTTCTCTTCGAGTGGAACTTCGACTCGATCGCCCGTGAGTGCACCAGCAGGCTCGGCCCGGCCGGCTACGGCTTCGTCCAGGTCTCCCCGCCCCAGGAGCACATCCAGGGCAGCCAGTGGTGGACCTCCTACCAGCCGGTCAGCTACAAGATCGCCAGTCGGCTCGGCAACCGCTCGCAGTTCCAGAACATGGTCAACACCTGCCACACGGCCGGTGTGAAGGTCGTCGTCGACACGGTGATCAACCACATGTCGGCGGGCAGCGGTACCGGCACCGGCGGCTCGTCGTACACCAAGTACAACTACCCCGGCGTCTACAGCGGTGCCGACATGGACGACTGCCGGTCCACGATCAGCAACTACCAGGACCGGTACAACGTCCAGAACTGCGAACTGGTGGGCCTGGCCGACCTCGACACCGGCGAGCCCTACGTCCGCAGCCGGATCGCGGCCTACATGAACGACCTGCTCTCGCTCGGCGTGGACGGCTTCCGGATCGACGCGGCCAAGCACATGCCCGCCGGCGACCTGGCGGCCATCAAGTCCCAGCTGAACAACCCGAACGTCTACTGGAAGCAGGAGGCGATCCACGGCGCCGGCGAGGCCGTCTCGCCCACCGAGTACCTCAACAACGGCGATGTGCAGGAGTTCCGCTACGCCCGGGACCTCAAGCGCGTGTTCAACAACGAGAGGCTCGCCTACCTCAAGAACTACGGCGAGGGCTGGGGCTACATGAGCTCCGGCAAGTCCGGTGTCTTCGTGGACAACCACGACACCGAGCGCGGCGGTGACACCCTCAACTACAAGAACGGCTCCGCCTACACCCTGGCCAACGTCTTCATGCTGGCCTGGCCGTACGGCGCCCCGGACGTCCACTCCGGCTACGAGTGGAGCAACTACGACGCCGGCCCGCCCAACGGCGGCCACGTGAACGCCTGCTGGCAGGACGGCTGGAAGTGCCAGCACGCCTGGCGCGAGATCTCCTCCATGGTCGCCTTCCGCAACGAGACGCGCGGGCAGGCCGTCGTCAACTGGTGGGACAACGGCAACGACGCCATCGCCTTCGGCCGCGGGAACAAGGGCTACGTCGCCATCAACCACGAGACGTACTCGATCTCCCGCACCTTCCAGACCTCGCTGCCGGGCGGCACCTACTGCGATCTCCAGAACGGCGGCAAGGTCACCGTGAACGGCTCCGGCCAGTTCACCGCCACCCTCAACCCCGGCACCGCCATAGCCCTGCGCGGCGGCTCCCGCTGCTAGCACCCCGGGCGCCCCGGCGCCGCACGTGACCGCTCCGAGAACCGGCCGCCCGGACCCCGGCCCACTTCCCCGCCGCCGGGCCGGGCGGCCCACGGCCCTCTCCAGGGCTCCCTCCACAGGTCATCCCCCACACGCAGCGCGACACCGCGCACCACGCACCACGCACCACGCACAGATCACCGCACCCGAGGAGAGCGACCCGTGACAGGTCCCCTGGCGCGCAGAGGAGTGGCCGCGAGCATCGCGGCCGCACTCCTGGCGACGCTCATCACCGCGGCGGCCCCCGCCAAGGCCGCACCGCCGCCGCCGTCCGACGCGAAACTGGCCGCCGAGCCCACCCGGCACGACCTGACACGGGAGCAGTTCTACTTCGTCCTGCCCGACCGCTTCGCCAACGGGGACCGCTCCAACGACCGCGGCGGGCTGGAGGGCGACCGCCTGACCACCGGCTACGACCCCACCCACAAGGGCTTCTACCAGGGCGGCGACCTCAAGGGCCTGACGGAGAAGCTCGACTACATCAAGGGCCTGGGCACCACCGCCATCTGGATGGCGCCCATCTTCAAGAACAAGCCGGTCCAGGGTGAAGGGGAGAACACCTCCGCCGGCTACCACGGCTACTGGATCACCGACTTCACCCAGGTCGACCCGCACTTCGGCACCAACGACGACCTGCGGAAGCTGATCGACGCCGCCCACGACAAGGGCATGAAGGTCTTCTTCGACGTCATCACCAACCACACCGCCGACGTGGTGGACTACGAGGAGAAGTCCTACTCCTACCTGTCCAAGGGCGCCTTCCCCTACCTCACCGAGGACGGCGAGCCCTTCGACGACGCCGACTACGCCGCCGGGGGGAAGTTCCCGCGGACCGGCCGCGACTCCTTCCCGCGCACCCCGGTCGTTCCGGCCGCCGAGAAGGACGTGAAGGTCCCCGGCTGGCTCAACGACCCGCAGATGTACCACAACCGGGGCGACTCCACCTTCGCCGGGGAGAGCGCCCTGCACGGCGACTTCCACGGCCTGGACGACCTGTGGACCGAGCGTCCCGAGGTCGTCGAGGGCATGAAGAAGATCTACCAGCGGTGGGTGAAGGACTTCCGGATCGACGGCTTCCGTATCGACACGGTCAAGCACGTCAACATGGAGTTCTGGACCCAGTGGGCCACCGCCCTGGACGCCTACGCCGCGAAGCAGGGCCGCGAGGACTTCTTCATGTTCGGCGAGGTCTACTCCTCCGACCCCGCCCAGATGGCCCCCTACGTCACCCGCGGCAAGCTGGACGCCACCCTCGACTTCGGCTTCCAGGAGGCGGCCCGCTCCTACGCCTCCCAGGGCGGGCCGGCGGCCAAGCTGTCGGACCTGTTCGCCCAGGACTACCGCTACACCACCGGCCGCTCCAACGCGTACGAGCAGGTCACCTTCACCGGCAACCACGACATGGGCCGCATCGGCGCCTTCCTGCGCCAGGACAACCCCGGCGCCGATGACGCCGAGCTGCTCAAGCGGGCCGGGCTCGCCAACGAGCTGATGTTCCTCAGCCGCGGCAACCCGGTGATCTACTACGGCGACGAGCAGGGCTTCACCGGCACCGGCGGCGACCAGGACGCCCGCCAGACCCTCTTCGCCTCCAAGGTGCCCTCCTACCTGGACGAGGAGAGGAACGACCGGATCGGCACCGACCGCACCCACGCCGAGGACGCCTACGACACCTCCCACCCCCTGTACCGCTCCATCGCCGCCCTGTCGAAGCTGACCCGCGAGCACCCCGCCCTGCGCGACGGCGTCCAGACCGAGCGGTACGCGCACAGCGGCGACGGCCCCGGCGTGTACGCCTTCACCCGCACCGACGCCGAGCGGCGCACCGAGTACCTCGTCGCCGCCAACAACGGTGAGAAGGCCCGCACCGTCGAGATCCCCACCGGCTCGCCGGGCACCGCGTTCCGCCAGATCCACGGCGGCGACGCCACCGTGCGCACCGGGTCGGACGCGAAGCTCACCGTCACCGTCCCGGCCCTGTCCACCGCGGTGTTCAAGGCGGCGAAGCCGCTGCCCGCCCCCGCCGCCGCGCCCACCGTCGAGCTGGAGGCCCCCGCCGCGGGCGCCACCGGAACCGTCGAGATCACCGCGAACGTCGGGGGAGGAGACGGCGACGGGCTGGACCGCGTCGTCTTCGCCGCCCGGACGGGCAACGGGAAGTGGCAGACCCTCGGCACCGCCGACCACGCCCCCTACAAGGTCACCCAGCACATCGGCCCTGACGTGAGGGCCGGAACGCCGCTGCGCTACAAGGCCGTCGTGGTCGACTCCAGGGGCCGCACCGCCTCCGACACCGCCTCCTCGGCCGCCGGCCAGGCCCCGCCGCCCGAGAAGCCCTCGGCCGTCGAGCGGGACTGGGCCGTCGTCCACTACCAGCGCCCGGACGGCGACTACGAGGGCTGGAAACTGGTCGCCGGCGACCGGACCGCCGACTTCACCGGCCGCGACGCCTACGGCGCCTTCGCCTGGGTCAGGCCGGCCGACGGCGAGGGCGAGGTGTCCTTCACCGTCACCAAGGACGGTGTGGACGACGGTCCCGAGCGCACCGTCGACCTGGCCAGGACCGGCGAGGTGTGGGTCGAGCAGGGCAGCGACGAGACGCTGTCCGAGCGCCCCGAGGGCGTCTACCCGCCGCAGGACGGGAAGAAGGCCGTCCTGCACTACCACCGCCCGGACGGCGACTACGACGGCTGGGGCCTGCACACCTGGACCGGCGCCGCCGAGCCCACCGACTGGTCCAGGCCGCTGACGCCGGTGAGGGAGGACGCCTTCGGCGTCACCTTCGAGGTGCCGCTCGCCGAGGGCGCGACCTCGCTGAGCTACATCATCCACAAGGGCGACACCAAGGACGAGAACGCCGACCAGTCACTGGACTTCGCCACCCACGGCCGCGAGGTCTGGAAGCTGTCCGCCACCCCCGGCTACCTGCTGCCCACCACCGGCAGCGCACCCGACCTGGACCTGGGCGCGGCCGAGGCCCAGTGGATCGACCGGGACACCGTCGCCTGGAAGGTCAAGGCCACCGACGCCACCAGCCAGCAGCTCGCCTACGACACTCGCGGCACCATCGCGGTCCAGGACGGCGCCCTGAACCACGAGGGCCGCTGGCTGCGGCTGAACCCCGTGCCCGGCGGGCTGAGCGACGCGCAGAAGGAGAGGTTCCCGCACCTTAAGGACTACCCGGCCTTCCGCATCGACCCCCGCGACCGCGACCGGGTGCGCACCGCCCTGCGCGGCCAGCTCGTCGCCACCCAGCGCAATGCCGAGGGCGCGCTGCTGGCGGCGACCGGGGTGCAGATCCCCGGCGTGCTGGACGACCTCTACGGCGAGAAGGCGGCCGGGGCCGACCTCGGCCCGGTCTTCGACCGCAAGGGCAGCCCCACCCTGTCGGTGTGGGCGCCCACCGCGCAGCAGGTCTCCCTCGAACTGGACGGCCGCACCGTGCGGATGCGCCGCGACGACGCCACCGGCGTGTGGAGCGCGCGCGGCAACCGGAGCTGGACGGGCAAGCCGTACCGCTACCACGTGAAGGTCTGGGCGCCCTCGGTGGGCAAGCTGGTCACCAACAAGGTCACCGACCCCTACTCCACCGCCCTGACCACCGACTCCGAGAAGAGCCTGGTCGTCGACCTGTCCGACCCGGAACTGGCCCCCAGGGGCTGGAAGGGCCTGGACAAGCCGGCCCCCACCCCGCTGCGCGACGCGCAGATCCAGGAACTGCACATCCGCGACTTCTCCGTCGCCGACCCCACGGTGAGCGACGAACACCGCGGCGGCTACCTGGCCTTCACCGAGGGCTCGGCCGACGGCATGAAGCACCTCGGGAAGCTGGCGGACGCGGGCACCTCCCACGTCCACCTGCTGCCCTCGTACGACATCGCCTCCATCCCCGAGCGCGCCGCCGGGAGGGCCGAGCCCGCCTGCGACCTGGCGGCCCTGCCCGCCGACTCCGGCGAGCAGCAGGAGTGCATCGGGAGGATCCGCGACAAGGACGCCTACAACTGGGGCTACGACCCGCTGCACTACACCGTGCCCGAGGGCTCGTACGCCACCGACGCCGAGGGCACCACCCGCACCGTCGAGTACCGGAGGATGGTCAAGAGCCTGAACGAGGCCGGACTGCGGGTCGTGCTGGACGTGGTCTACAACCACACCATGGCCGCCGGGCAGGACGAGCAGTCCGTCCTGGACCGCATCGTGCCCGGCTACTACCACCGCCTGCTGGCCGACGGCACGGTGGCCACCTCCACCTGCTGCGCCAACACCGCGCCCGAGCACACCATGATGGGCAAGCTCACGGTCGACTCCATCGTCACCTGGGCGAAGCAGTACAAGGTGGACGGCTTCCGCTTCGACCTGATGGGCCACCACCCCAAGGCCAACATCCTGGCCGTCCGCGAGGCGCTGGACGCACTCACGCCCGAGAAGGACGGCGTCGACGGCAGGAACATCATCCTCTACGGCGAGGGCTGGAACTTCGGCGAGGTCGCCGACGACGCCCGCTTCGTCCAGGCCACGCAGAAGAACATGGCCGGCACCGGCATCGCCACCTTCTCCGACCGGGCCCGCGACGCGGTGCGCGGCGGAGGCCCCTTCGACGCCGACCCCGGAGTCCAGGGCTTCGCCAGCGGCCTGTACACCGACCCCAACTCCTCGGACGCCAACGGCAGCCGGGCCGAACAGCGGCAGCGGCTGCTGCACTACCAGGACCTGATCAAGGTCGGGCTGTCCGGCAACCTCGCCGACTACACCTTCACCGACACCTCCGGCAGGCGGGTCACCGGCTCGCAGGTCGACTACAACGGCTCACCGGCCGGATACGCCGCCGCCCCCGGCGAGGCGCTCGCCTACGCCGACGCCCACGACAACGAGACCCTCTACGACGCCCTGGCGTTCAAGCTGCCCCGGGACACCCCGGCCGCCGACCGGGCCCGTATGCAGGTGATCGCCATGGCCACCGCCGCCCTCTCCCAGGGGCCGGCCCTCAGCCAGGCGGGCAGCGATCTGCTGCGCTCGAAGTCGCTGGACCGCAACTCCTACGACTCCGGCGACTGGTACAACGCCGTCCACTGGAACTGCGAGGCGGGCAACGGCTTCGGCCGCGGGCTGCCGCCGGCCTGGGACAACGAGGACAAGTGGCCGTACGCGAAGCCGCTGCTGACCCTGGCCGACCTCTCGCCCTCCTGCGGGGAGATCCAGGGCGCCTCCGCCGCCTACCGCGACCTGCTGGAGATCCGCTCCACGGAAGAGGTCTTCAGCCAGTCCACGGCGGCCGGGGTCCAGCGGGTGCTGTCCTTCCCGCTGTCGGGCCAGGAGGAGACCCCGGGCGTGATCACCATGCGCCTGAAGGGCGGCGACCGCGATCTGGTGGTCGTCCTCAACGCCACCCCCGAGCGGCGGACGCAGACCGTCTCCTCGCTCGCCGGCACCTCCTACGCACTGCACCCGGTGCAGGCGAAGGGCTCCGACGAGGTGGTCCGCGGCGCCGCCTTCGACGGGGACAAGGGCGCCTTCACGGTGCCGCCGCGCACGGTGGCGGTGTTCGCCGCGCGGTGACCCGCGCGGGACGGTGGACGGAAGACACCCCGGGGCGGGGCCGGTGACAGCCGGCCCCGCCCCGGGGCGCGTCCTGCCCGCGGCCCGCCCGCCGGGCGTGCCGGCCGGTGCTCAGTCCCACCAGAAGGACCACAGACTCCGGCCGGTCAGCCATCTGTCCGCGTAGCGCGAGATCGATCCGGCGCCCTGCCGCACCACCCAGGGGCAGAACGCGTAGTGCTCGGCCGCCACCGGCAGGGCCTGGGCCGCGGTGCGGGGCGGGTCCGGCACCGACAGGTGCAGCACGTCCGGCTCCAGCGCCACCACCCGCGTGCCGAAACGCTCCTCCCAGGAGCGCAGCACCGTGCCGTACCCCTCGAAGTCCTCGCCGGATGCCAGGGTGCCCGACCAGCCGATGACGGCGGGTATGTCCGCGCTCCGCGCCGCCGGGACCAGGGCCATCCGCGGGCGCCGCAGGGTGCCGCGCGTCACCAGCGCGCGGGCCGCCCCGGCCGCCGCCGCGTCCGGATCGCCGCCCGCGCGCGAGGGGCGCGCGAGTTCGGGCGGGCGCCTGCCGTACGGCCGCAGCGCCGGTATCTCGCCTACCTTCCGGCCGCCCGGCTCCCACGCGGCGTGCCGCCTCCACCAGGCGGCCAGCACACCGGCGGCTGCCGCCCCGGCGCCGGTCGCGGCGCTGCCGCCCGTCCCGCCGTCCCCGCCCCCGTCCTGCGGCGGGGGCAGCAGATCGTCCTCCACCGCGGTGCCCCGGACGTGCGTGCCCAGCAGCACGGGCCACAGCCCGGTGGCGTCCCGCACCGGGCGCATCCGCTCCCAGCCGTCCGGCCCGGCGGGCTCGTCGGCGCGCCACAGCAGCGGCTCGGGCAGCCTGCCGAGCACCGTCCGGTCGACCAGCGTGCCCGGCGGCAGCGCCGCCGACGCCGCGAGCGAGCGCAGATGCGGTGCCTTGGTGCTCGGTCCACGGGTCACATGAGTCACGACGTCGAAACTACCCGCCGTCCGCCCTCCCGGGAACGAGCGCCAGCACTCTGGCCACCAGTTCCGCGAACGGGCCGTCGGCGGGCTCCCGTTCCACGACACGGCGGAGCACTCCGGCCGTCTCCTCGTCGAACGCGGCCGTCACCGCGGCCAGCGCCAGCAGGTCGTGGACGAGCTGCCGCTCCAGCTCCCGGCGCGGTATCGAGCGGTCGGCCAGCCAGCTGAGCGCCGTGGTCTCGGCGACACCGACCCAGGTACGGATCACCAGGGACACGCGGGGGCCGGGGTCGGTGAGTTCCAGATGGGCCAGGAGCTGCTCGTACGCGGCCTGCCGCACCTCCTCGACCACGGCCTCGCTGCGCACCGAACCGCCGCGCAGCAGCGCCGAGAAGCCCGGCGCGTGCTCCTCGGCGAAGTCGAAGTAACGCCCCATCACCAGCAGCAGCCGCAGGCTGAACGGGCCCTCGTGCGGTACGTGGAACCGGGCGGACAGCTCGTCGGCGGCCCGCCGCACCGCCGCCTCGTAGAGGCTGTACTTGCCCGGGAAGTAGTGGTAGACCAGCGGCCTCGATATCCCCGCCGCGGTGGCGATGTCGTCGATGGAGACGTCCTCGGGTGGACGGTCGCTGAATAACCTCAATGCGACGTCGATCAGTTGCTGCCGACGCTCCTCGACACCCATCCTGCGGCGTACCCCGGTGGTCATGGGAACACCCTAGCGAGCGCCGCGGACACCGGCCGCCCCGTCCGGGTGCGGAGACGGCGGGAAGACAGCCGTCAGGCGGCCGGGGGAGGGCCGGCGGGGGCCCCGGCACCGGGCCGCCCGCCGCCGCCCGGCGTCAGGCCGTGCGCCACCCGGAGAACTCCACCGTGCCGGCCGTGCCGCCCGCCGCGGTCATGCCCGGCCCGGCGTCCTGCCGTCCGGCCGCGCCCGGCACCCGCACCGTCGCCACCGTCCGCCAGCTCGCGCCGCCGTCGCCGGACAGCTCGCCGGTGTACTCGGCGCCCGCGCGCCGCAGCCGCAGCAGCACCGGGGCCTTCACCCCGGTGATCCGCCGGTAGGAGTCCAGCGTGCCGTCGCCGTCAAAGTCGTAGGACAGCACCACCCCGTTGGCCGGGGTCACCGACAGGTTGACGAAGCCCGGCGAGCCGGCCCGCGACAGGTCGTTGCGGACGATGATCCCAGCCCTCGCCCACGGCCCGGTCTCCGCCTGGGAGTCGACCCGCACCGTCACCGAGCCCCGCTCGCCGAGCCCGCCCGGCCGGTACACGGCGCCGAACTCCGCGGTGCCCTTCCACAGGTCCGCACCCCCGCCGTGCACGGCGTACCGCTCGCCCACCCGGCCGAAGACCGCCCCGTTGGTGGAGACCGTGCGCAGCCCCGACGGCAGCGGCCCGGCCAGGAACAGCGAACCGCCCAGCTCCGTGCGCACCCGGCGCCCGCCCTCGGGCCCGTACCGCGCCGTCAGGCCGTACGACAGCTCCCGCAGCGGCGCGGTCAGCGGCCGGTCGGGTGCGGTCACCCGCCAGCGGACCCGGGCCCGGCCGCCGGGCGGCACACGGTCCGCGGTGGTGGGGTCCAGCGGCACCGCCCGCAGACCGGTGGAGCCGGTGGACAGGGCGAACTCGACCGGGCCCGCGGCCCGCAGCCCGTTGGTGTTGGTGAAGGAGGCGGTCAGCAGCCCGCGCCCGCCCGGCTCCAGCGCCCCCGGCTCCAGCGCGGCCTCCAGCCGCCCCTGGTAGGGCGCGCGGGCGAGGCCGTCGCGCACGCGCAGCGCGGTGGCGTACGCATCGCCCGAGGGCCGCAGCGGATACTCCCGGCGCTCCCGCGTCCAGGGCTCCTCGACCGCGTACCAGTCGATCGGCGCGGGCGGGCGGCCCGAGGCCAGAGCGGCGTCCAGCTCGTCCAGCAGCAGCCGCCAGCGCGGCAGGTGGAAGTCGCCCGTCAGCCCCTGCCAGTCGCGGTTGGCGTAGTCGTGCAGCTTTCCGGCGTCGGCGGTGGCCCGCTCGCCCCACACCGTCAGCAGGACCCGGGCGGTGCGCTCCAGCTCCGCCGCCTCCCCGGGAGAGGCCGCCATGCGGCGGGCGGCGTCCGTCCACGGGCCCAGCAGGAACATCCGGTGGGTTCCGGCCAGTTCGTCGGTGAGCGTCATCAGCCGCAGCCACAGCGCCGACAGCTCCCGGAAGGTCCCCAGGTCACCGCCCTCGTAGGCGGCGCGCAGCTGGGGCAGCAGCACCCGGCTGCGGTTGGCCAGGGCCTGCCGGGCGACGTCCACCAGATCGTGGCGGTAGGCGTCGCCGCCGCGCAGGGCGGGGGCGGCCTCCAGCAGCCCGTCCAGGGCGGCGTCGAAGCGCGCCGGGTCGTAGGTCAGCTCGGTGGGGCCGTACTGCCCGGCCCGGGTGGCGGCGAGGTCGGGGCGGGCGGCGAAGAGGCTGTCGTGGGCGAAGCCGTAGAGCTTCGCTTGGTGCCGGTAGGCGGTGTCGTGCAGCGCCCGCCAGGCCTCCCGCGCCTGCGGGTCGGCTCCGCCGTAGCGGTACCCGGCGTACCGGGCGAACCAGCCGGGCAGGTCCACCGGGGCGTCGCGCCAGGCCAGTTCGGAGAAGAAGTCGAAGGCGGCCGGGTCGCGGTCGGCGGCCTCCGGCAGGTACGCGGTGCCGGCCAGGGCGCTGCCGGGCTTGCCGCGCCAGGCGTGGAAGCGCTCGTTCCACACATGGGTCTTCGCCCCCAGCGTGGTGCGTCCGCCGAAGTTGGGGATCGCGCCGAAGCAGTAGGGGGTCCCGTTCCAGTCGGCCTCGCGGTCGTGGACGGTCTCGGTGCGCTCGGAGATGCCGTCGACGATGAGCATCCGGCCCCTGTCCACGGCGTCCACCAGCTCGCGCCGCGGGTTGTTCTGCCAGCCCAGGATCACCCACACCGCCTCCGGGTGGGCCCTGCGCAGCGCTCTCTCCACCCCGCGCGCGGCGTCGGCCACCGGCACGTCCCCCGCGTTCCCGCCCTCGTGCAGCAGGTCCATCTTGAAGTGCGAGGCGCTGCCGAACAGCTCCCGCTGGTGCCGGTAGAAGGCGGCGGCCACGTCGGCGAAGACGGAGGTGCGCGGGTCGAGCCAGTCGGGCCGGGCGAAGCCGTGCCAGGTGCCCTGCGCGACGGTGCGGGCGCCGGGGACGCGCCCGGCGAAGTCCCTCGGCACCGAGCCGTAGTAGCCGGGCAGCACCGGGTGCATGCCCAGCTCCCGCAGCCGGGCGGTGATGCGCCGGCCCAGCTCCACGCGCCGCCCGATCAGCTCCGGGCTCATCGGGCCGCCGTAGCCGCTGAGGTTCTGCAGGTGCCACCAGGGCTGGTGGGAGGGGGCGGGCAGCCAGCGGCGGGCCTCGGCGTCGGAGTAGCCGAAGTCCTTCAGCAGCCGGTGGTAGACGGCCTCCTGCCCGGCGATGACCATCACCTGATTGCAGCCGTGCAGGGCGAGCACGTCGATCAGCCGCTCCCAGTAGGGCCAGTCGGCGTAGGGGTGGGTGTAGCCGTCGTTGGTGTCGTTGAGCGCGAAGCGGTTGGGCAGCGTGGTGGAGCGCTCCAGGGGGCGCCCGGGCGCGGGCAGGGTGGCGGGCAGCTCCAGGTTGCGCCCGGCCCAGGAGATGTGCGCCGAGCAGACCTCCTTGAGGTACCAGTGCACCCCGGTGAGCAGCACGGCCGGGCTGGTGCCGGACACCTCCACCCGCCCGGCCGCGCCCGCGACCCGGAACCGCTCGGCGCCGTCCGGCGCGTCCAGCGCGGCCAGGCGGAACTGCGCGGCGTGCTCCGGCAGCAGCCGGCGCAGCGCCGCGGCGGCGGGCTCGGTGGAGAAGGGCGGCGCGGCCGCCGCCGCGCCGCCACCGCCCACCGTCAGACCCGGGCCGACCGCGGCGACGAGGGACGCAGCCGCCGTCCCGGCGCCCAGCACCGCGCGCCGGGTGAGCCCCGCGCCGCCCGTGCCCTCCACCGCCTGCGCGGCCTCGGCCGCTTCCGGCCGTCCCTGATCCAGCAGTTCCATGGAACACCTTTCGGAGAAGGGAATCCGCCCTCGCCGCCGCGGCCCGCCGGAGCCCCGGGACCCTCCGGGAGCCCGCCGGGGCCGTACGCCTGGGGCAGCCGTACCAGGCCGCCGCGCGGCGGAAACGGCTTCCCGGCGAGGACGACACGCACGGCTGCCGCCTTCCGCCGTCCGGGCGGCGCGCCATGGCCGCCCCGGGCCGCCCCCGGGGCGGCCGCCGACCCCCGTCAGCCGCGCGGCAGCACGGTGGACAGCACGGACGGCAGCCGGGTCCAGTCGGAGGTGACCACGCTCGCCCCTTCGGCCGCCAGCAGCGCCACCCGGTCGCGCGCCTGACCCTCCGTCGGAACGGTGGAGCTGATGGCGGGGGCCACGGCGTGGGCGTCGGTCATGACCAGCAGATAGCTGTGCCGGGCGTACCAGGCGGTGTCGATGCCGCCGGAGACGTACGCCGAGGCGTCGCCGTCGAAGACCACGAACCAGGGGCGCAGCGAGGCGTCCGCGTAGCGGGTGCGCGGGTCCCCGGACGCGGCGCGGTGCACGGCGGGGAAGGCGGTGGCCTCGCCCAGCCGCCCGGCGGCGGCGAGGTCGCGCAGGTGGGCGGCGTACTCGCGGTCGGTCCACAGGGTGTCGAAGGGGTTGGACTCCTCGACGGTGCCGGGGATGAGGTGGATCAGGAACTTCCCCGCCAGCGCGTCGCGGGTGGGCCAGCCCCCGCCGCGTACGGCGTCGTCGAGGGTGGCGTGCCCGGCGGCGAGGTCGCCGGGCCGGTAGAGCGCGTCGCCCAGCGTCCGGGAGACCAGGGCGTCGAACTGCGCGGGCCCGCGGCCGCGGTCGCCGGCGAAACCGTCCTTCATCTCGATCTTGATCAGCACCGGCCGGTGCCCGGGGTTGGCGTCGTGCCAGGCCCGCATGTCGGCCAGGCAGCCGGCCAGGCTCTGGTTGCGGGGCCTGGAGCGCAGCTCGGCGGGGGAGGAGGCGTTCTCGCAGTTGTTGTCGTTGACCAGCGGGCCGTCGTGGGCCACGCGCCAGCCGCCCGAGTACTTGGCCCACACGTCCAGCTCCAGCAGGGAGGCGCCGGAGTCCAACGCGTCCGCGAAGTAGGTGTACTTGTCCTTCTCGTAGGCGTTGTGCACCCCTACGGAGGTGGTGCCGGAGTAGGGCAGCGTGCCGCCTTCCGCCGCCCCGGCCGGCGCGGCCGCCACGAGCACCGTGACGATCCCGGCCGCCGCCACCGCTGTCGCCGCCCGACCTCTTCGCCGCTGAGCCATCTGCGCCGCCTTCCGTGTGTGGGGGGAGGGTCAAATCGCGCTCACAGTAGGGGAGTTGCATCGAACGGGGGAGGGGGCGCGGATGGCGCGCGGACGAACGGCGGGCGTACGGCACCGGCACGCCCCGCCGTCCGGCGGGGCGCGGGACGGGCCCGTCAGCGCCGGAAGGGGCCGGAGACCTCGAACGTCATGCCGCCCAGCCCGGCCGGATCGCCCAGGGCGCCGCGCTGGGAGGAGAAGTACAGGCGGGAGCCGTCCGGGGAGAAGGCCGGACCGGTGATCTCGGAGTCGCCGTGGCCGTCGAGCCGGATCACCGGGGCCACCGCGCCCTCGGGCGTGATCACGTTGATCTCCATGTTGCCGCCGTCCTCCGCCACGTACAGGTCGCCGCCGGAGGTGCCGGTGATGTTGTCGACCCCGTTCAGCGGGGAGTCCGCGTCGTAGACCACCGACAGCTCGCCCCGCTCGGCGTCGTAGGCCCACACCCGGTTGTCGCCCTTGGTGGTGAACCAGCAGGTCCCGCCCGCGTAGTGACAGCCCTCGCCGCCGTCGAAGTGGCGGGCGGAACCCACCTGGTGGCGCGTCTGCCTCCCGAACAGCGGCGCCGACGGATCGGGTACCTCGCGCCACTCCACACCGCCGCCGGCCGACTCGCACAGCACGTCCAGCCGGCCGCGCGACAGGTCGCCCCAGACCTCGGGGGTGTAGCGGTAGAAGCAGCCGTCCGGCTCGTCCTCGGTCAGGTAGACCACCCGCCGGTCCGGGTCGCAGGCCGCCGCCTCGTGCTTGAAGCGGCCCATCGCCTTGTGCACGACCGCCTCGCGCCGCCCGTAGGGGTCGGTCTCGAAGACCCGGCCGCGCCAGGTCTCCTCGCACGACAGCCAGGTCCGCCAGGGGGTCGCCCCACCGGCGCAGTTGAGGCTGGTCCCCTCCAGGACGCGGTAGGCCCGGTCGACCGAGCCGTCGGCGCGGAAGCGGATCGCCGAGGCGCCGCCCACCAGGGGGACCTCGGAGTTGGAGACGTAGATCCAGCCTCCCCCTTCGTCCGGGTAGCAGGCGCCGCCGTCGGGCGCCGGGTGCCACAGGATCCCGCCGACCGGCAGGCTGGAGCGGGCCACGATCCGGCTGCGGAAACCCTCCGGCAGCGCCACCCCGTTGGCGTCCGGCGCCCGCAGCGGTCCGTACGGGCCGGACGCCGCGGCGGAGGCGCCGGCCGCGGTGGCGGCGCCCTGCCACAGGGCGCCGGAGAAGGCTACGGCCCCCGCGCCGGCGGAGGCGGTCCTCAGGAAGGTGCGTCGCTGCATGCGGACTCCAGGCGTGTGAGGGAACGTGTCAGGAGCGTGTACACGTCACCATCGCGCGCCGTCGGCGCCGGGCGAAGGGAGCCGGGGGAGAAGATCCGGTGAACAGCCGTTCACACGGCCGCCGGCCCCCGGACGCGGCCGGGCGTCCGGGGGCCGTGGTCGGGGCGCGGCCCGGTGTCAGCCCAGGCGGCCCCGCGTCCGCATGGCCGCGCGCTGGGCGGCCGCCTGGGCAGGGCCCGTGACGTAGTGGGCCAGGGGGCGGGCGGCGGCCAGGGCCGCGCGGGCCGCGTTGGAGCCGCAGGCGCCGTGGACGCCGCCGCCCGGATGGGCGGAGGCGGAGGCCAGGTAGAGGCCGCGCACCGGGGTGGCGGGACGGCCGGTGCCGGGCACGGGCCGGAAGAGGAGCTGCTGGTGGACGGCCGCGGTGCCGCCGTTCAGCGCCCCGCCGACCAGGCTCTCGTCGCGCGCCTGGAGGTCCGGCGGGGCCATGACACGGCGTTCCTTGACCAGTTCGCGGAAGCCCGGGGCGCGGCGCTCCACCTCCTCCTCCATCCGGTCGGCCATGGCCTCCCGCTCGCCCGGCCCCCAGCGGCCCGTGATGCCGTCGCCGCCCGCGTCGCCGCGCACCCGCTGGGGCAGGTGGGTGTAGGCCCAGGCCGACTCGGTGCCCCTGGGGGAGCGGGTGGGGTCGGCGGTGGTCATCTGGCCCAGCAGGCAGAACGGCCGGTCCGGCACCAGGCCGGTGGCCAGCTGGGCGCTGTGGCGGGTGAGGTGGTCCATGTCGTCGGCCAGGTGGACGGTCCCCGCGCCCGCGGCGCCGGGGGAGGACCAGGGGATGGGCCCCGACAGCGCCCAGTCCACCTTGAACGTCGAGGTGTCCCACTGGAAGCGGCGGATGTCGTCCTGGAGCCGCAGGGGCAGGTGCTCCCAGTCGACCAGCCCGCCGTACAGGGCCGGGGCGGGGACGTCGGCCAGGACCGCCCGCCGCGCCCGTACGGCGTCGCCGCCGGCGGTCCGCACGCCGAGCGCGCGTCCGCCTTGGACCACCACCCGCACCACCCGGGCGTCGCAGCGCACCGTCCCGCCCCGCGACTCCAGCCGGCCCACCAGGGCCGAGGTCAGGGAGCCGGCGCCGCCGGCGGGCACCGGCCAGCCGTACTGCTGGCCCAGCATCGCCAGCAGCCAGCCGTAGACCGCTCCGGCGGTGGACTCCGGGAAGAGGTCGGTGTGCAGTGCGCATCCCGCCAGCAGCATCGGCCCGCCCCGGCCGCCGAACTCCTCCTCGCCCAGCCGCCGCACCGGCAGCAGCAGGGTGCGCAGCAGGCGCAGCCCCCCGGCCGCACGCAGCCGGGCCAGCAGCGACAGCGCGGGGCGCACCGGCGGGAAGGGGTTGAGGAGCGCGTCCAGCAGATCCGGGCCGAGCCCGTCCCACAGGCGCGTCAGCCGCAGATACGCCTCCCCGTCGCCGGGCGCGAAGGCCTCCAGGCTCGCGGCTGTCTCCTCCCGGTCCCGGTGCAGCACGGGGCAGCGCCCGTCGGGCAGCGGATGGGCCAGGACGGACGGCGCGTGGCTCCACCTCAGGCCCCAGCGCTCCAGCTCCAGGGAGCGGATGACGGGCGAGGCGGCGGCCAGCGGGTGGAAGGAGCTGAACAGGTCGCTGACGTAGTCGGGGTGGACGCCGCGGTCGCTGCGCACCGCGCCGCCGGGCTCGGACTGGGACTCCAGGACCAGCACCCGCCAGCCCGCGTCGGCCAGCAGGTTCGCGGCCACCAGTCCGTTGGGGCCGGATCCCACCACGACGGCGTCGTACGCCTCGGACATCTGCGGACAGCCTCCTGTTGCGAGGGCGGGGGTTGCGGGAGCACGGCAGCGGGCCGGTGCGGCGGTCAGTCCCCGGGCGGGGCGGTGCCGGGGCGCGCCGCACCGGGGGGCCGGGTGCCGGGGCGCGCGGTGTGGGCGGGGTGGCCGTGGGTGCGCCGGGCCTCCTTCATCTCCGCCTCGTACAGGTGCTTCAGGCCGCCCGTCAGCCGGTCGCGCACCAACTCCTCCAGGCGCGCGAACGGTTTGTAGTAGTGCGAGTCGTAGCCCTCGACGATCTGGAACGTCCAGTGGCCCGGGATCACGTTGCGGCCCAGCACCTCGGTCTCCAGCAGCTCCGCCTCCCCGGTGTGCCCGGCCTCGCGCAGCAGCTCCACCGCCTCGCCCAGCAGCAGGTCGGAGCGGCCGGTCATCTGGTGGAAGGAGTACAGGTGGCCGCGTGCCCGCTCGGTCGCCTCCAGCGCCTCGGTGACCTTGCCGACGGCCTCGACCGTGGCGTCGTCCACGCCCGGCGGGCGGCGGTGCGCCCGGTCGGGCCGGTCGTCGGGCTCCTCCCCGGGCCGGCCGGTGGCGCGGTCCCCGGTGCGTTCGTCCGTCACGCGTGCCTCCCCGCTTCCCGGTCGGTCTCGTTCCGGCCGGACTCCACCACTTTCCGCAGCCGGGACAGCATCAGCCGGTGCCGCAGCTGGAGCGCCGCGTCCAGGGGCGCGGTGTGCAGCTGGGCCACCGCGCCGCGCAGGGGGTGCTCGTCCATGGTGATCAGCGAGCCCTCGCCCCACGGCTTCACCGAGATGGCGATGCGGGCCGTGCCCAGCCGTCCCGCCGACGCCTCCAGCTCCAGCTGCCCGGGCGGCTCGCAGACGCGCACGATCGTGTGGCCGCGCTCGGTCAGCGGCCCCACGCCGATCGTGTAGCGCAGGGCCGTGCCCACCTCGGGCCAGTGGCCCTCGGCCTCATGGGTCTCCCGGGTGCCCACGACCCACCTCTGGTACTGCTCGGCGTCGCCGAGGACGCTCCACACCCTCTCGGGTTTCCTGTTCACCCACACATGTCGCACTGCCATGCGGGGCCGGGTACCCGATTTCGCGCGAAGCACCGCCGGGGCGGGGCGGCCGGCCCCTTACGGACGAGCCCGCCGCCCGCCCGGGTGCCGCCCCCGCCCGCGCACCGCCGCCCCCGGCCCGGGCGGGGTGCCGGGCACCGGCCGCCGTCTGGCATGGTTGGCGGCGCCCCCACCCGCCTTTACCGGTACAGCGGCCGGTACGGCCACCCGCACAGCCAAGGAGACCCCGCGACATGAGATTCGGCCTGCTCGGCACCGGCCCCTGGGCCCGTCTCGCCTACGGCCCCGCACTGCTCGCCCACCCCGACGCCGAGCTGGCGGGGGTGTGGGGCCGCAGGCCCGAGGCGGCGGCGCAGATCGCCGAACGGTTCGGCGGCCGGCCCTACGACGACGTGGACGCGCTGCTGGAGGACTGCGACGCGGTCGCCGTGGCGCTCCCCCCGGACATACAGGCGCCCCTGGCCGTACGGGCCGCCGAGGCCGGCCGCCATCTGCTGCTGGACAAGCCGGTGGCCACCACCGTCCCCGCCGCCCGCGACATCGCCCGCGCGGCCGAGGCGGCCAAGGTGGCCTCGGTCGTCTTCTTCACCCTGCGCTTTCGTCCCGAGACGGCGGCATGGCTGGAGGAGCAGAGGCGGACGGGCGGCTGGCAGCTGGGCCGCGCCGACTGGCTCGGCGGCATCTTCGCCGAGGGCGCCGAGCCCAGCCCGTTCGCCGACTCGCCCTGGCGGCGGGAGAAGGGCGGGCTGTGGGACGTCGGCCCGCACGCCCTGTCGATGCTGCTGCCGGTGCTCGGCGACGTGGCCGGCCTCGACGGGGCGGTGGCCGCCGTCCGCGGCGCCGGGCAGACCGTCCAGCTCGCCCTGAGCCACACCTCGGGGGCCTCCAGCACCTGCGCGCTCGGCCTCGCCGTCGCGCCCGCGGCGTCCGTGACCCGGGTGGAACTGCGCGGCACCGCGGGCGCGGTGGAGCTGCCGGACGGGGAGACGGACGCGGTCGCCGCCCTCGGGCACGCCGTGGACGCCCTGATCACCTCGGCCCGCACCGGTGAGCCGCACCCGTGCGACATACGGTTCGGGGCGCGGGTGACGGAGATCCTCGCGGCGGCGCAGGCCCGGCTCGACGGGGCCCGGGCGGTCTGAGGGCGCGTCAGTCCCGGCGCAGACTCACACCGCAGCCCGCGCACAGCGTGTAGGTCCAGTATCCGTCGCGCCACAGCTCGGTGCCGGCCGGCTCCGCGCACACCCAGCACACCGGCGTGCCCCCCGGCTCCGGGTGGACGGGCGGCCGCGCGCCCAGCACACGGCGCACCACCACCGGCAGCGGCTCGGCGGGATGGCGCCGGGGATCGGGGCAGTAGGCCAGGCCGTGCCACCGGCGCCGCTGCGTCTGCCAGGCCTCGGCGCGGCCGGGCTGCCGCCTGCCCGCGCGCTTCTCGCGCACCCGGCGCCCGGCGTACGCGGCCTCGGCGGCCAGCCACACCTGCCGGGCCGCGTGGAGCTCCTCCACGGCCCGCACCAGCGAATCCGGATCCCGCTCGGGCCTGCCCGGTATGCCCGCGCTCCCGCGCAGATGGTGGTAGGTCGCCCGGAAGCCGTACGGAGCGAAGTGCTGCAGACACGTCCGCAGATCGCTCAGCCGGCGGTGCGCGGGCCGCGCCGCGTCGTGCACACGGGCCCGGTGCGTACCGAAACTGCTCATCCTCGCCCCCCTGTCGTCCCACGGAGAGGATGACCGCACACTGCACCATCCGACACCTCCGGCGGGGCCGCTTTCCGTACTTTCCCGTGTTTTCCCGAGCTCTCCCGGAAGGCCGCGGACCGCGCGGCCGTCACTCCGGCGGGTGATGGAACGGATATCCGGTCCCGGCCAAGGGGTGGCGGGGTGTACACCCGCCCAAAGGGGAACGAACACGCAGGCTCGGGCCGCAACGCCCACATGATCACCCGCTGTGTCGCCGCATATTCACACGGTGTTTGTCAAGTCTCTGCGACGGCTCGGCGGATGCCCCTATGCTCCCTGTCACGCAGCGGGGTGCCTCCGTCACGGCGAGTCGCCGCCGCGTGCGGTGCCCCGGCGCCGCCATGCCCCGAAGCGGGGCGGCCGGGGGGCCGGCGGGGCCGGAACTCCCCCTCCCGGCGAGTGGCGTATGCCGCGGGTACGTGCCCCGGGCACGCCCTCCGCGCCGCCGCACAGCACCGCCCGTCCCGAAGCACCGCCCACCGCCCGTCCCACCGCCCACCCCAACGTCCCAGAGGATGCCCATGGAGCCCGCCGGCTCGTTGACGGGAGGCCGACGCCCCTCTCCCGGGGGCCTGTGGCTCGCCTCCCCCGTACTGGTGGCCGCCTGCGCGGCCCTGGCCGCGTTCTTCGTCACCGCCCCGGCCCGTGCCGCGGTCGCCTGGTGCGGAGCCGCGGCGACGCTCGCGGTGGCCGCGGCCGCCCGCGAGGTGGTCCGCCGGGGCCGCGAGATCACCGCCGCCCACCGGCGCGCGGAACGCCAGCTCGCCGACCTGGAGCACTACTGCCTGGAGGTCATGCCGCCCGTCGTCGAGGCCGTGCAGCGCGGCGAGGTGCCCGGCGACGTACTGCCCCCCTCGCTGCACCCCGCCGACTCCGACCCGCGGCTGGTGGCCGCCCACGAGAAGCTGACCAACACCGTGGTGAGGGCGGTCCAGGACCGCGAGTTCCAGCGCGACTCCGCCCGCCGCGCGATCGTCAACATCGCCTGCCGCCTCCAGGCCGAGATCCACCGCCTCCAGGCCGACCTGCGCAGGATGCAGTTCAAGCACCCGGCCCCGGAGATCCTGGGCGACCTGATGCACCTGGAGCACGGCGTCAACGTCGCCGGCCGCGTGGCCACCAGTCTGGCCGTCCTCGGCGGCGGCAGCCCGGCGCGCCAGTGGCAGAAGCCCGTCTCCCTCTACGACGTGCTGCGAGCGGGCAGCGCCCCCATCGCCGAGTACCTGCGCATCGAACTGCACCGGATCGCCGAGATCGCGGTGCTCGGCCCGGCGGTCGAGCCGCTGAGCCTGGTCTTCAGCGAGCTGATGGACAACGCCGCCCGCTACTCGCCGCCCAGCACCAAGGTGGTCGTCAACACCGAGGAGGTGGCCTCGGGAATCGAGGTCTCCATCGAGGACAAGGGGGTGGGCCTGACCGAGGAGACCCGCCGGCACGCCGAGTTCCTGCTCACCCAGGCGCAGAACGGGCTGGACCTGGAGGACCTCGGCGAGACGGCCCGCATGGGCCTGCGCGTGGCGGGCGTCCTGGCGGGCCGTCTCGGGCTGCGGATCTCCCTGCGGCCCTCGACCTGCGACGGGGTGCGCGCGGTCGTCTTCGTCCCGCACGACCTGCTCACCGCGCTGCCCATGGAGGCCTACGCCCGGGTCGGCGGCCGTCCCCCCGGACCGGTGACCCGGCGGCGGGCCATGGCCGGGCCGCCCGCGCCCGCGCATCCGGCGGCGCGTCCGCCCGCGGCCCGGTCCGCCGCCGGGGCGGACGCGGACGGCGGACCGGCCGCCGTCGAGCGGAACGCCAACGGGCTGCCGCAGCGCCACCGCCGGCGCACCGCCGTCCCCCCGGCGGGGGCGGGTGGCACGGGGACCCTGGGCGGCAGGTACGGGGTGTCCGGGGCGCCGGGCGCGGAGGCGGCCGGGAGGTCGCCCCTGGAGACCCACCCCGACACGGGGCTGTGGATGGGCGCGTTCTTCGCCGGGGCCGGCGGTGACAACCTCGGCGGCGCCGAAGCCGGCGGGGACACGGCCCCGGTTCCGCACCCGACGACCCCGGTGCCCCCGGTGCCCCGGCAGGCACCGGACCGGTCCGAGACCGGCGACGAGTCGTGAAACCGGCAATGGAATCAGGTGATCCGCACGTGACGACGCAGCAGCGGCTCAAGAACATGGACTGGTTGCTCAAGGACCTGGCCGCCACCGTCCCCCGCACCCGGCACATCGTCCTGCTCTCCGCCGACGGCCTGTGCATGGCCCAGTGGGGCGCCGGCAAGGACGCGGCCGACCGGCTGGCCGCGGCCTCCTCCGGCCTCAAGAGCCTGGCGCAGTCGGTGGCCGCGGAGTTCCCGCACAGCGACGGCGGGGTGCGCATGGTCGTACTGGAGGTGGACGGCGGCTTCTTCTACCTCATGGCGGCCGCCGCCAACTCCTACCTGGCGGTGACCGCCGACGAGGGGGTGGACGCCGGACTGATGAGCCAGCGGATGAGGGACCTGGTCATCAGGATCGGCGACCACCTCGCCAGTCCGCCCCGGGCCCCGGAGCAGGCCCCGTGAACGGGGACGGCCGGGGGGCGGGGGAGAGGGACTGGGAGGAGGGCACGCCCGTCCCCCTGTACATCGTCACCGGCGGGCGCACCGAGGCCGGGGAGGAGCGGGTGCTCGACCTGGTCACGCTGATCGTGGCCCGCTCCGAGTCGCAGCCGGGGATGCGCCCCGAGCACGTCTCCATCCTGCGCATGTGCGCCGGCCCGCTCTCCGTGGCCGAACTGTCCGCGTACCTGGACCTGCCGTTCAGCGCCGTCCAGGTGCTGCTGGCGGACCTGATCGCCGAGTCCCTGGTGGAGGCGCGGCAGACCCGCGCGGCGCACACGGCGGCCGCGGACCCCGACGTCGAGATCCTGAAAGCGCTGATCGGTGGGCTGCAACGACTTTGAACCGCCGCCCGGCCCGCGGTGCGAGGACCTGCTGCCGGCCTCCGCGGAGAGGTCGGTCAAGGTGGTCGTCGCCGGGGGCTTCGGCGTCGGCAAGACGACCATGGTGGGCTCCGTCAGCGAGATCCGCCCCCTGACCACCGAGGAGACGATGACGCAGGCCGGGGTCGGCGTGGACGACCTCTCCGGCGTGGAGCGCAAGACCGAGACGACCGTGGCCATGGACTTCGGCCGGATCACCCTCGACGAACGGCTCGTCCTCTACCTGTTCGGCACACCCGGCCAGCAGCGCTTCTGGTTCCTGTGGAACGGCGTGATCGCGGGCGCGCTGGGCGCGGTGGTGCTGGTGGACACCCGCCGGCTGGAGGAGAGCTTCCCCGCCATGGACCGCCTGGAGCAGGGCGGCGTCCCCTTCGTCGTCGCGGTCAACAACTTCCCCGGCGCCCCCGTCCACCCCGCCGGCGAGCTGCGGTCCGCGCTCGACCTGCCCGAGCACGTTCCCGTGGTCGGCTGCGACGCCCGCAGGCCCGACTCCAGCCGCGACGTCCTGCTGACGCTGATGCACCACCTCTACGACTCCGCCACCGCGACCCGGGAGGTCCTGTGAGCACGCCGCCCTTCCCCGGACCGGACCTGCCGTCAGCGGGCCCCCGCCCCGGACCGTCCGCCGCCGCGCACGGCGGGGCCCCGGCCGCCGGGGCGGCGCCCCCGCCCGGCTGCCCGGCCCACGCGGCGGGCGCCGCACCCCTGTACGGGCCCGAGGCGTCGGCGGATCCCATGGGCCTGTACGAGCGGCTGCGGGCCGAGCACGGCGCCATCGCGCCCGTCCTGCTGGAGGGCGGGGTGCCCGCCTGGCTGCTGCTGGGCCACGACGAGATCCTCCAGGTCGCCCGCAACCCGCGCCGCTTCGCCCGCGACACCCGGCTGTGGCGCGACTGGAGGGAGGGGCGGATCCCCGAGGACTCGCCGCTGGCGCCGGTGCTGGCCTGGCGCCCCGACTGCATCTCCCAGGACGGCCGGGAGCACCGGCGGCTGCGCGGCGCGGTCAAGGACAGCCTGGAGCGCTTCGACCGGCGGGCCATCCGCCGCGCCGTCCACCGGCGCGCCCACCAGCTCGTCGACGCCTTCGCCGGCGCGGGGCGGGCCGAACTGGTCGGCCAGTTCGCCCTGTCGCTGCCCATGATGGTGCTGACCGACCTCTACGGGCTGCCGGAGGAGGAGGGGGCGCGGCTGGTCACGGCCAGCCGGCAGCTCGTCGGCGGCACACGGAAGGCGCTGGAGGCCGACCGGCACATCCACGAGATCCTGGGCCGGCTGGTCGCAGCCAAGCACCTGGCGCCCGGCCCCGACCTGGCCTCCTGGCTGATCGAGCACGAGGCCGCGCTCAGCGACGAGGAGGTCCGCCAGCACCTGCGGCTCGTCCTCGTCCTGGCCCACGAGGCCACCACCAACCTGATGGTCAACACACTGCGGATGGTGCTGACCGACCCGCGTTTCCGGGGCACCCTCAACGGCGGCCAGATGACCCTCCCGGCGGCCGTGGAGCAGATCCTGTGGGACGAGCCGCCGCTGACGGTGCTGCCCGCGCGGTTCCCCAGGTACGACATGGAGATCGCCGGGCGCGAGGTCCGCGAGGGCGACCTGCTGCTGCTCGGACTGGCGGCCGGGAACGCCGACCCGGCCACCGGGCGCACCACGGGCCAGGAGATGCACGGCAACCGCTCGCACCTGTCGTTCAACAGCGGGCCGCACGAGTGCCCGGGCCAGGACATCGGGCGGGCCGTCACCGGCTCCGGGATCGACACCCTGATCGCCAGGCTGCCGGATCTGCGGCTGGCCGTCCCCGAGGAGGAGCTGACCTGGACCTCCTCGTCCTGGTCGCGCCGTCTGGACGCGCTGCCGGTGCGGTTCACCCCGCGCCACGACCGCAACCCGTTCGTCCGCACCCCGGCCGGCGGGCGCCGGCCGGCAACGGGCGCGGCCGCGCGCTCCGAGGCCCCGGCCGGTGCGGCGCGTACGGAACCGGGCCGTGGGCCGGCCGGCCTGTGGCGGCGCCTGCGGGGACGCGTCCGGCCGGGGTGACCGGCCGGCCGGTGCGGTCCCGGCCCGGTCCCGGCTCGGCTCGACTCGGCGGGCAGGGGGCGCTAACGGGAGAGCGCGTCGCGCACGGCCTCCTCGCTGCGCCCCACGACCGCCGAGCCGTCGTCGGCGGTGATGATCGGACGCTGGATCAGCCGCGGGTGCCCGGCCAGCGCGGCGATCCAGCGGTCCCGCTCGGCGGGCTCCTTCGGCCAGGACCTCAGGCCGAGCTCCTTGGCCTCGGCCTCCTGCGTGCGCGTGATGTCCCAGGGCTCCAGGCCGAGCCGCCCCAGCACGGCGCGCAGCTCGTCCTCGGTCGGCGGGTCCTCCAGATAGCGGCGGACGGTGTACTCGGCGCCCTCGGCGTCCAGCAGCCTCACCGCGCTGCGGCACTTCGAGCAGGCGGGATTGATCCAGATCTCCATGCGCCTCACGGTAGCGGCCGTACGGCGGGCGGTGGGGGGCACGGGCGGCCGGCGGCGTTCACCGCGAGGGCTCCCGCGCGGGCGCGGTGGGAGGCGGGGGAGCGGCGGGCAGGACCCCGGCCCCGTACAGGTGCTCGCGGGCGCCGCGGATCGCCTCGGGGGTGCTGGACCAGTCCCGGTCCCCGGGGCCGACGGCGTCCAGCGCGCCGACGGACTCCAGGGCGCGGCGCTGCTCGGGGCGGACCCCGGAGACCAGCACGGTGATGCCGCGCCGGTGCAGTCTGTCGATCGCGTCCTTCAGCACGAGGGCTCCGGTGGCGTCCACCGTCGTCACCCGCGACATGCGCAGGATCACCACGCGCACGTCGGCCACCTCCGACAGCTCCAGCAGGAAGCGGTGGGCGGCGGCGAAGAACAGCGGACCGTCCAGGCGGTAGGCGACGATGTGCTCGGCCAGCAGGGCGCGTTCCTCGTCGCCGTGCCCGCCGGGGATGTCGCCGGTGACGTCCACCTGGTCCAGGCGGGCCTGCCGGGCCACCGCCCGCAGGGCGAGGGTGCCCGCGACGAGCAGGCCGGCGATCACCGCGTACACCAGGTCCAGCACCAGGGTCGTCACGGCGGTCAGGATCAGGACAGCCGCGTCGGAGCGGGTGGCGCGGGTGATCGCCCGCAGCGATCCGACCTCCACCATGCGCACGGCGGTGGCCAGCAGCACACCGGCCAGTGCGGCCAGCGGGATGCGCGAGACCAGCGGGGCGGCGGCCAGGACGACGGCGGCGAGCGCACCGGCGTGCGTCAGCGCCGCCAGCCGCGAGCGGGCGCCGCCGCGTACGTTGACGGCGGTGCGGGCTATGGCGCCGGTGGCGGGCACCCCGCCGAACAGCGGGGAGGCGATGTTGGCCAGGCCCTGCCCGAACAGCTCCCGGTCCGGGTCGTGCCGCTGCCCCACCGTCATGCCGTCGGCCACGGAGGCGGACAGCAGGGACTCCAGGGCGGCCAGCGCGGCGACGGCCACCGCCGGGGCGAGCAGCGAGGACAGCGCCGACGGGTCGAGGAAGGACAGCGAGGGCGCGGGCAGGCCGGGCGGCAGATCGCCGATCGGCTCGGCGCCGTCGAGGCGGAGCACCTCGGTCACGGCGGTCGCGGCGGCCACCGCGACGACGGAGAACGGGACGGTGGGCCGCCACCGGGCGCCGGCCAGCATCACGGCGGCCACGGACAGTGAGAGCGCGACGGCCGTCCAGTTCGGCTGCCGGGCGAACTCCACGGCCGCCCGCCAGGCGACGGCCGCCACCCGGTCGCCCTCGGGAACGGGCACGCCCAGGGCGCCGGGCACCTGCTGGAGGGCGATCACACAGGCGATGCCGAGGGTGAAGCCCTCCACGACCGGCGCCGGCACGTACCGCATCCAGCGGCCTGCGCGGGCCAGGGCGAGCGCCACCAGCATCAGTCCGGCCAGCAGGCCGACGGTCAGCACGCCCGAGGGGCCGTGCGCGGCGGTGATCGGGACGAGGACGACCGTCATGGCGCCGGTGGGCCCGGAGACCTGGAGGTTGGAGCCGCCGAAGAGGGCCGCCAGGGCGCCGGCGACCACGGCGGTGGCCAGCCCGGCCTCGGCGCCGAGTCCGGAGGAGACGCCGAAGCCCAGGGCCAGCGGCAGCGCCACGATGGCCACCGTCAGCCCCGCCAGGAGGTCCTGCCGGGGATGGGCGCGCATGGCGGCGAGGTCGGAGCGGGTGGGCAGCAGGGAGCGGCATGCGGCCAGGGCCGGCCGGGCCTGGCCGGAGACGGTGCTCACTCGGCGCCGTCCCCGGCGGCTTCGGAGGCGGTCGGCGAGGCGGCCGGGGGGACGGCCGGGGAGGGGGCCCGGGGCGGGTCCCGCAGTTCCGCCAGGAGTTCGTTCTGCCCGGCGAGCATCTCGGTCAGGATCCGGCGCGCGGCCCGCATCAGCTCCGCGACATCCCCGCCGGCCAGCTCGTAGACCACGGTGGAGCCCTCGCGGGTGGCGGTGACTATGCCCGAGCGGCGCAGTACCGCGAGCTGCTGCGAGAGGTTGGGCGGCTCGACCTCGATGGCGGCCAGCAGGTCGCGTACCGGCTTCGGGCCGTCCTGGAGCAGCTCCAGGACGCGGATGCGGACCGGATGCCCCAGCATCCGGAAGAACTCGGCCTTGGCCTGGTACAGCGGAACCGGCACGGGAACCTCGGTCTCCTCGGCGTTCGCCCCGGCCCGGTGGGCCGCGACGGGTGTCCTCGGGTCCTCGGGCAGAGGACTTGCACTGTGAAGCATCTATGGAATTGCATAATTCTGCAACTTGTCGGTTGGTGGAGGCGGCGTCAGACAAGTGGCGGAGGGAGGACGGCTCCGGTCAGACGGCCGTCCGTTTCTCGGGCCGCCCGTCTGCCGGGAGGGGCGGCTTCTTCCTGCGCCGACCTGCGGGAACGTGCTCGGAGCCGGGTAACTCCGGGTGCTTGACGGCCGGTTGGGGGTTTCCTATGTTCTCCTCGTTCTACCGGAAAGATTCCGGAAGGTTTCTCTCCCCCGTGTTTCCCACCCCCCACCGCGAGCCGGGCCCGAGCGCTCCCGGACGAGGAGAGCCGGGCCCGGCCGCGCACCAGGAAGGAACCTGAGTTGACCAGGACAACGAGCGCCACCACGGAGGCCGCCGCGCACCGCACGCGCCGCCCGGGCCGTCTGCGCCGCCTCGCGGCGCCCCTGCTGCTCGCGGCCGGTCTCTGCATGAGCTCCCTGGCCACGGCGGGGCCGGTCCAGGCCGTGGACAGTACCGTCATCACCTACACCCAGAGCGGCGGCCGGACCGTCTCGTTCACCTTCGACGACGGCCCCGACCCCACCCACACCCCCCGCCTGCTGGAGGTGCTGCGCAAGCACAACGTCAAGGCGACCTTCTGCCTGTGGGGCGACCACGTGCGGCAGTACCCGTACCTGGTGAGCCGGATCGCGGCCGACGGCCACCGGCTGTGCAACCACTCCATGGCCCACCAGGACATGGGCGGCTGGTCCCAGCAGCAGATACGCCAGAACCTGGAACAGGTCAACAACGTGATCCGCCAGGCCGCTCCCGGCGCGCAGATCACCTACTTCCGTGCCCCGTACGGCAGTTGGGGGCAGTCCCCGCAGGTGGCGGCCTCGATGGGGATGCAGCCGCTGGGCTGGCGGGCGGACATCGGCGACTGGCAGCCGCCGGGCACGGGCGAACTGGTCAACCGGATCATGCAGCGCGTCACGCCCGGGGCGGTGATGCTGATGCACGACGGCGGCGGCGACCGCGGCCAGACCGTCTCGGCCGTCGACCAGACCATTCCGCAGCTGAAGGCACAGGGCTACACGTTCGACCAGCCGGCCGTCCGCTGACCCCTGGCGGCACACGTCCGCGCGCACCCGGACGCACTCGCGCGCACCCGGACGCACCGGCCCCGGCGGGAGTTCCCGCCGGGGCCGGTGCCGTCGTGCCGTGTGTCAGACGACGGTGCAGGCCGCGCCGTCCAGTGTGAAGGAGGCGGGCTCGCCGGTGTCGCCGGTGTGGCTCGCCTGGAAGCCGATCTGCACGCTGGCCCCGGCCGCCAGGGTGGAGTTGTACGAGGCGGGCCTGGCGGTCACCGCACCGCTGTCCGGGCTGTAGCTCGCGCCCCAGCCGGCGACGATGGTCTGGCCCGCGGGCAGGCGGAAGGAGAGCGACCAGCCGTTCAGCGGCGTGCTGCCGGTGTTGGTGACGGTGACGGACGCGGTCAGCCCGGTGTTCCAGGCGTTGGTGGTGTAGGCGACCCGGCAGGCCCCCGGCTCCGGCTCAGGCTCCGGGTCGGGGTCCGGGCCGGAGCCGGTGCCGTCCAGGCCGAAGAACGCGATGGCCCGGGCCGCCATGCCGCCGGCGGGCAGGGAGTGCCCGATCCCCTGGACGCTGATGGCCTCCACCGGGGCCTGGTCACCGGTGCCGCCGTAGCGGGTGCGGACCCAGTCCGGCTGCGGCCGGTCGGTGTACGCGGGCGTCGGGCTCACCCCGTGGACGTCCGTCCACTGCTCGATCTGCTCGTTGAAGTTGGGGTAGCGCAGGGTGCTGTCCTCGGTGCCGTGCCAGATCTGCATCCGGGGCCGCGGCCCGCTGTAGCCGGGGTACGCGCCGCGCGCCAGGTCCCCCCACTGCCGCGGCGTCCTGTCCACGGTGCCGTTCGCGCAGGCGCTGTTCCAGCCCGAGCCGTCGGTGGTGGCGAAGCAGGAGTGCGGCACGCCCGCGAAGGCCGCGCCCGCCTTGAACACGTCCGGGTAGTTGCCCACCAGGACGTTGGTCATCATCGCCCCCGAGGAGGCGCCGGTGACGTAGATCCGGTCCGGGTCGGCGTTCAGACGCTGCTGTACGTAGCCCACCATCGAGCGGATGCCCACCGGGTCGCTGCCCCCGTCGCGCCGCAGCGCCTGCGGGGAGGAGACGTCGAAGCAGTTGCCGCTGCGGGTCGCCGACGGGTAGACCACGACGAACCCGTACCGGTCGGCCAGCGAGGCGAACTCGGTGCCGGAGTGGAACGCCGGGCCGGAGCCGGTGCAGTAGTGCACCGCCACCAGCACCGGCGGACGCTCCTGGACGGTGTCGGGCACGTACAGGTGCATGCGCAGGTTGCTGGGGTTGCCGCCGAAGTTCGTCACCTCGGTCAGCGAGGCGGCGGAGGCCGGGGGTGCGGCGAGGGTCAGGAGGAGGGCCGTCAACATGGGCAGCACACCTCCCAGCAGCGCCGTCAGGCGCGATCCGGCCGGGCGCCCTCCGGATCTCCGCGCCGCCGTGCGCACGGATCTGTCGGTCATCTCCGTCTCCTTCCTAGACTGCGGAACGTGAAGGGACTGCTGCTGCGGCTGTCCGCGCTGGACGCGGACGCCGCCACCGCCGTACGCGTGATCGCCCACTTCGAGGCGCTGCTCGGCGGTGCGCTGGACCCGGTGACCCTGACGCGGTCCACGGCGGGGCTGGCCGGGTGCGCCGCGGGGCTGGAACTGCCCGACGGCCGCACGGTGCGGTTCGCCCCGGACGGCGCCGCCCTGACGGGTGCGCCCGGACGCGTCTCCGGCCGGGTGGACCTGGAGCCGGCCGGCCGCGTGTGGCTGGAACGTCCCGGCGTGCCGGGGCCGTTCGACGAACTGGTGCTGGAGTGGATGGCCATCGCCGCCCGCGTGCTGGCCGGCCGTCCCCGCCCGGCCCGCACCCCCCGGGCCGCCGACCCGGCGCTGGTCGAACTGGTGCTGTCCGGCCGGGAGGCCGTCGAGGACCGCGCCCGCGCCCTGCGGCTGCTGGGCCTGGAGCCGGGGACGCCGCTGCGGGTGATCGCGGTGGCGGTGGACAGGGGAGCGGATACGGGAGCGGGCGCGGGGACGGACGCCGGGGTCGAGGCCGTCGCGCTGCTGGGGCGCGGCGCGCTGCGGGGCACCGTACGGGTGGCGCGGGTCGGCTCGCTGGGAGCGGTGCTGGTGCAGCGCCGGGGCGGTGCGCTCGGCGGGGAGGACGCCTTCGGCGGGGAGGAAGCCTTCGGCGGGGAGGGCACGTTCGGCGGGCGAGGGGTCCCCGGATCCGCCCCGGACGGCACCGGCGCCGCATCGCCGGCCGCCGAGCTGCGGGCGGCGATGCGCGAACGCGCCCGCGACCGGAGCACGGCCCGCGGGCCGGCCCCGGGCACGCGCGTCGGGATCGGGTCCGGCGCCGACCCGCTGGACGCCCACACCTCCTGGGCACAGGCCCGGGCGGCCCTGCGGTTCGCGGTGGCGGGCGCCCCGCGGGAGGCGGTGGCCGACCACGACGAACTCGGCCCCCTCGCACTGCTGGCCGACATCCCGGTGGAGCGGCTGCGCGCCCAGGCGGACGTACGGCGGCTGGGGCGGCTGGGGGACCCGGCGCACGGCGAGCACGGCGGCTCCGCCACCGGGCAGGTCCGGCCGGGCGGTGAACTGCTGGCGGCCCTGGCCGCGTTCTGCAGCACCGGATCACTGCGGCAGGCCGCCGCCGAACTGCACCTGCACCACAGCTCGGTGGCCGCGCGCCTGGCCCATGTGGAGAAGGAGACGGGCTGGCGGCTGCGCGATCCGCAGGACCGCTTCCGCGCCCAGCTCGCGCTGTACGCCCTGCGGCTGGCCGGTAACGGGGACGGCTGAGCGCTCACTCCCTCACCGGCCCGACCGGCTCCACCGGCCCGGGGCCGCCCAGCGCCCCGCGCAGCACCTCGACGGCCTCGGCCGTCGCCCGGCGGATGACGGCGGCGTGCTCCACCGCCCACGCGCCGTGGAAGGTGCCGGGGATCAGGTGCAGTTCGGCGGGCACCCCGGCGGCCAGCAGGGCGCGGGCGTAGTCGATGCCCTCGTCCCGCAGCGGGTCGAACTCCATCACCGACACGTACGCGGGAGGCAGGCCCGCCAGCCCTATCACCCCGGCGCGGGCGGGGGCGGCGTAGGGGGAGACGCCGGCGGTGCCCCGCACCCCGTGCCCCAGGTACGCGTCCCAGCTGATCGCGGCGTTGCGCCGGTTCCACACGGGCGTGTCGGTGAACCGCCGCGCGCTGGGGGTGGAGAGCCGGTCGTCGAGCGCGGGGGAGCACAGGTGCTGGAAGCGGACGGCCGGACCGCCCCGGTCGCGGGCGAGCAGGGCCAGCCCGGCGGCGAGCCCCGCCCCGGCGCTGTCGCCCCACAGAGCGATCCGCTCGGGCGCCACCCCCAGCTCCCCGGCGCGCCCCACCAGCCCGCACAGCCCGGCGTAGCAGTCCTCCAGGGGCGCGGGGAAGGGGTGCTCGGGCGCCAGCCGGTAGTCGACCGAGGCCACCAGGGCTCCGAGCCGCCGGCACAGCAGCAGGTTCCAGTCGTGGTCGACCTCCGGCGAGCCCAGCATGAAGCCGCCGCCGTGGACGGCGTACACCGCGGGCAGCGGGCCGCGGGCGCCGTGCGGCCGGTACAGCCGCAGCCGCACCCCGGGCGCACCGGCCGGTCCGGGCACGTGTGTCTCCCCGACGTCCACTCCGGAGGTGTCGGCCGCCGCCACCGCCGCGGCCACCTGCGCGGCCTGCGAGGCCCGGGCCGCGTCGAGGTCGAGCAGCTCCACCTCGGGGATCAGCGGGAGCGCCGCGGCCAGCTCGGGGTCGAACCGGTGGCGCGGGCTCATCTGCGTCCTCCGATCGCCGGCCCGGGCACGGTGGGGCGTGCGCCGGTGTCGTGATGAGACGGTGTCACGGGCTTCCTCCCAGGTCATCAGACAGGTGTCGGGAGTACGGCCGCCCTGGCCCGACACCCGTGCGTTTCTCCCCCGATCCGCCCCGCGTTCTTCCGGCCGCCGGGCGGCGGATCGGTCCGGCGAGGGCGCCGGAACCCGTTCCGACCAGCGAGAACACCTCCTCGTCACGGGAGCCGGGCCGTGCTTGACGCCGGCGCGGGGTCTCCCTATGGTCTCCCCGCTCGACCGGTAATTTTCCGGAATCCGCGATTCGCGGAATCGCGGAATCGCGGAAATCACGGAACCGCACCGCACGGGCCCGTCGCCCGGCCGCGGGCGGAGGCCCGGGGACGGGCGGAAGCGCCAGAAAGGGACCAGCCTTGACCACGACCGCCACACCCTCCCCGGAACCGACCGGCGAAGCGGCGCGCCCCCGGCGCGCCCGCGGGCTGCGCCGTCTGGCGATGCCCCTGCTGCTCTCCTGCGGCATGTGCCTGGGCGTCCTGGCCGCGGCGGGCCCCGCCCAGGCCCGCCAGGCGAACGACACCGTCGTCGAGACCACCCGCCACGGCGGCCGGACCCTCGCCCTCACCTTCGACGACGGCCCCAATCCCGCCGACACCCCGCGCCTGCTGGAGGTGCTGCGCAAGCACCACGTCAAGGCGGTCTTCTGCCTGTGGGGCGACCACGTCGACAAGCACCCCGAACTGGTCCGGAAGATCGTCGCCGGCGGCCACACGCTGTGCAACCACACCATGCACCACGACGACATGGCCACCTGGTCCCCCGAGGACATCCGGGCGGACCTGGCACGGACCAACGCCGCGATCCGCCGCGCCGCTCCGGGCGCACGGATCCCCTACTTCCGTGCCCCGTACGGCAGTTGGGGTCAGACGCCGCAGGTGGCGGCCTCGATGGGGATGCAGCCGCTGGGCTGGCGGCTGGTGATCGGAGACTGGGAGCCGCACAGCGCCGACGAGTTCGCCCGCCGCATCACCGAGGGCGTCACGCCCGGGGCCGTGGTACTGCTGCACGACGGCGGCGGCGACCGCGGCGCGACCGTCGAGGCCGTGGACCGGGCCATCCCCCGGCTCAGGGCCGAGGGCTGGCGCTTCGACAGGCCCGCCCGCCGCGGCTGAGACCGCCCATGACCGGCCCGATCAGCCCGACCGGCCCGTCCAGCCCGGCCGGCCGACCCGGCCCGACCCGCCTCCGAAGCCACCACCGGGAGACCCGCATGAGACCGAACAAGGCGCGGTTCGCCTTCCTCCGCAACCGCGCGGGACGGGCGGGCGGCTACGTCGTCGCCCTGCTCGCCGGAGCCCTGCTCCTGGGCACGGCGCCGGCCACGCCCGCCGCGCCGGGCGCCTCCCCGGCGCCCGGCAAGCACGCCGGCCGCGCCTGGGTGGGCACCTGGTCCACCACCCCCACGGCCGTCCCCGCCTCGGACACCACCGTGTTCGAGGACCAGACCATCCGCCAGAGTGTTCGCACCAGCATCGGCGGCGACAGGGTGCGCGTCCGGCTGTCCAACGAGTTCGGCGACCGGCCCCTGGTCATCGGCGAGGCCCGCATCGCCCACCGCGCGGGGGGCGGCGGCTCCACCGCCGTCGACAGGCGCACCGACCGCGCGCTCACCTTCGGCGGGCGCGCCTCGGTGACCGTCCCCGCCGGCGCGCCCGTGCTCAGCGACCCGGTCTCCCTGCGGGTGCCGGCGGGCTCCGACCTGGTGGTGAGCATCCACCTGCCCGAGCGCACCCCGGGCTCGACGGTCCACGCGTTCGCCTTCCAGCACAACCACGTCGCCTCCGGCAACGTCACCGGGCACGCGGACATCACACCGACCGCCACCATCGACCGCTGGTACTTCCTGACCGGCGTGAGCGTGAGCGCCGACCGCTCCGGGGGAGCGGGGAGGGCCTCGGCCGTCGTCGCCCTCGGCGACTCCATCACCGACGGCTCCGACACCGAGGCGAACGCCAACCACCGCTGGCCCGACTTCCTCGCCCGGCGCCTGGCCGAGGCCCGCGGACCCCTCCCGCAGGGCGTGCTCAACCAGGGCGTCAGCGGCAACCGCCTGCTGCACGACCCCAACCCCCCGGCCGGATCCGGCGCCGAGGGCTACGCGGCCTACTTCGGCCAGAGCGCCCTGCGCCGCTTCGACCGCGACGTGGCCGCCCAGCCCGGCGCCGAGCACGTCGTCGTCCTGCTGGGCGTCAACGACCTCGGCCACCCGGCCGCCGGCACCGCCCCGCCCTCGGAGAAGGTCACCGCCCGGGACGTCATCGACGGCCACCGCCAGCTCATCGCCCGCGCCCACCAGCGGGGGCTGAAGATCCACGGCGGCACCATCCTGCCGTTCAAGGGCGACGCCTTCGGCTTCCACAGCGCCGAGACCGAGGCCGCCCGCCAGGCCGTCAACCACTGGATCCGCACCAGCGGCGAGTACGACGGGGTGATCGACTTCGACCGGGCCCTGCGCGACCCCGCCGACCCCGAGCGCCTGCTGCCGCGCTACGACAGCGGCGACCACCTCCACCCCAGCGACGCCGGGGCGGAGGCGATGGCGAACGCCGTCCCCCTCCGCCTGCTGCGCTGACCGCGCCCCGCGGCGCCCCGTACCGCGCGGCGCCCGTGCCGGAGGGGAGCACGGGCGCCGCGCCATGTCCGGGGGCCCGCGCCCGGCGTGCCTCACAACCCCGGCAGCGCCTCCTGCGCGACCTCCCAGCGGCCGGGCACAGGAGCGGTGCGCACCGCCAGCTTCTCCCGGCACTCCACGCCCAGGCCCCACAGCCGCGCCTGCCGGTCGCGCAGCGGCCGCCCGCACATCCGGCACGTCACGCGCGGCCGGCCGCCCTCCCCGGGCGGCTCCGGGCTGCCGGGAAGCGGTTCGGCTCCGGGGCCGGGTACGGACTCGGGTTCGGGACCAGCGCTCACTCCACCGGTCTACCAGGCCCCGCGCCGGCGCGCGAGAGCGGCTCCCGGGGACGCGGACGGGCCGCGGACCGCACGCCGTGTGGTCGTGCGGTCCGCGGCCCGTCGGCCGTCCGAAGCGCCGGGGAGCGCCGGGGAGCGGCGTTCCCCGGCGCCGGCCAGAGTTCTCAGAGGTCGAAGTACATCTCGAACTCGTGCGGGTGCGGGCGGAGCTGGATCGGGGCGATCTCGTTGGTGCGCTTGTAGTCGATCCAGGTCTCGATCAGGTCGGCGGTGAAGACGCCGCCGGCCTGCAGGTACTCGTTGTCCGCCTCCAGGGCCTCCAGGACGGCCGGCAGGGAGGTCGGCACCTGCGGGACGTTCGCGTGCTCCTCCGGAGCCAGCTCGTAGAGGTCCTTGTCGATCGGCTCGGCCGGCTCGATCTTGTTCTTGACGCCGTCCAGACCGGCCAGCAGCAGGGCCGAGAAGGCCAGGTACGGGTTGGAGGACGGGTCCGGGGCGCGGAACTCCACGCGCTTGGCCTTGGGGTTGGAGCCGGTGATCGGGATGCGCATCGCGGCGGAGCGGTTGCGCTGCGAGTACACCAGGTTCACCGGGGCCTCGAAGCCGGGCACCAGGCGGTGGTAGGAGTTCACCGTCGGGTTGGTGAAGGCCAGCAGCGACGGGGCGTGCCTGAGGATGCCGCCGATGTAGTAGCGGGCGGTGTCCGACAGGCCCGCGTAGCCCTGCTCGTCGTAGAACAGCGGCTCGCCGCCGGACCACAGCGACTGGTGGACGTGCATGCCCGAGCCGTTGTCGCCGAAGATCGGCTTGGGCATGAAGGTGGCGGTCTTGCCGTTGCGCCAGGCGACGTTCTTGATGATGTACTTGAACAGCATCAGGTCGTCGGCGGCCGCCAGCAGCGTGTTGAACCTGTAGTTGATCTCCGCCTGGCCGGCGGTGCCGACCTCGTGGTGCTGGCGCTCGACCTTCAGGCCCACCCGGTCCAGCTCCAGCGACATCTCGGCGCGCAGGTCGGCGAAGTGGTCGACCGGCGGGGTCGGGAAGTAGCCGCCCTTGTAGCGGACCTTGTAGCCGCGGTTGTCCTCCAGCGCACCGGTGTTCCAGGCGCCGGCCTCGGAGTCGATGTGGTAGAAGGACTCGTTCGCACTGGTCTGGAAGCGGACGCTGTCGAAGACGTAGAACTCGGCCTCGGGCCCGAAGTAGGCGGTGTCCGCGATGCCGGAGGAGGCGAGGTACGCCTCGGCCTTCTTCGCCACGTTGCGCGGGTCCCGGCTGTACTGCTCGCCGGTGATCGGGTCGTGGATGAAGAAGTTGATGTTGAGCGTCTTGTCGCGGCGGAACGGGTCCAGGCGGGCGGTGGACAGGTCCGGCAGCAGCGCCATGTCGGACTCGTGGATCGCCTGGAAGCCGCGGATCGAGGACCCGTCGAAGGCCTGCATCTCGGACGGGTCGAACGTCGAGGCCGGGATCGTGAAGTGCTGCATGATGCCCGGCAGGTCGCAGAAGCGGACGTCGACGAACTTCACGTCGTTGTCCGCGATGTACTTCTTTGCCTCGTCGGCGTTCTGGAACATCCAAGTCCTCCTAGTCCCGCCGCGAGGGGACGGGGTGGCAGCTCGAGTGGCAGTCCAGTGCGATGTCCTGCTGTCGCCCGACCTTAGATTTGCGGGATTTCTCAAGCATGACCCATTTGTTTCGGTGATGTTAACCGGACGAGTGTGCGGACGGTCGCTCCCGGTGCCCTCCCGGTGCCGCTCCGTGCCCTCCGCCGCCGTCCCCGGCGCCGCCCTCGCGGCCGTATGCGGCCCCCGCGGCCCGGCCGGGTACCCGGGAAGGCCGCGCGCTACCGTTGACGGGTGGACAACAGGCAAGCAATCGGATCCTGGCTCTCCGGCCCCAGGGCCGCGGCCGAGCAGATGGGCGCGGACTTCGGCTACCGGGGCGAGAGGCTGGGGCTGCCCCAGGACGGTCCGGGGTCGATCGCCCCGCTGGGCCGCCGGTTCGGCGCGATCTTCATCGACTGGGGCCTGTGCGTGCTGATCGCATACGGTCTGCTCACGGGCGGCGACCTCGGCTCGGCGGGGAACTGGGCCCTGCTGGTCTTCGCGGTGCTCGGCGTCCTCACCGTCGGCACGGTCGGCTTCACCCCGGGCAAGCGGCTGCTGGGCCTGCGGGTGGTCTCCGCGCGCGGCGGGCGGCTGACACTGCCCCGCGCGGTGGTGCGCACGGCGCTGCTGGTGCTCGCCGTGCCGGCGCTGGTGTGGGACCGCGACTCGCGCGGCCTGCACGACCGGCTCTCCGGCGCCGTGCAGGTGCGTGTCTGAGCCAGGAGCCGAAGCTCCGCGACGGACGCCGAACGGATGTGGGCGGGGCCCGGAACTCCGAGGAGTTCCGGGCCCCGCCCACATCCGTTCCGCCCGGCGTACCGGGCACACGCGCCTCAGCGGCGGGTCGGGCCCTTCGGCATCCGCATGCCGCGGGGCATCGGCCCCTTGGGCATCGGCAGGTTGTTCATCAGGTCGCCCATGGCCCGCAGCCGGTCGTTGGTCTCCGTCACCTGCGGACCCTGGAGCACCCGGGGGAACTTCAGCAGCTTGGTGCGGAGCTTCTTCAGCTCCGTCTGGCCCTCGCCGGTGCCCACGATCACGTCATGGACCGGGACGCCGCTGACGATGCGCGCCATGCGCTTCTTCTCGGAGGCGATCAGGGAGCGCACCCGGTTCGGGTTCCCCTCGCCGACGAGCACGATGCCCGCCTTGCCCACGGCCCGGTGGACGACGTCCTGCTGCCGGTTCATGGCGACGGCCGGGGTGACCGTCCAGCCGCGGCCGATGTTGTCCAGGACGGCGGCCGCCGCGCCCGGCTGGCCCTCCATCTGGCTGAACGCCGCCCGCTCGGCCCGGCGGCCGAAGATGATCGCCATCGCGAGGAAGGCCAGCAGGAAGCCCAGGATGCCCAGGTAGACGGGGTGGCCGACCCAGAAGCCGATCGCGAGGAGAACACCGAAGGTGACGAGCCCCACGCCCGCGAGGACGAAGCCGATCGACTTGTCGACGCGCCGCGTCATCTTGTACGTCAGGGCGATCTGCTTGAGCCGCCCCGGATTCTCGGATGTTTCCTTCCTCGCCATACAGCGAAGTCTACGTCGCCCGCCCGCGCCGGGGCGCCGCGGCCTCCGGGACCGCCGCGGCCCTCCCGCCCGCGCCCGGCGGCGGCCCCCTAAGGACCGCCGCCCGGTGCCAGGCCGGCCGCCGGTGCCGCACCGGCGGCCGGCCTGGCACCGGGCGGCGGTCGTCAGGCCGCGGTGGCGCCCCGGCGCTCGACCGCCTGCCGGTACAGGCGCCCGGCACGGTAGGAGGAGCGGACCAGCGGGCCGGACATGACACCGGCGAAGCCGATCTCGTCCGCCTCGTCCTTCAGCTCCACGAACTCCTGGGGCTTGACCCAGCGCTCCACCGGGTGGTGCCGCGGCGAGGGGCGCAGGTACTGGGTGATGGTGATCAGCTCGCAGCCGGCCTCGTGCAGGTCGCGCAGGGCCTGGCTGACCTCCTCGCGGGTCTCGCCCATCCCCAGGATCAGGTTGGACTTGGTGACCAGCCCCTCCGCGCGGGCCCGGGTGATCACCTCCAGCGACCGCTCGTAACGGAAGGCGGGACGGATGCGCTTGAAGATCCGCGGGACCGTCTCGACGTTGTGCGCCAGTACCTCCGGGCGCGAGGAGAAGACCTCGGCGAGCTGCTCGGGCACCGCGTTGAAGTCCGGGATCAGCAGCTCGACGCCGGTGTCCGGCATCAGGGCGTGGATCTGGCGGACGGTCTCGGCGTACAGCCAGGCGCCGCCGTCGGGCAGGTCGTCGCGCGCGACGCCGGTGATCGTGGCGTAGCGCAGCTCCATCTGCTGGACGGACTCGGCCACCCGGCGCGGCTCGTCGCGGTCGAACTCGGCGGGCTTGCCGGTGTCGATCTGGCAGAAGTCGCAGCGCCGGGTGCACTGCTCGCCTCCGATGAGGAAGGTGGCCTCGCGGTCCTCCCAGCACTCGAAGATGTTGGGACAGCCGGCCTCCTGGCACACCGTGTGCAGGCCCTCGCGCTTGACCAGGGACTGCAGTGCGTTGTACTCGGGGCCCATCTTCGCCCGGGTCTTGATCCACTCGGGCTTGCGCTCGATGGGGGTCTGGCTGTTCCGGACCTCCAGGCGCAGCAGCTTCCTACCGTCGGGTGCGACAGCGGACACGTCCGGCACTCCCCTTTGTGTTGGTGGCCTTTGAATCTTCGGCGCACACCAGGGTACGCCTTGGCTTGTTCGGGTCAGACGGCGCGGGGCAGCGGTTCCGTGGACTCCAGCACCGCGCGCAGATGCTTCTCCACCACGGGCAGCACCTCGGCGACGGTCACCGGTCTGCCCAGCTCCTGGGTGAGCGAGGTGACCCCGGCGTCCCGGATGCCGCACGGCACGATGCGGTCGTACCCGGTGTTGTCCGAGTCGCAGTTCAGCGCGAAGCCGTGCATGGTCACGCCCTTGGCCACCCGGATCCCGATGGCGGCGAGCTTGCGGTCGTCGCCGCGCTGGCCGGCGTTGGAGGGCGCGTACTCGGGCCCGCGCAGCCTCGGGTCGTACTCGTCGTCGTGGAGACCGGGATCGAAGTCCAGCTCCAGACCGCCCGGCGCGGTCCCCTCCGACCGCTTCCCGGCCTCGCCCAGCACCCACACCCCGCTGCGTCCCTCGACCCGGGTGGTGGCCAGGCCGAACTCCGCGCAGGTGCGGATCAGCGCCTCCTCCAGCCGCCGCACATGGGCGACGACGTCCACCGGGCGGGGCAGCTTCAGGATCGGGTAGCCGACGAGCTGGCCCGGGCCGTGCCAGGTGATCTTGCCGCCGCGGTCCACGTCCACCACGGGGGTGCCGTCCAGGGGGCGCTCGCTGTCCTCGGTGCGCCGGCCGGCCGTGTACACCGGCCGGTGCTCCAGCAGCAGGCAGGTGTCGGGGATCTCGTCGGCGAAGCGGGCCGAGTGGACCTCGCGCTGCCTGCGCCACGCCTCCAGATACTCCACGGCGTCCTCGCCGAAGCCCAGATGGACAAAGCGCAGCTCGCTCACGGCGGCTCCTCCTCCGGTCGTCCCAGGGTCGCGGCACACCTCGTCGCGCGTCCCGGCAGCCAACTGTACGGCTCCGGGGCCGGGCGGCGGCGGGCCGGTGGCGGCCGGCGGCCGCCCGGTGACGGACCGGTGAAGGGGACGCGACGCAGGGTCGCCGAACGGTTCCGCCTCCCGCACCCACTCACACGTATGGATGAAACCCGCGCTCAGACCCCCGGAGGGGCGGAGGGGAAGGCTACATTCGCGCCGTTCCAGCAGGGCGCCCCGGCGTCTGTCGTACCCCAAGCCGTGAGGCAGGAGACCGCAAAGCCGATGTCGACGGAACGACCTGGGAAATCCTCCCAGCGCACCCCCAACCGCCAGCTCGCCGCGCTCATCGCCGAGGCCGGGTTCTCCAACGCCGGGCTCGCCCGGCGGGTCGACCAGCTCGGGCTGGAGCACGGACTGGACCTCCGGTACGACAAGACCTCGGTGACGCGCTGGCTGCGCGGACAGCAGCCGCGCGGCACGACGCCGGCGCTGATCGCCGAGGTCTTCACCCGCCGCCTGGGCCGCAGGCTCACCGCCCAGGACCTGGGACTGGACGCGTGCGCCCCGGTCTACGCCGGGCTGGAGTTCGCGGCCACACCGGGCGAGGCGGTGGACATCGTCGGCGGCCTGTGGCGCAAGGACACCGGCAACCACGCCGAGCTGCGCAAGATCGCCTTCACCCCGGCCGGGCTGGTGGTGCCCAGCCGGGACTGGCTGATCGGCCGCCCCGACGAGCGCGTGGCGCGCGGCGAGCCCGCGCCGGAGGGCGCGCGGGTGCCCGCCCAGGGCCGCGGGCCCCTGTCGCCGGCGGCCGTACCGCCGCCCCGGGTGGGGCAGGCGGCCCGGATCGAACGGGTGGAGCGGGGCCCGGGGCAGCGGGTCACCGCCGGGGACGTCGCCGCCCTGCGCTCGGTCGGCGAGCTGTTCCGCGCCCTCGACCACGCCTACGGCGGCGGCCACGCCCGGCAGGCGCTGGTGCGCTACCTGGAGCACGAGGCCGAGCCGATGCTGCGCGGCTCCTACGGGGAGCAGACCGGGCGCCGGCTGTTCGCCGCGGTGGCCGACCTGACCCGCCTGGCGGGCTGGACGGCGTACGACATCGCCGCGCACGGGCTGGCGCAGCGCTACTTCGTCCAGGCACTGCGGCTGGCCCAGGCCGCCGGGGACCGGGCGTACGGCAGCTATGTGCTGGTGACGATGAGCAGGCAGGCGGTGTACCTCGGGCACGGCCGCGAGGCGGTGCAGCTCGCGCGGGTCGCCCAGCAGGGCGTCGGCTCCTCGGTGCCGCCGGTCGTCCAGGCGCTGCTGCACGCCGTGGAGGCGCGCGGGCACGGGGTGCTGGGGGAGGTACGGGCGTGCACGGCGTCGCTGGCCCGCGCCGAGCGGGCGCTGGAGCAGGCGCGGGCGGGCGACGAGGTGCCGCACTGGGCGCGGTTCTTCGACGAGGCGCAGCTCGCCGACGAGTTCGGGCACTGCCACCGGGACCTCCAGCAGTACCGGGCGGCGGCCCAGCACGCCGAGCGCTCCCTGCAGCTGCGGGGCCCGGGTTTTGTGCGCAGCCGGCTGTTCTGCCGGATGGTGCTGGCCACGGCCCGGCTGGGGCTGGGCGACGTGGAGCAGGCGTGCGCCCTGGCCGCGGAGTCGGCGCAGCAGGCGGTGGAGATGCGGTCGGTGCGGGCGCACGAGTACGTCAAGGACTTCGAGCGCCGCCTGGAGCCGTACCGGGACGCCACACCGGTGCGCACCTACCGCGAGCGGGTCGCCGCCCTGGTCTGACTCCTGGAGCCCTCCGCCGCCCGCAGGCCGACCGTGCCGCCGCGCCGCCACGCGGCGGCACGGTCAAGTCCGGACCCGGCTCCTGCCCCCGCCGTCCCCGGTCCCCTCAGGCCGCGGCGGGCAGGAGTGGGCCCAGCTCACGCGGCCGGATGCCGAAGTCACGGCGGACGGCGTCCGCGGCGCGGCGTGCCGAGCGCAGCGCGCCCTGGGCGTCGGCGGTGTCGCGGTGGTCGCCGCAGACGTACAGGCCGTACAGCACCCGGACCGGGCGCCGCGGGTCGTGCGGCGCGGGGGTGGCGGGCACGGCCAGCGGGTCGTGGTGCACGGCCAGCAGCTCCCAGCGGCCGGTCGGGACGCCGTACAGTCCGGCGAGCTGGGCGCGCGCGGCCCGGTCCAGCGCGGCGGCCGGCTCGGACGCGGCGGGGCCCAGCACCACGGAGGTGACCAGCGCGCGCCCCGGCCGGGCGCGCGAGGGGTCCACGGCGCTGGCGACGGCGGTGTACGCCACCGGGCCGCGCCGGTCGGCGTCGAGGACGAGCAGCGGCTCGTCCGTCGGCGCAGGGCCGTCCACCGCGTGGTGCAGCACGGTCACCGGGCGGAAGTCCGGCACCCGCAGGCCCGGCAGCAGCTCGGCCGCGTCGCGGGCCCCGGTGGCGATGAGCACCGCGCGGCAGCGGATCGTGCCGTGGTCGCGCGTGACCACGGCGTTGGCGGCCACGGACAGCACACGCACCCCGGTGCGGACGGTGCCCGGCGGCAGCCCGTCCGCCAGGGCCCGGGGCACCGAGGCCGCGCCGCCCGCGGGCAGGCACAGCCCGCCGCGGGCGAAGTCGCGCAGCGCCAGATCGCCGATCCGGCTGGAGGTCGTCAGCTCCGGGTCGCACAGCAGCGCGCCGAGCAGGGGGCGCAGCAGGCCGTCGGCCGCCCGGGGCGGCAGGGCGCGGACGGCCAGGGCCTGGGCGGCGGACAGCTCCGGGCGGGCGGTCAGGCGCTCGGCGGAGGTCGAGGCGAACCGGGCGAGCTGTGCGCGCAGCCGGGCCTGGTCCAGGGTGGTGCCCAGGGTGGTGCCGAGGGCGCCGCCCGGGGGGCGCCGGGCGGCGGCCAGGGCACTCACCGCGGCGCGTGCGCCCCGCGAGCCGCGGGGCTGCCGGGGAATGTGGGCGGTGCGGGGGCCGCGGGCCGCCCTGGTGGCGCGGGGCGCGCCGACGCGCAGTGCGCGGCCGCCGCTGCGGATCAGCACCCCGGAGGCGAAGGGGCGCAGGTCGAGCCCGGCCAGACCGGGGCAGCGGCGCAGTTCCGACCAGCCGGACGACAGCGGCCGGCCGCCGCGGTCCAGCCGGTAGCCGTCGATCTCCTCGGTGGCCATCCGGCCTCCGACGGCGCCCGTGGCCTCCAGCACGGTGACGTGCAGCCCGGCGCCGGTCAGATGGTGCGCGGCGGCCAGGCCGGCCAGGCCCGCGCCGACGACGACGACGTCGGTGGTCTCCCGGCCTCGGCCGGGGCTGGGACGGAGTGCGCTGCCGGGCATGGGCCCTCCCGTGGTCGACGCTGCGGCGCGAACGGACGTCCGGGTGGTTCCTGCCCTCCGAAGGCGCGTTCGACGCACGCTTTCAAGCCGACCCTAGGGAAGCGCGCGATCACGGACAGTCGCGCACGCACCGGGCACGGTCGCACACCGGTCGCGCACGGGTGTACGGCGGTCGCACACCGCTCGGGCCCGGCTCGTGCCGCACTCGCCCGCCGCCGACCGCCCGTACGGCCCGGCGGAAGCGTCCCGTGGACGCAGGCGCGGGCGCGAGATCAGCGCAGCGCCGCCCGGACGGCGTCCTCGATACCGGGGAAGGCGAAGACGAAGCCGGACTCCAGCAGCCGCCGGGGCAGCACCCGCTGGCTGCCGAGCACATCCGTGGAGAACTCGCCCAGCACCGCGCGGAGCGCGAACGCGGGCACCGGCAGTACGGCCGGGCGGTGCAGCACCCGGCCCATCGCGGCGGCCACCTCCCGCTGGGTGACCGGTTCGGGCGCGGTCAGGTTCACCGGCCCGGACAGCTCCCCGGTATCCAGCAGATGCCGCAGCGCGGCGATGTGGTCGTGCAGCGCGATGTGGCTCCAGTACTGCCGGCCGCTGCCCAGCGGACCGCCCAGCCCTGCCCTGAAGACCGGGAACAGCCGCCCCCACGCCCCTCCGGTGCGGGAGACCACCAGCCCGGTACGGGCGTACACGGTGCGGATCCCCGCCTCCTCGGCCGGCGCGGCGGCCTCCTCCCACTCCTGGCAGACCTCGGCGAGGAAGCCGTGACCGGGTGGCGCGTCCTCGTCCACGGCGCGGTCGCCGGTGTCGCCGTAGTAGCCGACGGCGGTGCCGACCACCAGGGTGCGCGGCGGGGTGTCGAGCGAGGCCACGGCCTCGGCGACGGCGGCCGTCCCCAGGACCCGGCTGTCGCGGATCTCCCGCTTGTACGCCTCGGTCCAGCGGTGGTCGCCGACGCCGGCGCCGGCCAGATGCACCACCGCCTCGCAGCCCACCAGCCCGGCAGCGTCCACGTACTGCCGCCCGGGATCCCACTCCACCTCCTCGCCCGTCCGTGCCGGACGCCGCACCAGGCGCAGCACCTCGTGCCCGTCGGCGTGCAGGGAGTCCACAAGAGCCCGGCCGATGAGGCCGGAGGAGCCGGTGACCGCGATACGCATGGGGGCAATCCTGATGGACAGCCGGTCCGATGGCGAGGCACAGTGACCGGCATGTCCGCGTCCCCGGCGTCCCCGGTCCCTTCCGCGTCCCCGGCCTCCCCGCGCCTCCTGGTACGTCCCGCCGCCGAGGGGGACGGCGAGGCCCTCGGAGAGCTGGACCGGCGCACCTGGTCGCCGGCGCACGCGGTCACCCCGAGGCCGCGGCCGCCGTACGGCCCGTTCTTCCACGACGGCAACAGGCCCCTCCAGTTCCTCGTCGCCGAACTGGAGGGCAGGCCGGTGGGCTACGTCAAGCTGGCGCGGCCCACCCCGCTCGAGAGCAACGGCCACGTCCGTCAGATCCAGGGGCTGGCGGTGGACGGCGCGGCGCGCGGCCGGGGTGTGGGCAGGGCGTTGCTGCGCGCGGCGATGGCCGAGGCGAGGCGGCAGGGCGCCTCGCGGATCACCCTGCGGGTGCTGGGCCACAACGCGCCCGCGCGGGCGCTGTACGCCTCGGAGGGCTTCGCGGTGGAGGGCGTGCTGCCGGGGGAGTTCCTGCTGGAGAGCGGGTACGCGGACGACGTGCTGATGGGGCGCTCGCTGGCCTCCGGCTGATCCTCCCGATCCGCCGGGCCCGCGACCCCGGGCCGCCCGCCGGCCCGGGTCACCCCTCAGGCGGCCCGAACCGCTCCCACAGCCGGGGGAAGGCCGCGGCCAGCGCCCGGTCGTCCCCTGAACCGGGCGGTGGGCCCTCCGGCTCCGGGGGCGGGTCGGACAGGCCGAGATCGGGCAGCTCCAGACCGGTGAGCCGCTCGTAGGCCTCGTCCGCGGCGGCGCCGATGTCCTCGCCCTCGCCGTCCACCTCCGGGTCGAAGTCCTCCAGCAGGCCGGCGAGTGAGTCCGGGTCGTGCAGCGCGCCCTCGAACACCTTCCTGCCCCGGCCGACCAGCCAGCAGCGGAAGGAGTCGAAGGCGTCCTCGTCCGCTCCGCCCAGCAGCACCCGGGCCGCTCCCCACAGGTCCCGGCGCCAGGCCCGGTTCACCCGGGCCTCGAAGTGGCGGGCGAAGTCCACGACGGTGTCCGGGTCGAGCCGCGTCAGCCGGTCCACCAGCAGTTCGGCGTGGTCGGCCGGGTCGCCCCCGGCGGCCTCGCGGGTGTCGTCGACCAGCTCCCAGAACTCCGTCTCGTGCATCGTCACGGGACAAGGATCCGCCCTGCCGGCGCCGCCCGCACGCGGGGCCGCCCGCCGGCGCGCCGCCCGGCCCGGGCCGGGCGGGAAAACCCGACAGGAGATGTCCGGTATCGGTGGCAGCGTGCCCGGTGCGCACAAGGCGCCGGGCAGGTACGGGTACAGATGACGGCCGGGCGGCGCCTGAGGACACACGGAAGGACGAACACGTGAAAACGGCAGCGGTGTCAGCGGCGTCGGGGAAGAGCCTGGAGGGCAAGGTAGCCCTGGTGGCGGGGGCCACCAGGGGCGCGGGCCGGGCCATGGCCGTGGAGCTGGGCCGGGCGGGCGCGACGGTGTACGCCACCGGCCGCACCACACGCGGGCACGTCAGCGAGGTGGGCCGCCCCACCGAGACGATCGAGGAGACCGCCGAACTGGTCACGGCGGCCGGGGGCACCGGCATCGCGGCGGTGGTCGATCACCTGGATCCGGAGGAGGTCCGCGCCCTGGTGGAGCGGATCGACCGCGAGCACGGGCGCCTGGACGTCCTGGTCAACGACGTCTGGGGCGGCAACCACCTGCTCGACTTCGACACGAAGGTGTGGGAGGTCGAGCTGGACAAGGGGCTGCGGATGCTGCGGCTGGGAGTGGAGACCCACCTGGTCACCAGCCACTTCGCCCTGCCCCTGCTGACCCGGCGGCCGGGCGGGCTGGTGGTGGAGGTCACCGACGGCACCGCCGAGTACAACGGCCCCAGGTACCGCGGCAACCTCTTCTTCGACCTGGCGAAGAACGCACCCATCCGGGCGGCCTTCGGCCTGGCCGAGGAGCTGAGGGAGTACGGCTGCACGGCGGTCTGCCTCTCCCCGGGCTTCCTGCGCTCGGAGGAGATGCTCGACATCTTCGGGGTGAGCGAGGAGAACTGGCGCGACGCTCTCGTCCGGGAACCGCACTTCGCCATCGCCGAGTCGCCCGCCTACGTCGGCCGGGCGGTGGCGGCCCTGGCGTGCGACCCGGACGCGGCCCGCTGGAACGGGCAGTCCCTGTCCAGCGGGCAGCTCGCCATCGAGTACGGCTTCACCGACACCGACGGCTCGCGGCCGGACGGCTGGCGGTACTTCATCGAGGTCGTCCACGGCGGGAAGGAGGCGAGCCCCGAGGACTACCGGTAGAGCCCGGCCATGTGCTCGGCCGCCCGTGCCATGCGCTCGCGCAGCGCGGGCGGGCCGAGCACCTCGCACTCGGGGCCGAGGACGAGCAGCTGTTCGTAGGCGACGTCCAGGGACTCCACGGGCAGGGTGATAGTGGTCAGCCCCTCCCCGTCGGTCTCCCCCCGCGCCAGCGCGTCCTCGGCAGCCGCCCGGTCGGCGGCGTGCCGCAGCACACGCCTCCCGGCTTCCGTCAGCCGCACCACGACGGTCTCGCGCAGAATCGAGCGGGCGAAGGCCGCGGCCCGTTCCTCCCAGAAACCGGCCAGGTCGAAGTCCGCCTCCCGCCCGAACCGGCCGTCGAGGGGGGTGACGGAGTCGAAGCGGTCCACCCGGTAGACGCGCGGATCCCCGTCGGCGCGGGCGACGAGGTACCACACGCCGGCCTTGAGCACCAGGCCGTACGGCTCCAGCGTCCGCCGCGCCGGGGAGCCGTCCCGGCGGCGGTAGCGCGCGGCGACCGGCCGGTCGTCCCACACGGCCTCGGCCAGCGCCGGCAGCGCTTTCGGCGTCTCGGTCGGCTGCCACCATCCCGGGGCGTCCAGGTGGAACCGCTGCGCCGCGCTGCGCGGGGCGTCCGCCAGCTCGGGGGTGAGGGCCGCGGCCACCTTCAGCCGGGCGGCCGAGGCCGCGTCCGCCAGGCCCATCTCCCGCAGTGCGGAGGGCACCCCGGACAGGAACAGGGCCTCCGCCTCGTCGCGCCCCAGGCCCGTCAGCCGGGTGCGGTAGCCGCCGACCAGCCGGTAGCCGCCGGTCCGCCCCCGGTCGGCGTAGACGGGGATCCCCGCCTCCGACAGGGCCAGCGCGTCGCGGGCGACGGTCCGCTCGGAGACCTCCAGCCGCTCGGCCAGTTCGGCGGCGGTCATCGACCGCCGCGTCTGGAGCAGCAGCACCATCTCGATCAGCCTGGCAGCACGCATGCGCCCATCATCCACGCCGGGGCGCGCGGCGCGGCGGGCGCTGTTAACGTGCTGTCAACCCATAGGGACAAAAGCCGAGGAACGTCGCATATGGCCACCGAATCCAGCAGCACTCCGACGACCCCGCCGCCCCGCGCCCAGTGGGGGACCCGCACGGGCTTCCTGCTGGCGGCGATCGGCTCGGCAATCGGGCTCGGCAACATCTGGCGCTTCCCCTCCGAGGCGTACAAGAACGGCGGCGGGGCGTTCCTGCTGCCCTACCTGATCGCCCTGCTGACGGCGGGCCTGCCGCTGCTGATCCTGGAGTACACGCTCGGCCGCCGCTACCGGAAGTCCCCGCCGGGCGCGTTCCGCAGGATGTCCGGCCCGGCGCAGGCGATCGGCTGGTGGCAGGTGGCGGTCTCCTTCGTCATCGCCGCCTACTACGCCGTGATCCTGGCCTGGGCCGTGCGGTACGTGGGCTTCTCGGTGGGCGAGCAGTGGGGCGACGACCCGAACGCGTACTTCTTCGGCGACTTCCTGCGCACCGCCGAGCAGCCCGGCTGGATCTCCTCCTACGTCGGCGGCGTGTTCTGGCCGCTGCTGGTCATCTGGATCGCGGTCCTGGCCGTCCTGGCCCTGGGGGTGCGGCGCGGTATCGAGATGGCCAACCGGATCTTCATCCCGCTGCTGGTGGTCTTCTTCGTCGTCCTGGTGATCCGCGCGGTCACCCTGGACGGAGCCGGGACGGGCCTGGACGCGCTGTTCTCGCCCGACTGGGGCGCGCTGGCCGAGGGCGGTGTCTGGGTCGCCGCCTACGGGCAGATCTTCTTCTCCCTCTCGGTCGGCTTCGGCATCATGATCACCTACGCCTCCTACCTGCGCCGCCGCGCCGACCTCACCGGCTCCGCGCTGGTCGCCGGGTTCGCCAACAGCTCCTTCGAACTCCTGGCGGGCATCGGGGTGTTCGCCACTCTCGGCTTTCTCTCCGCCGCCAGCGGCACACCGGTGGGGGAGACCGTCACCGACGGCATCGGCCTGGCGTTCATCGCCTTCCCGACGATCATCTCCAACATGCCGCTGGGCACCCTGTTCGGCCTGCTGTTCTTCGGCTCCCTGGCGATCGCCGGCTTCACCTCGCTGCTCTCCATCGTGGAGGTGGTGGTCGCCTCGGTGCAGGACAAGACCGGCATCGGGCGCGTCCCGGCCGTGCTCGGCGCCGGCGGCCTGACGGCCCTGGTGTCCGTCCTGCTCTTCCCCACCGACAGCGGGCTGTACCTGCTGGACTCCGCCGACCACTTCGTCAACCGCTACGGCATCGCCCTGGCCTCCCTGGTCGCGGTGATCGTCATCGCCTGGGTGCTGCGCAGGCTGCCGGTGCTCCAGCGGGACGCGGACGCCACCTCGGCCATCCGGCTGGGCGTGTGGTGGCGGCTGGCGCTGGGGGTCGTCACCCCGCTGGTGCTGGGCTGGATGATGGTGGACAGCCTGCGCGCGGAGTTCGACGAGAACTACGGGGGGTACCCCTCCGGCTTCCTGTTCTGGTCCGGGTGGGCGGTCGCCCTGGGCGCGCTGGCCTTCGGCGTCCTGGCCTCTTTGCTCCCCTGGCCGCGCGGCACGGAGCCGGCGGGTACGGAGCCCTCGGGGTCGGCCGGCCCCGAGGAGACGCGACCGGGCACGCCCGGGGAAGGGAGGCACTGATGTCGGCGGGCGCCGTCGTGATGATGATCGTCGCCATGGTCGTGATGTGGGGAGGGCTGCTCGCGGCCATTCTCAAGCTCCGCGGCCACACCGAGGAGTACTGACGCCCCCGGGCGGCCGGAGCCCCGGCCCGGAGAGGGACCGGGCGCGCCTCCCGGCAGGTGGGAGGAGACGCGCCCGGCCGGCCGGATCCGCCCGGCGGCGCGGGGAGGGGCGCCGGGCGGCCGCGGCGGCCGGACGGCGTCAGGCCAGGCCGTAGCGCCCGGCCGCCTCGCGCACCGTCTCCCGCTTGACCTCGCCGCGCCGGGCCAGCCGGTCCAGGGCCGCCACCGCGACCGACTCGGCGTCCACCCCGAAGTGGCGGCGGGCCGCCTCGCGGGTGTCCGACAGGCCGAAGCCGTCGGTGCCCAGCGAGGACCAGTCCTGCTCCACCCACGGGGCGATCTGGTCCGGCACCGCCCGCATCCAGTCGCTGACCGCGAGGACCGGGCCGGGCGCGCCGCACAGCGCGCGGGTGACGTACGGGACGCGGTCCTCGCCGTTGAGCTGCGCCGCGTCGCAGGACAGGGCATCGCGGCGCAGCTCGCTCCAGGAGGTGGCGGACCACACGTCGGCGGTCACGCCCCAGTCGTCGGCGAGGAGGCGCTGGGCGTCCAGCGCCCAGTGGATGGCGGTTCCCGAGGCCAGCAGCTGGATCCGGGGCGCGCCGGGGGAGGAGGGGGCACCCTCGCGGAAGCGGTACAGCCCCTTGAGGATGCCCTCCTCCACGCCCTCGGGCATGGGCGGCTGGACCTTCGGCTCGTTGTAGACGGTCAGGTAGTAGAAGACGTCCTCCGGCTTCGGCCCGTACATCCGGCGCAGGCCGTCGCGCACGATCACCGCGATCTCGTAGGCGAACGCCGGGTCGTAGTTGAGCGAGGCCGGGTTGGTGGCCGCGATCAGGTGGGAGTGGCCGTCGGCGTGCTGCAGGCCCTCGCCGGTGAGCGTGGTGCGGCCGGCGGTGGCGCCGACGACGAAGCCGCGGCCGAGCTGGTCGGCGAGCTGCCAGAACTGGTCGCCGGTGCGCTGCCAGCCGAACATCGAGTAGAAGATGTAGAACGGGATCATCGGCTCGCCGTGCGTGGCGTACGAGGTGGCGGCGGCGATGAAGTCGGCCATGGCGCCGGCCTCGGTGATCCCCTCGTTGAGGATCTGCCCGTCGGCCGCCTCCTTGTAGTACATCAGCTGGTCGCGGTCGACCGGCTCGTACGTCTGCCCCTTGGGCGAGTAGATGCCGGCCGAGGGGAACAGCGACTCCATGCCGAAGGTGCGGGCCTCGTCGGGGACGATCGGCACCCAGCGCCTGCCGGTCTCCTTGTCCCGCATCAGGTCCTTGACCAGGCGTACGAACGCCATGGTGGTGGCCATCTCCTGCTTGCCGGACCCTTTCCGCAGGGCCTGGAAGGCCCGGTCGCCGGGCTCGGGCAGGGCGGGCACCGGGTGGGTGCGGCGGGCCGGGGCGGGACCGCCGAGGGCGGCGCGGCGCTCGGCGAGGTAGCGCACCTCGGGGGAGTCGGGGCCGGGGTGGCCGTAGGGCACCGGGCCCTCGCCGAGCGCGCTGTCGGGGATGGGCAGGCCGAGCAGGTCGCGCATGTCCCTGAACTCGTCGGCCGTCAGCTTCTTCATCTGGTGGTTGGCGTTCTTGGACGCGAAGCCCCGGCCGAGGGTGTGGCCCTTGACGGTCTGCGCCAGGATCACCGTCGGCGCGCCCTCGTGGGCGAGCGCGGCCCGGTAGGCGGCGTACACCTTGCGGGGCTCGTGGCCGCCGCGCGAGGTGTGGAAGCACTCGGTGATCCTCGCGTCGGTCAGCACCTTCGCCATCTCGGCCAGCGCAGGGTCGGCGCCGAAGAAGTGCTCGCGGATGTAGGCGGCGTCGCGGGTGGCGTAGGTCTGGAACTGGGCGTCGGGCACCTCGCGCAGCCGCCTGACCAGGGCGCCGGTGGTGTCCAGGGCGAGCAGGTCGTCCCAGGCCGACCCCCACAGCGACTTGACGACGTGCCAGCCGGCGGCGCGGAACTGGGCCTCCAGCTCCTGCACGATCTTGAAATTGGCGCGGACCGGGCCGTCCAGGCGCTGGAGGTTGCAGTTCACCACGAAGGTGAGGTTGTCCAGCCCCTCGCGCGCGGCGAGGGCGAGGGCGGCGGTCGACTCCGGCTCGTCCATCTCGCCGTCGCCGAGGAAGGCCCACACACGGCTGCCGGAGGTGTCCTTGATGCCGCGGCCGGCCAGATAGCGGTTGAAGCGTGCCTGGTAGATCGCCGAGAGCGGGCCCAGGCCCATGGAGACGGTCGGGAACTCCCACAGCCAGGGCAGCCGGCGCGGGTGCGGGTAGGAGGGCAGCCCGCCGCCGCCGGCCTCCCGGCGGAAGTTGTCCAGCTGCGCCTCGGTCAGCCGTCCGTCGAGGAAGGCGCGGGCGTAGATGCCGGGGGAGGCGTGGCCCTGGATGTAGAGCTGGTCGCCGGAGCCGGGCGCCTCGGGGGAGTCCTTGCCGCGGAAGAAGTGGTTGAAGCCGGTCTCGTAGAGCCAGGCGGCGGAGGCGAAGGTGGCTATGTGGCCGCCGACGCCGAAGCGGGAGCCGCGGGTGACCATGGCGGCGGCGTTCCAGCGGTTCCAGGCGGCGATCCGCCGCTCCATGTCCTCGTCGCCGGGGAAGGCGGGCTCGGCGGCGGTGGGGACGGTGTTGACGTAGTCCGTCTCCGGCAGCGCGGGGAGGCCGAGTCCGGTGCGGCCGGCGTGCTCCAGGGTGCGCCGCATCAGGTACGCCGCCCGGTGCGGACCGGCCTCGCGGGCGACGGCGTCCAGGGACGCGGCCCACTCGGCGGTCTCCTCGGGGTCGCGGTCGACGAGCTGGTCGAGCTCGCTGGGGGTGCGTTCGGCGTCGGTCATGGTGTGGCCGCCTTCCGGACAGGACGGGACATGGGGTGGGGGGTGTCACACCCACTGCCGGACTGTACGCCCACGATCGATGATCGATCAAAGGGTTGGAGCCGAAAAAGCGCCGGGAGAACGAAATTGGCATTCAGTGCCGCGAATCAGGCACGGGGTGCACACCCCAGGACGTGCTCCTTGACCAGCTCGCCGATGCGCGGATCCCGCCTGCGGAACGCCTCCACGACCGCCTCGTGTTCCTCGGCGTAGGACTGCTGCCGGGTGCCCAGCCAGCGGATGGCGAGCGTGGTCCACACCCCGATGCCCAGCGACTCCCAGGTGTGCAGCAGCACGCTGTTCCCGGACGCGCGCACCAGCTCGCGGTGGAAGGCGACCGTGTGCCGCACCTGCGCCTCGCCGTCCCCGGCCCGGTCGGCCTCGTACAGCCGCGCCACATGCTCCTCCAGCGCCGAGGTGTCCCCCGCCAGGCGGTCGGCGGCCAGCTCGGCGGCGATCTGCTCCAGCCCGGCCCGCACCGGGTAGATCTCCTCCAGATCGGCCGCCGTCAGGTTCCGCACCCGCACGCCCTTGTTCGGCGCCGACTCGATCAGCCGCAGCGCCTCCAGCTCGCGCAGCGCCTCGCGCACGGGCGTCTGGCTGACCTCCAGCTCCACGGCGATCCGCCGCTCCACGATGCGCTCGCCCGGCTTCCAGCGCCCGCGGACGATGCCCTCCACGATGTGCTCGCGGATCTGCTCGCGCAGGGAGTGGACGACGGGCGGGGCCATGGGCGCTCCTTGTCTGCCTTCTTCGAGGGGGAGGACAACGACGATACGGCCCCGCCCGCACGGCGGCGCCCCCGCACCGGAACGGATCCGGTGCGGGGGCGCCGATGCCCGGGAGCGGTCAGAGACCCAGCTCGCCCTCGAACTCGCCGGCCTCCAGACGGGCCTTGACGTCCGTCAGGTAGCGGGCGGCGTCCGCGCCGTCGACCAGCTGGTGGTCGTAGGACAGGGTCAGGTAGACCATGTCCCGGACGGCGATGGTCTCGCCCAGCTCCGGGTGGTCCACCACGACCGGGCGGCGCACGGTGGCGCCGATGCCCAGCTCGGCCACCTGCGGGTAGTTCACGATGATCGTGTCGAACAGCGCACCGCGCGAGCCGGTGTTGCTGATCGTGAACGTGCCGCCGGACATGTCGTCCGGGCTGAGCTTGCCGGTGCGGACCCTGCCCGCCAGCTCCGCGGTCTTCTTGGCGATGCCGGCCAGGCTCAGGTCGCCCGCGCCCTTGATGACCGGGACCATCAGGCCCTTCTCCGAGTCCACCGCGATGCCGATGTTCTCGACGTCGTGGTAGGTCACGGTCCCGTCGTCGTTGATCTTGGCGTTGATCGACGGGTGGGCCTTCAGGGCCTCGGCGGCGGCCTTGACGAAGAACGGCATCGGGGAGAGCTTGACGCCCTCGCGGGCCAGGAAGTCCTCCTTGGCCCGGGCCCGCAGCCGCATGATCCGCGTGACGTCCACCTCGACCACGGTGGACAGCTGCGCCTGGTTGTGCAGCGCCTTCATCATGTTCTCGGCGATGACCTTGCGGATGCGGGTCATCGGCACCGTCTGACCGCGCAGCGGCGAAGGCTCGGCCTTGGCCGGGCCGCGGCCCGCCGGTGCGGCGGCCGGCGCCTGGGCGGCCTGTGCCCTGGCCGCCTCGGCCGCGGCCACGACGTCCTGCTTGCGGATACGGCCGCCGACGCCGGTGCCCTTGACGGTGGACAGGTCGACGCCGTTCTCGGCGGCGAGCTTGCGCACCAGCGGGGTCACATAGGCGCCCTCGCCACCGGCCGGGGCCGCCGGCGCCGGTGCCTGGGCGGGCGCGGGAGCGGGCTGCGCCGGAGCGGGCTCGGGCCGGGCCTGCGGCTGCGCGGGTGCGGCCTGCGGCTCGGGCTTCGGCTCGGGAGCCGGGGCGGGCGCCGGAGCCGGGGCCTCGGCCTGCGGCTCGGGCTTCGGCTCGGGCTGGGCCTGCGGCTCCGGCTGCGCCGGGGCGGGGGCCTGGGCCGGAGCGGCACCGGCGGCGCCGATCACGGCCAGCTTCGCGCCGACCTCCGCCGTCTCGTCCTCGCCCACCACGATCTCCAGCAGGGTGCCGGAGGCGGGGGCCGGGATCTCGGTGTCGACCTTGTCGGTCGACACCTCCAGCAGCGGCTCGTCGGCCTCGACCTCCTCGCCGACCGACTTCAGCCAGCGGGTGACGGTGCCCTCGGTGACGGACTCGCCGAGCGCCGGCAGCACCACATCGGTGCCCTCCGCCGCACCGCCGGACGGGGCCGCCTGCTGCGGAGCCTGGGCCTGGGCGGGCTCGGGCTCCGCCTGGGGCTCGGGCCGGGCCTGCGGCTGCGCGGGTGCGGCCTGCGGCTCGGGCTTCGGCTCGGGAGCCGGGGCCTCGGCCTGGGCGGGGGCCTCGGCCGGAGCGCCGCTGCCGTCGTCGATCACGGCCAGCTCGGCGCCGACCTCGACCGTCTCGTCCTCGGCGACCCTGATGGAGGACAGGGTGCCGGAGGCGGGGGAGGGGATCTCGGTGTCGACCTTGTCGGTCGACACCTCCAGCAGGGGTTCGTCGGCCTCGACGTGTTCACCCTCGGCCTTCAGCCAGCGGGTGACGGTGCCCTCGGTGACGCTCTCGCCGAGCGCCGGCAGGGTTACGGAAACCGCCATGGTTTCGGTTGCTCCTAACGAAAAGTGCGAATGGCGTGGTGCTCTCGCGCCCGGGAGGATCAGTCGTGGGAGTGCAGCGGCTTGCCGGCCAGGGCCAGGTGGGCCTCGCCGAGGGCCTCGTTCTGCGTCGGGTGCGCGTGGACGAGCTGCGCGACCTCGGCGGGCAGAGCCTCCCAGTTGTAGATGAGCTGGGCCTCGCCGACCTGCTCGCCCATCCGGTCACCGACCATGTGGACGCCGACCACGGCACCGTCGCGGACCTGGACGAGCTTGATCTCGCCCTGCGTCTTGAGGATCTTGCTCTTGCCGTTGCCGCCGAGGTTGTACTTCAGCGTCACGACCTTGTCCGCGCCGTGGATCTCCTTGGCCTTGGCCTCGGTCAGACCGACGGAGGCGACCTCCGGGTGGCTGTAGGTCACGCGCGGCACGCCGTCGTAGTCGATCGGCACGACGTCCATGCCGGCCAGCCGCTCGGCAACCAGGATGCCCTCGGCGAAGCCGACGTGGGCGAGCTGGAGGGTCGGGATGAGGTCGCCGACGGCCGAGACGGTGGGCACGTTGGTGCGGCAGTACTCGTCCACCAGGACGTAGCCGCGGTCCATGTTCACCCCGGCCTCCTCGTAGCCCAGCCCCTGCGAGACCGGACCGCGGCCGATGGCGACGAGCAGCAGCTCGGCCTCGTACTCCTTGCCGTTGGCCAGGGAGACCTTCACGCCGTTGTCGGTGTACTCCGCCTTCTCGAAGAAGGAGCCGAGCGAGAACTTGATGCCGCGCTTGCGGAAGGCGCGCTCCAGCAGCTTGGAGCTGTTCTCGTCCTCGGCCGGCACCAGATGGGGCAGGCCCTCGACGATGGTGACGTCGGTGCCGAAGGACTTCCACGCGGAGGCGAACTCGCAGCCGATGACGCCGCCGCCCAGGATGACGACGGACTGCGGCACGCGGTCCAGCTTCAGCGCGTGGTCGGAGTTGATGATCCGGTTGCCGTCGATCTCCAGACCCGGGATCGACTTGGGCACCGAGCCGGTGGCCAGCAGGACGTGCCGGCCCTCGTAGCGCTGCCCGTTCACGTCCACCGAGGTCGGGGAGGAGAGGCGGCCCTCGCCCTCCACGTAGGTGATCTTGCGGGAGGCGATCAGCCCCTGCAGGCCCTTGTACAGGCCCGAGATCACGCCGTCCTTGTACTTGTGGACGGCCGGCATGTCGATGCCCTCGAAGGTGGCCTTGACGCCGAAGCCGGCGCTCTCGCGCGCGGAGTCGGCCACCTCGCCGGCGTGCAGCAGGGCCTTCGTCGGGATGCAGCCGTAGTGCAGACAGGTACCGCCGACCTTGTCCTTCTCGATCAGGGCGACGTCCAGACCCAGCTGCGAAGCCCGCAGGGCAGCGGCATAACCGCCGCTACCGCCTCCGAGGATCACTAGGTCGAAAACGGTGCTGGCGTCGTTCGCCACGTCACGTCCTCCATGCATGGGTACGCCGGAGCCGGTCCGTCGGAGACCGGGCGGCTGTATGTTCGGCCGCTTCTTGCTCGGCCCTGTGGGTTGAGCGGGCCCTGTCCTGCCGAGACAACATCTTTGCACTTGTCGGCGGAGAGTGGGACGCCGGGCCGGTGTCCCAGCCCCTCATACCCAGATGAACAGGAGGATTGCGAGCGGGTACGCGTGTCTACCGGACGGTAGGCCGGCCGGGATCGCTCACAGCGAACGCGCCGGGACGGGAGCGGGCCGGAGCCGGACGCGACGCGCGCCGGGGCCCCGGAGGCGGAAAGCCCCCCGGGGCCCCGGCGGTGCGGCCCTCACAGGGGCCGCCGGACGACCGTCAGAGAACGTCCCCCGCCGCGGCGCGCTCGGCGAGGCGGACCAGGGTGCGCACCGCGCATCCGGTGCCGCCCTTGGGGGTGTAGCCGAAGGGGCCGGCGTCGTTGAAGGCCGGACCGGCGATGTCCAGGTGCGCCCAGGCGGTGCCCTCGGCGACGAACTCCTTCAGGAACAGGCCGGCCACCAGGCCGCCGCCCATCCGCTCGCCCATGTTGGCGATGTCGGCGATCGGCGAGTCCATGCCCTTGCGCAGATGACCGGGCAGCGGCATCGGCCACGAGGGCTCGCCCGCCTCGGTCGCGCTGTCGTGGACGGCCGTGCGGAAGGCGTCGTCGTTGGCCATCACGCCGAACGTGCGGCTGCCCAGCGCCAGCATCATCGCGCCGGTCAGGGTCGCCACGTCCACCACCGCGTCCGGCTTCTCCTCGCAGGCCCGGGTCAGGGCGTCGGCCAGCACCAGGCGGCCCTCGGCGTCGGTGTTGAGCACCTCGACCGTCTTGCCGCTGTACATGGTCAGCACGTCGCCCGGCCGGGTCGCGGTGCCCGAGGGCATGTTCTCCGCCAGCGCCAGCCAGCCGGTGACGTTCACCCGCAGGCCCAGGCGGGCGGCGGCGACCACGGCGGCGAAGACGGCGGCGGCGCCGCTCATGTCGCACTTCATGGTCTCGTTGTGGCCGGCCGGCTTGAGCGAGATGCCGCCCGAGTCGTAGGTGATGCCCTTGCCGACCAGGGCCAGGGTCTTCTTCGCCTTGGAGTGGGTGTAGGACAGGCGCACCAGGCGCGGCGGGTTCGCCGAGCCCTGCCCGACGCCCAGGATGCCGCCGTAACCGCCCTTGGCCAGCGCCTTCTCGTCCAGCACCTCCACCGTCAGCCCGTGCTCCTTGGCCGCGCTCTGCACGGCGGCGGCGAAGGACTTCGGGAACAGGTCGTTGGAGGGGGTGTTGATCAGGTCGCGGGCGCGGTTGACCTCCGCGGCCAGCACCTCGGCCCGCTCGGCGGCGGCCTTGTGCGCCTTGTCGCGGGACCTGGCGCCGAGCACGGTGACCTCGGCGAGCGGGGCGCTCCTGTCGCCGTCCCCGCCCTTGCCGTCCTTGCCCTTCTTCCCCTTGGCGGCGCCCTTGCCGCCCTTGGCGTTCTTGTCCTCCTTGCCGCGGTACTCGGTGAAGGAGTAGGCGCCCAGCAGCGCGCCCTCGCAGACGGCGGCCAGGGACGCCTCGTCCCCGGCCGGCAGGGCGAAGCCGGCCTTCTTCCGGCCGGCCAGCGCGCGGGCGGCCGCACCGGCCGCGCGGCGCAGCGTCTCCGGCTCGTACGGTCCGTCCCCCTCCGGGGCGTCACCGAGCCCGACCGCCAGCACCAGGTCGGCCTTCACCCCGTCCGGGGCGGGCAGCTTGGTGACCTCCCCCTCGCCGCCCGACGCGCCGAGGGTCTCCAGGACGCCGGCCAGGGAGCCGCCGAACGCCTGGTCCAGGTTCTCGCCGCCCGGAGCGACCACGGGCCCGTCCGGGCCCTTGGCCACACCGACGACGACGGCGTCCGCGCGCAGCGTCGCGGCGGACGAGGAACTGAGAGTGAGAGCAGACACAGTGGTGGGAATCCCTCTTCCGATGGGCAAGCCGAGTGGATGTGCACGGCTTCGGGCACGGGCCGAGCCTACGTCGCGGTCCGGAACGTCCCGCCGTCGGCTCCGGGCGGTGGTTTCCGTGCACCGCCCGGAACAGGCGGCGGGGTGTGACGGAAGCACGGACCGTCCCGCGGAATTCTCCGAGGGGGGTCAACCCAGCGCAAGCACCACCAGGCAGGCGGTCAGCGCGGTTTCGCCCACCGCGCCGAAGACGTCGCCGGTCACCCCGCCCAGCCGGCGACGGCAGCGGGCCAGCAGCAGATGCGCCGCGCCCAGCGCCACCACGACCGCCGCGGCGCACCGCAGGGCCCCGAACGGCCCCCACAGCGCCCCCGCGCCCGCCGCCGCCGAGACCACCGCCACACAGGTCAGGACGGCGGCCCGCGGCGGCACCGCACCGGCGACCGCCGCGCCCAGCCCGCCGGGGCGGGCCGCGGGAACGCCCTCGCGGGCGGTGAGCGTCAGCGCGGCGCGCGCGGCCACCGCGGAGACGGTCACCGCGACCGCGCCCCAGGCCCAGCCGGCGGTGTACGCCCCGGCCACCGCCGCGACCTGGGCGAGCAGCACCAGCAGCAGGGTGACCACCCCGAAGGGGCCGATGTCGGAGCGCTTCATCACCTCCAGCGCGCCCTCGGCGGGGCGGCCGCTGCCCAGGCCGTCGGCGACGTCCGCGAGCCCGTCCAGGTGCAGACCGCGCGTCAGCACGGCGGGCACCGCGACGGTGGCGACCGCCGCGAGCAGCGGTGAGGCGCCCAGCAGCAGCGCGACACCCCCGGCGGCGGCCGCGCACAGCCCGGCCACCAGACCCACCAGCGGGGCGCAGACCATGCCCGCGCGGGCCGCGGCCCGGTCCCAGCGGGCACCGGAGACCGGCAGCACGGTGAGCGTGCCGAAGGCGAAGCGCACTCCGTCCCGCACGCCGGCGGGCGGCGGGGCGGGCGGCGGATGCCGCGGCGGCGGGTCCTGCGGCGGCTGCGGGGCGGTGTCCACGGGCTCTCCTGCGTTCTGCCTGCGAGAGGCCGGCCGGGCTCGGCCGGCGTACGGGCTCAGGTGGCGGACCGGCTCAGGTGGCGTCGAGAGTCCGTACGGAGCCGGCCCGGTCCGCGTCCGGCTCCGCCGGCGCGGCGCCCTCCCGCCCCTGAGGCTCCTGGCGCACCGGCAGCTCCGCCGCCAGCGCGGCCGCGGCCCGGACCAGGGGGAGGGCGAGCAGTGCGCCGGCGCCCTCGCCCGCGGTGACGCCGTGGTCCAGCAGCGGGTCGAGCGCCATCCGGTCCAGCGCCTTGGCCTGTGCGGGCTCCCCGCTCGCCGACCCGGCCAGCCACCAGTCCGGCGCCCGGAACGCCACGCGCTGGGCGACCAGCGCGCACGCGGCGGAGACCACGCCGTCGAGGATCACGGGGGTGCGGCGCACGGCCGACTGGAGCAGGAAGCCGGTGATGGCGGTCAGGTCCGCCCCGCCGACGGCCGCCAGCAGCCTCAGCTGGTCCCCCAGGACGGGCCGGGCGCGGCGCAGCCCGTCGCGGATCGCCGCGCACTTGCGCATCCAGGCCAGGTCGTCGATGCGCCCGCCGCCGCGGCCGGTGACAACGGAGGCGTCGGTGCCGCACAGGGCGGCGACCAGCACCCCGGCCGCCGTGGTGCCGCCGACGGAGATGTCGCCCAGGACCACCAGATCGGTCCCGGCGTCGGCCTCCTCGTCGGCGACGGCCATCCCGGCCCGGAAGGCGCGCTCGGCCTCCTCGGCGGTCAGGGCGTCCTCGGTGTCCAGCCGCCCGCCGGAGCGCCGCACCCGGTGGCGGGTGACCTCCGCGGGCAGCTCGCCCGGGTCGCAGTCCAGCGACATGTCGACGATCCGCAGCGGCACGTCGAGGCGGCGCGCCAGCACCGCCGCCGGGCTCGTGCCGTCCAGGGCGGCGCGCACCAGGGCGTGCGCGCCCCCGGCGGGCCGGGCGGAGACGCCCAGCCGGGCCACCCCGTGGTCCCCGGCGAACAGCACGGCCTTCGGCCGCGAGACGGGCTCCACGGGGACGCGGCCCTGCGCCGCCGCCAGCCACTCGCCCAGCTCGTCCAGCCGCCCCAGCGCCCCGGCCGGCAGACCGGTCCGGGCGCGCCGCTCCTCGGCGTCCCGGCGGACACCGCTGTCGGGACGCTCGATGAGGTCGCCGAAGTCGTCGAGATTCAGACTGCCGTCGCTCATGGGGGCGACACTACCGCTCCCCGCACGGCCCCCGGCCGGCGCTCAGCCACGCAGCGGCAGGGCGGTGCCCGCCGTGACCAGCAGGACGTGTTCGCACTCGGCCGCCACCGCCGCGTTCAGCCGGCCCAGCTCGTCGCGGAAGCGGCGGCCGGCGGCGGTGGCGGGCACCACGCCCGAGCCGACCTCGTTGCTGACCGCCACCACCGTGCGGGAGGCGGCGCGGAAGGCCGCGACCAGGGCGCCGGTCCGCCCGGCCAGCGCGCGGGGGGCCTCGCCGCTTCTCCAGCGGTCGTCGTCCCAGGCGCCGGCGCGGTCCATCGCGTCGGTCAGCCACAGGGCCAGGCAGTCGACCAGCATCGGCGGGGCGCCCTCGGCGGTGAGCAGCGGCACCAGATCGCAGGTCTCGGCCGTGCGCCAGGAGGGCGGGCGGCGCTCCCGGTGGGCGGCCACCCGGTCCGCCCACTCCCGGTCGCCGTCCCGGGTGCCGCCCGTGGCGACGTACAGCACATCCGGGAAGGCCGCCAGCCGCCGCTCGGCCTCGGCGGACTTGCCCGAGCGCGCGCCGCCCAGGACCAGCGTGCGCCGGGGCAGATCGGGGACCGCCCGGTAGTCGCCGACCACCACCGTGGCGCCGTCCGGCTCGGTACGGGCCCCCGCGGCGGCCAGCCGCCGGTGCAGCTCCGGTCCGGGCGGCACGTCGTGGTCGATGTGGACGGCCAGCACGTCCGTGGTCGGCCCCACGGCCCCGGCCGCCCGCAGCCGGGCGAGCGCGTCGGGACGGCCCAGGACGTCCATCAGCACCAGGGCGTACGGCGCACGGGAGCCGTCGGACGGCGGGTCCGCGAGGCCGGCTCCCGGCGGCAGGTACAGCAGACGCTCGCCGTCGGGCCCGCCGATCTCGTACCCGGTCCCCGGCGCGTCCGGCGCCACCGCCCGCACCCGGTGGCCGCTGATCAGCGTCAGCCCCCGTCCGTCGGGCACCCGCACCGGCGCGGGCAGCCCGGCGGGGACCTCCGGGGCCGGCCCCTGGCGGGGCCCTTCGGGGGAGTGGGACAGCAGCACCTGCCGCACACCGTGCAGCGAACTGCCCGCGCGGGCGGCCGCCAGGGCGGGGCCGGGGGTCAGGTCGAGCAGCAGGACGCCGTCCACGAGCAGCGCGGTCGCCGCCCGCGCCTGGGCACGGGCGGCGGTGGCGCAGGCCGCGCAGGGGCAGCCGGGCCTGGGGAGGCCGGCGGGGGCGCCGGTACCGAGCAGAGTCAGTTCCACGGCACGATCGTCTCGCGCCCGCCGGGCCGCCGCGCGAGGGGGGCGGGGCCGGTCCGCGCGGATCGGCCGGGCAGGGCCTAATCTGCGGACAGCGGGACAGGATCCGTGAACGCGGCGTACGGCGGCAGCCGGCGCGGTACGGCACGGGGACGGGCCGCGGACAGGGTACGGACAAGGGACAGGGGAGGCGCACATGGCGTGGACGTGGCGGTTCGAGAAGGCCGACGGCACGGAGACGGAGCCGGCCGTCCGGCCGGAGGAGTTCTCCACCCAGGGGGACGCGGAGAGCTGGATCGGCGAGACCTGGAGGGAACTGCTGGAGGGCGGCGTCGAGCAGGTGAGGCTGCTGGAGGACGGCACCGAGATCTACGGGCCCATGAGCCTGAGCGCGGCCGAGGAGGCCTGAGGGCCCGGGAGCGGCGGAGCCGGCGGGGGCCGGCCCTTGCGCGGCCGGCCCCCGCCGGCCCGGGCGTGTGCGTTCGGGGCCCGTGGTCCCGGCGCCCGGGGCCGCCCTTACCGTCAGCGCTCGCCCAGGGTGACCGTGACGGTCCGCTCCCCGCCGTCGCGCCGGTGGACGACCTCGACCCTGTCGCCCGGCTCACGGGAGGCCAGCGCCTCCGCCAGCGCGGTGGTGTCCGGGATCTCCTCGCCGCCGAGCCCGGTGATCACGTCGCCCGCCCGGAGCCCGGCCTCGTCCGCCGCGCCGCCCTCCTCGGTCTCCACGATCGCGACCCCGGCGGGCCGGTAGTCCTCGCCCAGGACGGTGCGCACCGTCGCCTCGATCGCCGCCTCGTCGGAGTCGACCACCTCGCCGTGCTCGATCATCTGGTCGGCCAGGTGCCGGACGGTGTCGGAGGGGATGGCGAAACCCAGGCCCGGCGCCGCGCCGCCGTCCCCGTCCGGGGCGCGGGCGGCCAGGGTGGGCACGCCGATGACGCGGCCGGAGAGGTCGACCAGCGCACCGCCGCTGTTGCCCGGGTTGATGGGGGCCGAGGTCTGGATCAGGTCGCCGATGGTGACCTCGGCGCCGTCGCCGACGGCGCGGCCGGTGGCCGAGACGATCCCCTCGGTGACGCTGGAGGAGAGCCCCAGCGGGTTGCCCATGGCCAGCACGATCTGGCCGACGTCCACCTCACCGGACTCCCCGAAGGTCGCCGGACGCAGGTTGCGGGGCGGATCGGTGAGCCTCACCACCGCCAGGTCCTCCTCCGGATAGCTGGCGACCAGCTCCGCGTCCAGCTCGTCCCGCCCGGTGGCCATGGTGATCCGGAAACGTTCGGCGTCCCCCACCACATGGGCGTTGGTGACGATGTGGCCCTCGCCGTCGTAGACCACGCCCGAGCCCAGCCCCTCCCCGGTGGTGATCTGGACGACGGACGGCAGGACCTGGTCCACCACCTCCTGGAAGGACTCCTGCAGGTCGCCCGCCGCGGTCGGCACGGGGACGGTGGCGCTGGGGGAGGGCGAGGCGCCGGGGGTGCCGGAGGAGTCCGAGCCGGTGCAGCCGGCGAACAGCACGGCGGCCGTGCACAGGGCGGCGGCGCCCGCGCGGCGCCCGCCGCGCGATGGGGAACGGGTCATGGGAACGAACGCCCCCTTGCTGGTCTTCCGCGGGTCCTCCACTGGTCCGCGCGGCCGGCACGACCGGACCGCGGGGTGCCCGGGTCCCCACGGGGGAGCGGCCGGAAACGCGGCGCGTGCGGGGACCGCCGGCCGCGCGGGGCCGGGACGCTCAGCCGCGTGCGGCGCACAGGTGCAGCAGTGCCGCCACCGCGCGGTACGGATCGGTGCGCCCGGCCCGCTCCTCGGCGGCCAGCAGCCGCTCACCGGCCTCGCCGCCGGGCAGGGGGCGGTCCTCACCGGTGAAGACCCGCACCCCGTACCACCGGTGCACCGGGGTGCTCATCCCGGCCAGGGTGGCGGTCAGCGCCTCGCGGCGCAGTGCGCGCTCGGCCGGGCCGGGCGGGACGAGGCGGGCCAGGGCGCCGGCCCAGTCGCCGGCCAGCCCCGGCCGCATGGCCGCCGCCTCGGTGTTGGGCACCAGCAGCGACAGCAGCCCGCCGGGGGCCAGCACCCGGCCCAGCCCGGCCAGCAGCGGGCCCGCCTCGTCGCCGGGGGCCAGCACCCCGTGGCAGAGCACCACGTCGAAGGAGCCGGGCAGGAAGTGCGCGCCGGTGCTGCGGCTGTCGCCCGGGACGACGCGCATCCGCTCCCGTATGCCCGCCGGCTCCCCTTCGAGGCTCCGGCGCACGGCGTCCGCCAGGGCGGGGTCGGACTCCAGCCCGGTCACCTCGTGCCCGGCGCGGGCCAGCGCCAGGGCCTGCAGCCCGTGGCGCAGCGCCACGTCCAGGACGCGCAGCCGCCGCCCCACTGGGAAGCGCGAGGTGATCTGCTCCTCCAGCTGCCGGGCGACCAGCGCCTGCCCCACGGCGTCGTCGTGGGGCAGAGCGTCGCGCGGTGCGTCCGCGTGGTCCTCGTCGTGTCGTACGGCCGTGTCCATCGATGGGTCCGCCGTTGGTCCGTCGCTGCTCCGCCGGGACAGGGGCTCCACTTCGCGCACCGTCAGCGGCGCGGGGCCTCGCCGCGGGCGATCTGCGGCTTGGGCAGCCGCATACGGCGCATCTGGAGGGTGCGCATCAGCGCGTAGGCCACCGCACCCCGCCGGTTCTCGTCGGGGAAGCGCTCGGCCAGGGCCTTCTTCAGCCGGAAGCCGGTGAGGAAGGAGTCGACGACGATCATCACGATGACGCCCAGCCACAGCAGCAGGGAGGCGTTCTTCACCTGCATCGACGGCACCATGCTCAGGATCAGGATGACCACGGCCAGCGGCAGGAAGAACTCCGCGACGTGCCACTTGGCGTCGACGAAGTCGCGGGCGTAGCGCCGCACCGGGCCGCGGTCGCGGGCCGGCAGATAGCGCTCGTCGCCGCCGGCCAGGGCCTCGCGCTGCCGCGCCAGCTCGGCGCGGCGGGCCTCGCGGGCGCGGCGGGCGGCCTCCTTGCGGTCGGCCGGCGGCTTGGCCACGGCACGGCGCAGCGCCTCGGCCTCGCTGCGCTTGGGCGTGGGGCGGCCCTTGGGGGCCTGCGGGTCACGGCGCTGCTTGGTCAGCTCCGCGCTCTCCCGGGGGGACGCGGTCTGCTCATCACGAGAACGGCTTCGGAACACAGTGCCAAGAGTACGGGGCGACCAGGTGTGACCCCCACCCCCACGGGGAACGATCCGGCAACGGCGGGTCGCCGTACCCCCTGCTACTTCCTGGGCGGGAGAGACACCGTTCGCCGATCGTCCTGGAGGAGGAGCACTTCCGGGTCCGAACAGTGCGGTAATGGAAGCAGGGCCCGTAGGGTGGGACCTGTCGGTGTGCGAGGTTCAGTCCGTCTTCGAAGGGGGCGCGCGAAGCCCATGAGCGGTGTCATGAAGCGTATGGGGATGATCTTCCGCGCGAAGGCCAACAAGGCCCTGGACCGGGCCGAGGATCCGCGCGAGACGCTCGACTACTCGTACCAGAAGCAGCTCGAACTGCTGCAGAAGGTGCGCCGCGGGGTCGCCGACGTGGCGACCTCCCGCAAGCGGCTGGAACTCCAGCTCAATCAGCTCCAGGGCCAGTCCTCCAAGCTGGAGGACCAGGGCCGCAAGGCACTCGCCCTCGGCCGCGAGGACCTGGCGCGCGAGGCGCTCTCCCGCCGCGCCGCCCTCCAGCAGCAGGTGACCGATCTGGAGCAGCAGCACCAGACGCTCCAGGGCGAGGAGGAGAAGCTCACCCTCGCCGCCCAGCGCCTCCAGGCCAAGGTGGACGCCTTCCGCACCAAGAAGGAGACCATCAAGGCCACCTACACCGCCGCCCAGGCCCAGACCCGCATCGGCGAGGCCTTCTCCGGCATCTCCGAGGAGATGGGCGACGTCGGCCTGGCGGTGCAGCGGGCCGAGGACAAGACCGCGCAGCTCCAGGCCCGGGCCGGGGCCATCGACGAGCTGCTCGCCTCCGGTGCCCTGGACGACTCCAGCGGGCTGGCCAAGGACGACATCGCGGCCGAGCTGGACCGCATCTCCGGCGGCTCCGACGTGGAGCTGGAGCTCCAGCGCATGAAGGCCGAGCTGGCCGGCGGCACCGGCGGCGACCGGCAGGCCATCGAGGGCGGGCAGGACCAGGCCGCGCAGCAGCAGTCCCAGCAGGCGCCGCGGTCCCAGGACGCCCCCCGCTTCGACAAGCAGTAGCAGCAGCGGCGCGCCGGGGAGGCATCACCCCCGGCGCGCCGGGCACCCGTCCTCCGGGAAGCCCGGAAGGAGATCGCCGTGATCGTACGGATCATGGGGGAGGGGCAGGTCAGGCTGGACGACAGCCATCTGCCCGGCCTGAACGCACTGGACGACGAGCTGCTCCACGAGATGGAGCACGGTGACGAGGCGGGCTTCCGCCGCACCCTCAACGCCCTGCTGGACGCCGTTCGCTCGCTGGGCGCGCCCCTGCCGGACGATGCCCTGGAGCCCTCGGACCTGATCCTGCCCCAGCCCGGCGCCACGCTGGAAGAGGTGCGCGCCATGCTGGGCGAGAACGGGCTGTTCCCCGCCGACGCACCCGCCTGAGGAGCCGGGAGCCGCCCGCACCGGCGGGCGGGCGTCACGGGAAGGCGGCGGAGGGGATGTACGGCGACGGCGGCCGCATCCCGCGCAGCCCCACCCAGCCCGCGGTGTCCGGCTCCAGCCCGGCGGCCAGTCCGACGTCCAGCGCCCACTGCTGCTCGGCGGTCAGACCCTCGATCCGCACCCGGCCGCCCTCGCCCGCAGCCCCCAGGGCGGCGGTCAGCAGCCGGGTGGCCAGCCGCCGCGAGGTCGCGCCCAGCAGCTCCACCCGGATCTCGGAGCCGGCGCCCCCGGGACCCCCGGGGGCGCCGGAGAGGTAGCAGTAGCCGCTGCCGGCGAAGTCGTCGGTGACCAGCAGCCCGGCATGGCGCGGCAGCTCCTCGTGGTCCGGCCCGCGGGCGCCGCCGCGCAGCCGGCGGTCCACCGAGTCCATCAGGTCGCGGTCCTTGGGGCCGCCCGCGGCCACCGCGCCGTCGGGAGCGGGGAGCGAGGCGGTCGAGACCGTCCCCGTCAGCCGGGTGGCCGGGTGCAGTTCCAGACCCGCCCGGCGGCAGACGCGGGCCGCGACCGGGTGCGGCGGCACCAGGGCGATCCCGCGCAGGCAGCCGCGGCCGTACTCCAGCGCACGCCCCATCAGGGCCCCGCCCACGCCCCGGCCCCGCGCCTCGGGCAGCACCGCGAGCAGCGACAGCCCCCAGGTGCCCTCCCGGCGGGCGGACAGCACGACCCCGACGGGGCGTCCGGCGGCGTCCTCCGCCAGCCAGCAGCCGCCGGGGTCGGTGCGGGCCAGATGGCGGGCGTGGTACGGGCGGCGGACGGCCGCCGCGGGCAGCGGCGCGCGGCCGGGCGGCGGGTCGCGGGGGGACGGCGGGGCCAGGAGGGCGGCGTCCGCGACGAACCGCACGGCCCGGGCGTCGTCCTCACGGTCGCGTACCGGGCGCAGCAGCATGACGGCCATCCTGGCCGACCGCGCCGCGCCCGGTCACGCGCCTCGCACGTCTCACGCGCCTCGCACGGGCTTGCCGGGGCTCGGGGCGGGGTCCGGGGCGGGGCTCACGGCAGGGCGAGCATCCGCTCCAGGGCCAGCTTGGCGAACTTCTCGGTCTCCGGGTCGACCTGGATGCGGTTGACGACCTTGCCGTCGGCCAGCGACTCCAGGGCCCACACCAGATGAGGCAGGTCGATCCGGTTCATGGTCGAGCAGAAGCAGACCGTCCGGTCCAGGAAGACGACCTCCTTGCCCTCGGGGGCGAAGCGGTTCGCCAGCCGGCGCACCAGGTTCAGCTCGGTGCCGATCGCCCACTTGGAGCCGGCCGGGGCCGCTTCCAGGGTCTTGATGATGTACTCGGTGGAGCCCACGTGATCGGCCGCCGCGACGACCTCGTGACGGCACTCGGGGTGCACCAGGACATTGATGCCGGGGACGCGCTCGCGCACGTCGTTCACCGATTCCAGCGTGAAGCGCCCGTGCACCGAGCAGTGGCCGCGCCACAGGATCATCTTCGCCGCCCGCAGCTCCTCGGCGGTCAGGCCGCCGCCCGGCTTGTGCGGGTTGTAGACGACGCAGTCCTCCAGGGACATCCCCATGTCCCGCACGGCGGTGTTGCGGCCCAGGTGCTGGTCGGGCAGGAACAGCACCTTCTCCCCCTGCCCGAAGGCCCAGTCCAGTGCCCGCCTGGCGTTGGAGGAGGTGCAGATGGTGCCGCCGTGCCGTCCGGTGAAGGCCTTGATGTCGGCCGAGGAGTTCATGTACGAGACCGGAACGGTGGTGCCGGCGACGCCCGCCTCGGTCAGCACGTCCCAGCACTCGGCGACCTGCTCGGCGGTGGCCATGTCCGCCATCGAGCACCCCGCGGCCAGGTCGGGCAGGACGACCTGCTGCCGGTCGGAGGTGAGGATGTCGGCGGACTCGGCCATGAAGTGCACGCCGCAGAAGACGATGTACTCCGCTTCCGGTCGGGCGGCTGCGTCCCGGGCGAGCTTGAAGGAGTCGCCGGTGACGTCGGCGAACTGGATGACCTCGTCGCGCTGGTAGTGGTGGCCGAGCACGAAGACCCTCTCGCCCAGCCGCTCCTTCGCCGCGCGGGCGCGCTCGATCAGGCCGGGGTCCGACGGGGAGGGCAGGTCGCCGGGGCACTCCACTCCGCGCTCGCTCCTCGGGTCGGCGTCGCGGCCGAGGAGGAGCAGGGCCAGCGGGGTCGGCTGGACGTCCAGGGCGCCCCCGGGGGTGGCGGGGGCGGAAGGCGGGGCGGTGTTCACGGCACGCACCCTTTCATCGGCTCAGCGGGTCTTTTCGTCGGATTGACGTTATCTATCATAACCTCTTCACGTCATATTGACGATGCTGATCGCGTCAGTGTGACGCAATCCCCGCCCGCACGCGCGGGAGTGACCGCCGGGCGCCGGGTGTGCGAGCATGAAAGACGCAAGACGCGCCCGGCCTGGAATGAAACCGGGAAGCCGCCTGTTGAGCAGGCGGCAGAGCAGTCCGTACAACCCGGGAGAGAAGCAGATGTCCGTATCGGACGAGACCGCTGTGACGACTGACGGAATCATCCTGTCCGACGCCGCCGCGGCGAAGGTCAAGAGCCTGCTCGAACAGGAGGGCCGCGAGGACCTGGCCCTGCGCGTCGCCGTTCAGCCCGGCGGCTGCTCCGGCCTGCGGTACCAGCTCTTCTTCGACGAGCGGTCGCTGGACGGCGACGTCGTCAAGGAGTTCGACGGTGTCCGCGTCGTGACCGACCGGATGAGCGCCCCGTACCTGGGCGGCGCCTCCATCGACTTCGTCGACACCATCGAGAAGCAGGGCTTCACCATCGACAACCCGAACGCCACGGGCTCCTGCGCCTGCGGCGACTCCTTCAGCTGAGCCGCTTCGGCCGAGCCGCTCCAGCCGGTCCGGGCAGCCCGCCCGGTACCGGCGCGCACGACACACCGAAGGCGGCGGCCCCGACCGGGGCCGCCGCCTTCGGCATGCCGCCGCGGCACGCCGCGCACCGCGCCTCACACGCCGCACCGGGGAGTGGGAGGGCGCGGACCCGGCCCGCGCCCCCTCACTCCTCCGGAGCGCCCTCGGGCAGCCGCTCGCCCTTTCCGTCCACGATGTCGCGGTCGCCGACCGGCTCGTCGAGCTCCACCTCCACGGTCATGTCCTTGGCGACCATCACACAGGCCCTGCCCGGCTCCCGGGGCTCGCCGGTGATCCGCACCGTCACCTTCCCGGCGCTCTCCTCGGCGCTCGCGCGGTACTCGTCGCACACCCCGCCCCAGAAGTGGACCGTGAGCCTGCGGTCCCCGGGCCCGTACTCCTCGACGTAGGTGGCGGTCTCGACCCGCTCCCCGGGACGCGGGCCCGGAGCGCCCGGCGCGGACGTGGACTCGTCCCCGTCCCCGGCGGAGGGCGGCGCCAGGAACTCCGGCTCCACCGCCGGGTGGGTCACCGTGTGCGTCCCCCCGCCCTCCGGAGCCACCTCGAACAGCCATGAGGGAACGAGCAGTTCGCGGCCCCGCGAGGAGTACGGCGCCAGCCCGAACTCCGCCCCCGTCACCTTCACCGGTTCACCGTCCACGGCCGGGCCGCAGGGCTCGGGACCGCCCGCGCCCCCCGGCCGCTCCGGATCGCCGTCGGCGGGCGGGACGTCTCCCGGCTCCCCGGCCCCCGGACCGGCCTTCCCCGGCTCCGGCTCCGGCACGTCCTTCCGCGGCGGCCCGGAGCACTTCAGACCCAGATCCACCCGGCCGCCACGCTCGTTGAGCGCGGCCAGGGCCTCCCCGGCGTCCATGACCGGGTACTCGGCGCCCCCGCCGGCCTTCTCCAGCCCGACCGCCCGTCCGTTCCCGCTCGCCGGCGCGCCCCCGTGGGCGACACCGATCTCGGTCGTCCAGCCGTGGACGGGCAGCCCGTCCTGCCGGGGCTCGACGCGGACGATCCGCAGCCCGCCCCGCTCCTGCCCGGCGTCCACCTCGGCGCCCTCCAGCCCGAGGGCCTCCACGACGGGCCGGGCCGCCTCCTTCGCCTCCTTCTCGGAGATCTCCCCGGCCTTCAGCGGCACCGCGCCGGTGAACGACCAGGCGCCCGAGGCGGCGTCCACGGTGAGGCTCCTGTCCTCGCCGCCGACCGTCCAGGATCCGTCCTTCCCGCGGACCTCGCCGGGCACCTCCAGGGCCTTCGCCAGCTCGGCCACCTCCTCCTCGCCGACCTTCCCGGCGGGCCGGTACACCGGGGCCGAGGCCGGGCCGTCGGGCAGCGGGCCGGACGCCTTGTAGACCGGGCCGCCCGGGGCCGGCTCGCCGGGCGCGACGCCGCGCTCCGGCGAGGCGGCGCGGGCCTGCCCGTAGCCGTCCAGGACCAGCGGCGCGGGCCTGTCCCGGCCGCCCTGCCCGGCCGCGTCCGAGGCCCCGCCGCTCCCGGCGGTCGAGGCCCAGTACGCGCCGCCGCCTCCGGCCAGCAGGACGGCGAGGGCCACCGAGACGGTCGTCAGCCCGCGTCGCCGGGTTCGGGTGGGTTCCGGGGTGTGGTCGGCGCTCACCGCATCGCTCCTTCGGTTCCGTGCACCGCGCGTCCGCGTGTCGCGCGTCCTCGGTGCCTGTCTTCCCAGCCGTGCGCCGATGGGACGGGAGCGGGCCGCGGACGGTTCCACCGGTGCGCGTACGCAGCGGGAGCAGCGGGCTCCGGGCGGGAGGGAGGAGGCGAGGAAGTAGCGTGGTGTGTCCGCAGTCCCGCCTCCCCAGGAGCAGCCCGCCGTGCGTATCGCTGTCACCGGCTCCATCGCCACCGACCATCTGATGACCTTCCCCGGCCGCTTCGCCGACCAGCTCGTCGGCGACCGGCTCCACACGGTGTCGCTGTCCTTCCTGGCCGACGCCCTCAACATCCGGCGCGGCGGCGTCGGTGCGAACATCTGCTTCGGCATGGGCCAGCTCGGGGTGCGCCCGGTCCTGGTGGGGGCGGCGGGCGCCGACTTCGAGGAGTACCGCGCCTGGCTGGAGCGGCACGGCGTGGACACCGCGTCGGTGCGCATCTCCGAGATCCTGCACACCGCGCGCTTCGTGTGCACCACCGACACCGACCACAACCAGATCGGCACCTTCTACACCGGCGCCATGAGCGAGGCCCGGCTGATCGAGCTCAAGACGGTCGCCGACCGGGTCGGCGGGCTGGACCTGGTCCACATCGGGGCGGACGACCCCGAGGCGATGATGCGCCACACGGAGGAGTGCCGTACCCGCTCCATCCCCTTCTCCGCCGACTACTCCCAGCAGCTCGCCCGGATGGAGGGGGAGGAGATCCGCGGACTCACCGAGGGCGCGGCCTACCTGTTCACCAACGAGTACGAGGCCGGCCTGGTGGAGTCCAAGACCGGCTGGAGCGCGCAGGACATCCTCGACCGGGTCGGCGCCCGTGTCACCACGCTGGGCTCCAAGGGGGTCCGCATCGAGCGGGCGGGCCACGAGACCCTCACCGTCCCCTGCCCCGAGGAGGAGGCCAAGGTCGACCCGACGGGCGTCGGAGACGCCTTCCGCGCCGGTTTCCTGTCGGGCCTGGCCTGGGACCTCGGACTGGAGCGCGCCGCACAGCTGGGCTGCATGCTCGCCACGCTGGTGATCGAGACGCTGGGCACCCAGGAGTACGAGCTGAAGCGCTCCCACTTCCTGGAGCGCTTCACCAAGGCCTACGGCGAGGACGCCACGGCCGAGGTGCGGGCCTGCCTGTCCTGAGCCCGCGCCCGCACGCGTCCCGGTGCGGGCCCGCCCCCGGCGGCGGGGGCGGGCGCTCAGGCGGTGCGGCGCACCCGGTGGGCGTGGCCGCTGACGCCCAGGTACTCGTGACCGCGCATCTCGCACCAGGCCGGGACGTCCAGCCGGGCCGCCTCGTCGTCGGCCAGCAGCAGGACCGTGCCGCCCACCGGCACCCGGCCGATCACCTTCGCCAGCTCGATCACCGGGATCGGGCACCGCTTGCCCCGGGAGTCGACGGTGAGGTCCGCATCCCGGCCGGAGTCCGCCTCCCCGAGTCCGCCGGTCTCCCCGCCCTCCCCGGCGTGCGGGGCGGCGGACACGGCGGCGGACGGCACCCGGAGCCGGTCGCGCACCTCCCGTACCGCCTCCGGCAGCACCGCCAGGAAGGCGTCGACGTCCGCCCCGGCCGTGCCCGGCGGCAGCGACACCCGGACGTTCCCCTCCGAGAGCACCCCCATCGCGCGCAGCACATGACTGGGCGTCAGCGTGCTGGAGGTGCACGAGGAGCCGGAGGAGACCGAGAACCCCGCCCGGTCCAGGGCGTGGAGCAGCGCCTCGCCGTCCACGTACAGGCAGGAGAACGTCACCACGTGCGGCAGCCGGCGCACCGGATCGCCCACCACCTCCACGTCCGGCACCAGCGCGGGCACCTCGGCGCGTACGCGGTCCACCAGGGCGCGCAGCCGCGCCGCCTCGGCGTCCGCCTCCGCCCGCACCGCCCGCAGCGAGGCCGCCGCCGCGACGATCGCGGGAAGGTCGGCGAAGCCGGGGGAGCGGCCCGACTCCCGCTCGTCCGCCGGGGCCGGCGGGGCGAACCGCACCCCCTTGCGCACCGCCAGCAGACCGACTCCGCCCGGGCCGCCCCACTTGTGCGCGCTGGCCGCCAGCAGGGACCACCGCCCGGGCACCGGGCCCCACGCCAGAGACTGGGCGGCGTCCACCAGCAGCGGCACCCCGGCCCCGGCGCAGGCTTCGGCCACCTCCTCCACCGGCTGCTCGGTGCCCACTTCGTGGTTGGCGGACTGCAGGCAGGCCAGTGCGGTCCCTCCCTCCGGGGAGCCGCTCGCCCGCAGCGCCGCGCCGAAGACCGCCGCGTCCGCCCGCCCCGTGCGGTCCACCGGCACCCGCACCACCGTCCCGCCGCCCGCCTCATGGGCCTCGGCGGCGTGGAGCACGGCCGAGTGCTCCACCGCGGAGACCACCAGGGCACGGCCGGCCCGCCGCCTCCCGGCGAGCACGCCCGCGACGCCGATGTGCAGGGAGCGGGTGCCCGACGGGGTGAAGACCAGTTCGTCCGGGCGGCATCCCACCGCCTCGGCCGCCGCCTCGCGCGCCGCGTCCAGCAGCAGCCGGGCCCGCCGGCCCTCCCGGTGCAGCCGGGCGGGATCGGCCCAGCCCTCGTCGAGCGCGGCGAGCAGCGCCTGGCGGGCGACGGGGTGGAGGGGGAGTGAGGAGGCTGCGTCGAAGTAGGGCACACCGGCACGCTAGCGCGACCGCCGCACCGAGTGCCCCCGGGGCAGCACGGGCCGCGGAGGCGGTCGTTCCGCCCCCTGTCCTTCCTCCGTCCCTCTCTGCTTCCTGCTCCGCCCCGTCCCGGCACCGGCCGCTGTCCCGGCCCGGTCCCGGCCCCGATTCCACCCCATCGGAGGGCCGCGCGGCGCGTTGGGCACCCTCCCCGCGCGACCCCAAATAGCGTCCAGTAGGGTTTGGTCCGCATAAACATCCAAACCCCTGCCCGCGCCAGGGCCGGCGCCCGACCACACACGGCCGAGCCCGGGCCGAGCGGGCGAGACTCTCGGGAAGGCGCTACGTGAGTCCCAACGGCTCCGACCTCCCCCACCGCCCTGCGGGCGTGGGCGGTACCCCCATGGCGCGGCGCCCGGTGCGGCGGAAGCTGCCGCAGGCGCTTGCTGCGGGCCTGGTCCTGGCGACCGCCACCGGTTGCACATACAAGGACTTCCCCCGCCTCGGTATGCCCACCCCGGTCACGGAGGAGGCGCCGCGGATCCTCTCCCTGTGGCAGGGCTCGTGGGCGGCAGCGCTCGCGGTGGGCGTCCTGGTGTGGGGCCTGATCCTGTGGTGCGTCATCGTCTACCGGCGCACCAGGACCAAGGTCGAGGTACCTCCGCAGACCCGGTACAACATGCCCATCGAGGCGTTGTACACGGTGGTTCCGCTCATCATCATCTCGGTGCTCTTCTACTTCACGGCCCGTGACGAGACCAAGCTCCTGGAGCTTTCCGAGAAGCCGGACCACGTGATCAACGTGGTCGGCTACCAGTGGAGCTGGGGCTTCAACTACCTGGAGGACGTGGACGGCGACACCTCCACGTCCAACACGGACGCCGACGAGCTCGCCGGCATCCCCGCCGACATGCTCAAGGCCGTCCCGGAGGGCGCCGAGGGCGTCTACACGGTGGGCACGCCGGGCGACCGGAACCCGCAGACCGGCAACCCCGGCCCGACGCTGTGGCTGCCCAAGGGCGAGAAGGTCCGGTTCATCCTGACCTCGCGCGACGTCATCCACTCCTTCTGGGTCGTGCCGTTCCTGTTCAAGCAGGACGTCATCCCCGGTCACACCAACCAGTTCGAGGTGACCCCCGAGAAGGAGGGCACCTTCCTGGGCAAGTGCGCCGAACTGTGCGGCGTCGACCACGCCCGGATGCTGTTCAACGTGAAGGTCGTCTCCCCGGAGCGCTACCAGCAGCACCTGGAGGAACTGGCGGAGAAGGGCCAGACCGGCTACATCCCGGCGGGCGGAGCCCGCCAAGAACGAGAAGGCCAGTAACCCGTGAGCATCCTCAACGAATCCCAGGGTGCCGCCGCAACGTCGGATCAGCCGGCGGCGACCCCCGCGCCCCTGCGCCGCAGCCGGCGCGGCAACCGTGTGATCCAGTGGCTGACCACCACCGACCACAAGACGATCGGCACGCTCTATCTGGTCACCTCGTTCTTCTTCTTCTGCGTCGGCGGCGTGCTGGCGCTGGTGATGCGTGCCGAGCTGGCCCGTCCGGGCCTGCAGGTCATGTCGAACGAGCAGTTCAACCAGGCGTTCACCATGCATGGCACGATCATGCTGCTGATGTTCGCCACCCCGCTGTTCGCCGGCTTCGCGAACTGGATCATGCCGCTGCAGATCGGCGCGCCCGACGTGGCGTTCCCGCGGCTGAACATGTTCGCCTACTGGCTGTACTCCTTCGGCTCGCTCATCGCGGTCGGCGGCTTCCTCACCCCGAACGGTGCCGCCAGCTTCGGCTGGTTCGCCTACACCCCGCTGAGCAACGCCGTCCACAGCCCCGGTGTCGGCGGCGACATGTGGATCATGGGTCTGACCCTCTCCGGCTTCGGCACGATCCTGGGCGCGGTCAACTTCATCACCACGATCATCTGCATGCGCGCCCCGGGCATGACGATGTTCCGGATGCCGATCTTCACCTGGAACGTGCTGCTGACCGGTGTCCTGGTCCTGCTCGCCTTCCCGGTGCTGGCCGCCGCGCTCTTCGCGCTGGAGGCCGACCGCAAGTTCGGCTCGCACATCTTCGACCCGTCCAACGGCGGGGCGCTGCTGTGGCAGCACCTGTTCTGGTTCTTCGGCCACCCCGAGGTCTACATCATCGCGCTGCCGTTCTTCGGCATCGTCTCCGAGATCATCCCGGTCTTCAGCCGCAAGCCGATCTTCGGCTACATCGGCCTGGTGGCCGCGACGATCGCGATCGCGGGTCTGTCGATCACCGTGTGGGCGCACCACATGTACGTCACCGGCGGTGTGCTGCTGCCGTTCTTCGCCTTCATGACGTTCCTGATCGCGGTGCCCACCGGCGTGAAGTTCTTCAACTGGCTGGGCACGATGTGGAAGGGCTCGCTGAGCTTCGAGACGCCGATGCTGTGGACGGTCGGCTTCCTGATCACCTTCCTCTTCGGCGGTCTGACCGGCGTCATCCTGGCCTCTCCGCCGCTGGACTTCCACGTCTCCGACAGCTACTTCGTGGTGGCGCACTTCCACTACGTGGTCTTCGGCACGGTCGTCTTCGCGATGTTCGCCGGCTTCCACTTCTGGTGGCCGAAGTTCACCGGGAAGATGCTCGACGAGCGGCTCGGCAAGATCACCTTCTGGACGCTGTTCATCGGTTTCCACGGCACCTTCCTGGTCCAGCACTGGCTGGGCGCGGAGGGCATGCCGCGCCGGTACTCCGACTACCTGGCGGCCGACGGCTACACCGCGCTCAACACCTTCTCGACGATCAGCTCGTTCCTGCTGGGCATGTCGATGCTGCCGTTCTTCTACAACGTCTGGAAGACGGCGAAGTACGCGCCGAAGGTCGCCGTGGACGACCCGTGGGGCTACGGCCGCTCGCTGGAGTGGGCGACCTCCTGCCCGCCGCCGCGGCACAACTTCGTCTCCCTGCCGCGGATCCGGTCCGAGTCCCCGGCGTTCGACCTGCACCACCCGGAGATCGCGGCCCTCGACCAGCTCGAGAACACCGAAGGTCCCGAGGGCCCGGCCCTCTCCGGTGCCAAGGAGGCCGGCAAGTGAAGATCCAGGGACGCATGTTCATCTGGCTGTCGGTCTTCATCCTGGCCGTCGCCGTCATCTACGGCTTCTGGGCCAAGGAGCCGGTCGGCACCACGGCGCTCTTCATGGCCTTCGGCCTGTCGATCATGGTCGGCTACTACCTGGCCTTCACCGCCCGGCGGGTGGACACCGGGGCGCAGGACAACAAGGACGCGGACGTCGCCGACGACGCCGGCGAGCTGGGCTTCTTCAGCCCGCACAGCTGGCAGCCGCTGGTCCTGGCCGCGGGCGGGGCGTTCGCCTTCCTCGGGGTGGCCATCGGCTGGTGGCTGGTCTACATCTCCGCCCCGCTGCTGCTCATCGGCCTGTTCGGCTGGGTCCTGGAGTACTACCACGGCGAGAACCAGAACCAGTGAACCGGTAGGGAACCAGTAGCCCTACCCCCTTACGCACGGGTCATCTCCGGACACACTCCGGAGATGACCCGTTCGTACGTATCCGGCTCGTCCGATCCGAGCAGCGTTCCTACCGTTGCAGCATGAGTCGTGGATCACGCAGGACGGCAATGATCTGCTTCCTGATACTCGCGCCGCTCGCGGTGGGACCCGCCGCGTGCAGCAGCGGCGAGCGGCCTCAGGACGCGGCCCCCTACGACGCCACCGCGCACGTCTCGCTGAACACCGGCGGGAAGGACCGTGCCGCGGATCCGGACAAGCCCCTGGAGATCACCGCCCGCGACGGCAACCGCATCACGGACGTCCGCGCGGTCGACGCGACGGGCCGCCGCCTGGAGGGCGCGCTCACCGCCGACGGCTCCCGCTGGCGCAGCGACACCCCGCCGGCCGGTGCCATGCGCTACACCGTCGTCGTCAGCACCGAGCGCGGCGACGGCTCCCCCGGCCGCCGCACCGCCGAACTCACCACCCGGCCGGCGACCGGCGGCAAGAGGCTGGAGGTGGACCTCGGGCCGGACGACGGCACCTACGGCGTCGGCCAGCCCATCACCGCCGAACTCAGCCGGCCGGTCAGGGACGCCCGTCAGCGAGCGATCGTGGAACGCGCGCTGACGGTGGAGTCCTCGCCCGCCGTCGAGGGCTCCTGGCGCTGGATGGACGACCACACGCTCCACTACCGCCCGCGCTCCTACTGGCCCGCGCACGCCACCGTCGAGGTGCGCGGCAGCCTGGAGGGCGTGTGGATCAGGGACGGGCTGCGCGGCGGGAAGGCGGAACCGGTGCGCATCCGGACCGGCGACCGCGTCGAGGCCGTCGTGGACATCGACGACACGAGCATGACCGTCAGCAGGAACGGCGAGGCCGTCCGGACCATCCCGGTCACCACCGGCAAGCCCGGGTTCCGCACCCGCGAGGGCGTCAAGGTGGTGCTCGGCCGGCAGGCCGCCGTACGCATGACCGGCACCAGCATCGGCATCCCGGCGGGCAGCGCCGAGTCCTACGACCTGGACGTCCAGTGGGCCGTGCAGCTCACCGACAGCGGCGAGTTCGTCCACGCCGCGCCCTGGTCGGCGGCGCACCACGGCAGGGAGAACGTCAGCCACGGCTGCACGGGCATGAGCGCGGAGAACGCCCGCTGGTTCTTCGACAACGTCCGCCAGGGCGACATCGTCCGGCATGTGGGAGGGGACGGGCCGAGGATGCCGGCCTTCGGCAACGGCCTCGGCGACTGGAACCTCTCCTGGGAAAAGTGGCGCGAGGGCAGCGCCCTGAGCTGACAGGCCGGGAGGACCCGGAAGGAGCAGAGATCACCCGAAAGAGGCAGGGGCCGCCGCCGGCACCCCGGGGTACCGGCGGCGGCCCCTGCCCGCGGGCGGCCTCTCAGGCGGCCGCGTGCTCGTCGCGGCGCAGCAGTCCGGCCAGGGCGTCGGCCAGGAGCACCGGGTCCACCGGGTGCGCGACGGCGGCCTCCGCCCGGCTCCAGGTCGCCAGCCAGGCGTCCTGCGGGCGGCCGATCAGCAGCAGTACGGGCGGGCAGTCGAAGATCTCGTCCTTGATCTGGCGGCACACGCCCATCCCGCCGGCGGGCACCGCCTCGCCGTCCAGGACGCAGACGTCGATGCCGCCCTCCTCCAGGGCCGTGAGCACGGCGGGAAGCGTGGCGCACTCCACGTACTGGACCGGCGGCACGTCGGCGGCCGGTCGGCGCCCGGCGGCCAGCCGCACCTGCTCGCGGGTGTTGGCGTCGTCGCTGTAGACCAGCACCGTGGCGGTCGGCTGCATGGTTCCTCCGTGTCCTCGGGGACGCCCGCCAAGGGCGTCTCGGGGTGTCTCGGGGTGGCTCGGGGTGGCTCAGAGGTCCACGGGTCCGTGGAGCCACGGACCTGCGGGCCGCGTATGCCGTCGTTGGCGGATGCTACTCCGTCCCGGCCCGTCGCGTCAGGGATCCGGAAGGCCCGGGGATGGGCCGTCTGAGCAGGACATGGGCGGTTGACACACCGAACAGGACCCCCCGGGGTGAGGGCCGGATAAGCGACCGACATAATGTCGGCGTGGCGACAGCAACAGCAGTAGATACCGGGCACGCGCACCCGTCGGTCAACAGGCCGAACCTCACCAGCGTCGGAACCATCATCTGGTTGAGTTCCGAGCTGATGTTCTTCGCGGCCCTCTTCGCGATGTACTTCACCCTCCGGTCGGTGACGGGAGCCGAATACTGGACGGAACGGGCGGACATCCTGAACCTCCCGTTCGCGGCGACGAACACCACGATCCTGGTGCTCTCCTCCCTGACCTGCCAGCTGGGCGTCTTCGCCGCCGAGCGCGGTGACGTGAAGAGGCTGCGCCTGTGGTTCGTGATCACGTTCATCATGGGTGCGATCTTCATCGGCGGCCAGGTCTTCGAGTACACCGAGCTGGTCCACGAGGGCGTCTCCATCTCCTCGGGGCCGTACGGGTCGGCGTTCTACCTGACCACCGGCTTCCACGGCCTCCACGTGACGGGCGGCCTGATCGCCTTCCTGTTCGTCCTCGGCAGGACGTACATGGCACGGCGCTTCACGCACCACCAGGCCACCGCGGCCATCGTGGTGTCCTATTACTGGCACTTCGTCGATGTCGTCTGGATCGGCCTCTTCGCCACCATCTACCTGATCAAGTGATCAGGCAGTACAGCCAGAAGCATCGACGCAGAAGATCCTGACACCGGGGTAATCCGTGAAAAAGCTCTCCGCACGACGGCGCCATCCGCTGGCGGCGCTCGTCGTCCTACTCTTCGCGCTGGCGGCCACCGGGGGGCTGTACGCCGCGTTCGCCCCCGCGGACGAGGCGAAGGCCGAGACCACGGCTTCGCAGTCCCTCGCCATCGAGGAGGGCAAGAAGCTCTACGCCACCGGCTGCTCCAGTTGCCACGGAACCGGCGGCCAGGGCACGAGCGACGGTCCCAGCCTCGTGGGCGTCGGCGCCGCGGCCGTGGACTTCCAGGTGGGCACGGGCCGTATGCCGGCCCAGTCCCCGGGCGCCCAGGCGCCCAAGAAGCCGCAGGTCTACACGCAGGCGCAGATCGACCAGCTCGCGGCGTACGTCGCCTCGCTGGGCCCCGGTCCGAGCATCCCGACCGAGGAGCAGTACGACCCCGCGGGCGCGAACAGCGCCGCGGGTGGCGAGCTGTTCCGCACCAACTGCGCGCAGTGCCACAACTTCACCGGTGAGGGCGGCGCCCTCACCAACGGCAAGTACGCTCCCTCGCTCGACGGTGTCTCCGACAAGCACATCTACGAGGCGATGCTGACCGGCCCGCAGAACATGCCCGCCTTCCCCGACTCGGTGCTGCCCGAGAAGGAGAAGCGGGAGATCATCGCCTACGTCAACGATGTCCAGGGTGAGGACGCGAAGTCTCCCGGCGGCTTCAAGCTGGGCGGCTTCGGCCCGGTCGCCGAAGGCATGTTCGCGTGGACGATCGTCCTCGCTCTTCTGATCGGCGTCGCCGTGTGGGTCGCGGCGCGTACCGCCAAGGCCAGGAAGTCATGAGTAGCCACACCGGATCCCACGACGTGCCAGACGAGAACCTGCCGGAAGGGCGCGAGAGCACCCACGGCGAGGCGGCGACCAGGGCGCAGAACCCGTTCGCCGACCCGGGGCTGCCGCCCCACGAGCCGCGTGTCCAGGACATCGACGAGCGGGCCGCCAAGCGTTCCGAGCGCACCGTCGCCCTGCTGTTCACGGTCTCGATCCTGGCCACCATCGGCTTCATCGCCTCCTATGTGATCTTCCCGATCGACCAGTACGTCTTCATCTGGCCGCTCGGTGAGATCAGCGCCCTGAACTTCTCGCTTGGCATGACGCTGGGCATCGCCATGTTCTGCATCGGCGCCGGCGCGGTTCACTGGGCCCGCACGCTGATGTCGGACCACGAGCTGATCGGCGAGCGTCACCCGATCGAGGCGGACGAGCCGACCCGTACGCAGGTCCTGGCCGACTTCGCCCAGGGCGCCAAGGAGTCGCAGCTCGGACGCCGCAAGCTGATCCGCAACACCATGTTCGGCGCGCTGGCCGTGGTGCCGCTGTCCGGCGTGGTGCTGCTGCGCGACCTCGGTCCGCTGCCCGAGGACAAGCTGCGCCACACCGCCTGGGAGAAGGGCAAGCTGCTCGTCAACCAGAACACCGACGAGCCGCTGCGTCCCGAGGACATCACCGTCGGCTCCCTGGTCTTCGCCAAGCCCCAGGGCCTGGAGGAGGGCACCCACGAGTTCATGGCGGAGATCGCCAAGGCCGCGGTCATGCTGGTGCGCCTGGAGCCGAAGGACATCAAGGACAAGCAGGAGCTGGACTGGTCCCACGAGGGCATCGTGGCCTACTCCAGGATCTGCACCCACGTCGGCTGCCCGGTCACCCTGTACGAGCAGCAGACCCACCACGTGCTGTGCCCGTGCCACCAGTCGACGTTCGACCTGGCCGACGGCGCGCGGGTGATCTTCGGTCCGGCCGGCCACCCCCTGCCGCAGCTGCGGATCAGTGTCAACGAAGACGGCTACCTCGAGGCGCAGGACGACTTCGCGGAGCCCGTCGGCCCGAGCTTCTGGGAGCGCGGATGAGTACTGCAGGCGACGCCCCGAAGCGACGGGGCAAGGCGCCCGCCGGCGAGCGGGTCGCGGACTGGGCCGACGGCCGGCTGGGCGTCTACAGCCTGGCCAAGGCCAACATGCGGAAGATCTTTCCGGACCACTGGTCCTTCATGCTCGGAGAGATCTGCCTCTACACCTTCATCATCATCATCCTGACCGGTGTCTACCTGACGCTGTTCTTCAACCCGAGCATGGGCGAGGTGGAGTACCACGGCGCCTACGTGCCCATGCAGGGCGTGCACATGTCGGAGGCGTACGCCTCGACCCTGGACATCAGCTTCGACGTCCGCGGCGGTCTGCTCATGCGGCAGATCCACCACTGGGCCGCGCTGATGTTCCTGGTGGGCATGTTCGTCCACATGATGCGCGTCTTCTTCACCGGCGCGTTCCGCAAGCCGCGTGAGATCAACTGGCTGTTCGGCTTCCTGCTGCTGGTGCTGGGCATGTTCACCGGCTTCACCGGCTACTCCCTGCCGGACGACCTGCTCTCGGGCACCGGTGTCCGCTTCATGGAGGGCGCGGTCCTGTCCGTGCCGGTGGTCGGCACCTACCTCTCCTTCTTCCTCTTCGGAGGGGAGTTCCCGGGAACGGACATCATCCCGCGGTTCTACGTGGCCCACATCCTGCTGCTGCCCGGCATCATGCTGGGCCTGGTGGTGGCCCACCTGATCCTGGTCTTCTACCACAAGCACACCCAGTTCGCCGGTCCCGGACGGACCGAGAAGAACGTCGTCGGCATGCCGCTGCTGCCGGTCTACATGGCCAAGGCGGGAGGCTTCTTCTTCCTGGTCTTCGGCGTCATCGCGGTCATCGCCGCGACGTTCACCATCAACCCGGTCTGGGTGCTGGGCCCGTACCGGCCGGACCAGGTGTCCACCAACGCGCAGCCCGACTGGTACATGGGCTTCTCCGAGGGGCTGATCCGCGCGATGCCCGCGTGGGAGATGGTGCTGCCCGGCGGCTACACCCTCAACCTGGGCGTGGCCATCCCGCTGGTGATCATCTTCCCGCTGGTCCTCACCTCGATCGCGGTGTACCCGTTCATCGAGTCCTGGATCACCGGCGACAAGCGCGAGCACCACATCCTGGACCGCCCGCGCAACGCCCCGACGCGCACCGCGTTCGGCGCGGCCTGGATCAGCCTGTACTTCCTGCTGCTGGTCGGTGGCGGCAACGACCTGTGGGCGACCCACTTCCACCTGTCGATCAACGCCATCACCTGGGTCGTCCGGATCGGCTTCTTCGTGCTGCCGGTGGTCGTCTTCATCGTCACCAGGCGGATCTGCCTGGGGCTGCAGCGGCGCGACCGCGAGAAGGTGCTGCACGGACGCGAGAGCGGCATCATCAAGCGGCTGCCGCACGGTGAGTTCGTCGAGGTGCACGAGCCGCTCTCCCAGGAGCAGCTGCACACGCTCACCGCGCACGAGCAGCACAAGCCGCTGGAGATCGGCCCGGAGACGGACGAGAACGGCGTACGGCGCAAGATCGGCCCCGTCCAGAAGCTCCGCGCCAGGCTCAGCCGGGGCTACTACGGCGAGGGCAGCCAGATCCCCAAGCCGACCGCGGAGGAGTTCAAGGAGCTCACCAGCGGCCACGGCCACGGCCACTGAGACAGGGCCGCCGAGTCCGGTACCGGGTGTCGCCACACCCCGGGCCCCGGTCCTCCCGAGGGAGGGCCGGGGCCCTCGGCGTTGCGGGGGGGGGGGGAGGGGGCTGTCCGGACTGCGGGCAGCGGCCGTGGACGCCGCCGCGCGCCGTTAGGCTGGCCGCGGGCCGCCGAGCCGATCCGGCCGCCCCCGCATCCGACCACGCCAGGAGTGATTCCCATGAGCGCTGCTACGACCACCGGAGGCGACACCGTGGCGGCGCGCACCTGGCCGGACGTGCTGAGCGCCCTGCTGGCCGGTGAGGACCTGCCCGCCGGGAGCACCGCCTGGGCGATGGACCAGATCATGCGCGGCGAGGCGACCGACGCCCAGATCGCCGGGTTCGCGGTGGCGCTGCGCGCCAAGGGCGAGACGGTCGACGAGGTCACCGGGCTGGTCCGCGCGATGTACGCGCACGCCAACGTGATCGAGGTGCCCGGCCCGTCCGTCGACATCGTCGGCACCGGCGGCGACCGGGCCAGAACGGTGAACATCTCGACGATGTCCGCGATCGTGGTGGCCGGCACCGGCGCGCGCGTGGTCAAGCACGGCAACCGCGCGGCCTCCAGCGCCTCCGGTTCCTCGGACGTCCTGGAGAAGCTGGGCGTCAACCTGGACCTCACCCCCGCGCGGGTCGCCGAGGTCGCGAGCGAGGCCGGGATCACCTTCTGCTTCGCGGTGAGGTTCCACCCCGCGCTGCGCCACGTGGCCGCCGCCCGCAGGGAGCTGGGCGTGGCGACCACCTTCAACTTCCTCGGCCCCCTGACCAACCCGGCCCGGGTGAAGGCCCAGGCCACCGGTGTCGCCGACGCCCGGATGGCGCCGATCATGGCGGGCGTGCTCGCCGAGCGGGGCACCTCCGCGCTGGTCTTCCGCGGCGACGACGGCCTGGACGAGCTGACGGTGACGGGCACCTCGACGGTGTGGGTGGTCCGGGGCGGCGAGGTCCGCGCCGAGACCTTCGACCCGCGCGACGTCGGCGTCCCCCTGGTGCCGCTGGAGGCGCTGCGCGGTGCGGACGCCGCCCACAACGCGGATGTGGCCCGGCGGCTGCTGGAGGGGGAGAGGGGGCCGGTGCGGGATGCCGTACTGCTGAACTCCGCGGCCGCCCTGGCCGCCCTGGAGCCCACCGGGGCGCCGCTGGCCGAGCAGATCGCCGCGGGCATGGAGCGGGCCGCCCACTCCATCGACTCCGGCGCGGCCAGGGCGGCGCTGGAGCGCTGGGTGGCGGCCAGCAACGCCTGAGGCCGCGCCCCCCGCCCCCGGGGAGCGCGGGGGTGGCCGGAGCCCGCGGGGAGCCCGGTGGGGGCCCCGGCGGGCCGCCGGGAGGGGTGGACGGCGCGGCCCCGGCACACCGCGTGTGCCGGGGCCGTTTCCGGAGGCCCGCGCGACCGGCCGCCTCCGGCGGCCCGCGGGGCTCAGGAATCGAGCCCGATGGCGAACGCGGCCTCCAGGTCGTGCTGGGAGTAGGTCCTGAAGGCGATGTGGGTCTCGGTGGACTCCACACCGGGAACCTTGCTGATGCGGCCCGGGATGACCTCCGCGAGATCGTCGTGCCGGGCCACGCGCACCATGGCGATCAGATCGTGGGCGCCGGTCACCGAGTAGACCTCGCTGACCCCCTCCAGCGCGGCGATCTGCTCGGCGATCTCCGGGATGCGGTCGGTGCTGGTCCTGATGAGCACGATCGAGGTGATCACGGTTTTCCCTTCTTCGGGGGAGGGGCCGCGGCGGCGCCTCGGCGGGCCTTTCGCTCTCGTGGTCCCACCAGGGGCGGAACCGGCCCGCTCACTGTAGCCGCCGCCGGCGGCGGGCCCACGGGCGCGGGGACGGGCCGGCCCCGCGGGCGGCGCCGGAGCCTATACGGGCCCCCGCCGCGGCGCGCCGGACGGCCGCCAGGCCGTAGGGTTGCGGGGATACCCCCGGCCGGACGCCCGGGGTACGCGCACCACGTGAGCACCTTCCGGCGTCCGGGGCACCCGGGTACCGGGGAGCGCCGGGGGACGGCGGAGCGGCAGGAAGACGGCAGGACCCAGACAGGACGCGGCAGTGGACGCGCCGCCGGCGCCGGCGGCGCGGGAAGACCGAGGAGAGGACAGGATGATGCCGGTTCCCCGACCGAACGAAGGATCGCGGTGGCGCTGCACGATGTGCGGCAACCTCACCCGCTTCGATGTGACGCGCTCCAGCAAGGTGGTGGAGTACGTCCATCTGGACCTGGCCGGGGAACCGAGGGTGGAGGAACGCAAGGTGCTCAGTGAGACGATCGAGTCGGTGCGCTGTCGCTGGTGCAACGCGGTGGACCAGGTCGAACTGGTGGACCGCCCCAGCTCCGGCGCGCAGGTGTGACGACGGGCGGGTGTGAACCGTGGTGGAACGGACGGGTGGTGAGCGCGGACCGGGTGAGCCCGGCGAGGAGGCGCTCGACCGCCCGCTGCCCGAGAAGGTGCGCCGCCGGGTGGTGGCGCTGACGGGTGACGCGCTCGGCGGCCTCACCGTCGCCGAACTCCCCGTCCCCCTGCGGCAGTACGCCCGTTTCACCCCCCAGCGGCGGGTCAGGTTCGCGGGCAACGCGATGGCCGCCGCCCTGGAGAGCGACCCGGCCTTCCGGCAGCGCATCGCCGACCGGCTGTGCGAGGCGCTGCCGGAACTGGCCGCGTCCGTCCGGAGCGGTACGTTCCCGGCCGCCGCCGATCCCGTGGACGTGGCCGCGGTCGCCTACGTGCTGCGGCCGGAGGGCTGGGCCAAGCTCGTCGTCGCCGCGACCGAGGAGGCCCAGCGGACGCAGGCCGAACGCGCCGGCGAGGAGGCGGAGCGGGAACTGGCCCGGCTCCGCGAGGAACTGGCGCGGGCCCGGGCCGCCGAGCGCGCCCACACCGAGGAACTCCGCGCGGAGCTGGACGCCGCCCGCAAGGAGACCGACTCCCTGCACCGCAGGCTGCGCAGCGCGCTCAGCGACGTCAAGCGCGGCGAGGCCGCGGTGCGCAAGGCGCGGGCCGAACTGGAGGAGGCGCGGGCCGCGGCCGCCGCGGAGAAGGCCGCCGCCGAGAGCGAGGCGCGCCGGCTGCGGTCGCGGCTGGCGGAGGCCGAGGCGGCTCTGGAGGCCGGCCGCCGCGCGGTGCGCGAGGGGCGCAGCGTGGAGGACATGCGCCTGCGGCTGCTGCTGGACACGGTGCTGGACGCCGCCCAGGGGCTGCGGCGCGAACTGGCCCTTCCGCCCCTCACGCACCGTCCGGCCGAGACCGTGGACGCGGTCGAGCCGGGCCGGATGACGCCGAAGGACATCGCCCGGCGGGCCCTGTCCGAGGAGGACCCCGCACTGCTGGACCAGTTGCTGGCACTGCCCCAGGCGCACCTGGTGGTGGACGGCTACAACGTCACCAAGACCGGCTATCCGTCGCTGCCCCTGGAGAAGCAGCGGCTGCGGCTGCTGGGCGGACTGGCGGGGCTGGCCGCCCAGACCGGCGCCGAGGTGACCTGTGTCTTCGACGGGGCGGAGCTGTCGGCCCCGGTGCTGCTGGCGCCGCCGCGGGGAGTGCGGGTGCTGTTCAGCAAACCCGGGCAGACCGCCGACGAGCTGATCCGGCGTCTGGTGCGCGCCGAGCCGCCCGGCCGCCCGGTGGTCGTCGTCTCCGCCGACCGCGAGGTGGCCGACGGGGTGGCCGCGGCCGGAGCCCGTCCGGTGGCGTCGGTGCTGCTGCTGCGCAGGCTCGGCCGCACCTGAGGCCCACGCGCGCCGTCCGGCCCCGCGGCGGACGCTCCGTCACCTTCCCGCGCGTGCCCGGAATGTCCGTCCGGGGCGGTACTCAGCGTCAGGCCGCGGTAGCCGACAGTGGAGCGATGGTAAAGGATGTGGCCGACGGGCGAGATTTTTCCTATGAGGATTTGAAGCGATCACCCCGCATGGCTAGTGTCTGGCCCGAACCTCTGCGCAGTTGATCACCCAACCGGGGTGACAGCGGAGGAACCGCCGAATCCGCGGCGCTCATCGCGGAGCCGGATGGCCGTCCCGGCCACTCCCGGCAGGCGGCTGAGGAAGAAGGAGCTCGCCCCAGTGGCGTCCCACCGTCGACCCAAGCAGCCGAACCGCGCACGTGTGACCGTGCTCACCGCGACCGCAGCGGCGGCGGTCGCACTGACATCCCAGACGGCCCAGGCCGACCCCAAGCCGACCAAGGACGAGGTCAAGGCCAAGGTCGACAAGCTCTACGAAGAGGCCGAGCACGCCACGGAGAAGTACAACGGCGCGAAGGAGAAGCAGGAGAAGCTGCAGAAGCAGGTCGACAACCTCCAGGACAGCGTCGCAAGCGGTCAGGGAGAGCTGAACGACCTGCGTGACAGCCTCGGTTCGATGGCCACGGCCCAGTACCGCTCCGGCGGTCTCGACCCCTCCCTGCAGCTGTTCCTCTCCTCCGACCCCGACAGCTACCTGGCCAAGGCCTCCGCGCTCGACCAGCTCAGCAGCAAGCAGGCCGGCGCGCTGAAGAAGATCCAGTCCAAGCAGCGGACCCTCTCGCAGCAGCGCGAGGAGGCCTCCGAGAAGCTGAAGGACCTGGAGGACACCCGCAAGGAACTCGGCGACAGGAAGAAGAAGATCCAGGGCAAGCTCGCCGAGGCCCAGCGGCTGCTGAACACCCTCACCGCGCAGGAGCGCGCCGAGCTCGCCAGGGAGGAGGAGCGCGCCAACCGCGCCTCCTCGTCCCGTGTGGACCTCGGCAGCTCGGCCTCCGCCACGCAGCGGGCCTCGGCCGCCCTGGGCGCGGCCAAGTCCAAGCTCGGCTCCCCCTACGTCTGGGGCGCGACCGGCCCGAGCTCCTTCGACTGCTCCGGGCTGACCTCCTGGGCCTACAGCCAGGCCGGCGTCTCCCTGCCGCGCACCTCGCAGTCCCAGGCGAACGCGGGCACCCGCATCTCCCAGAGCCAGCTCGCCCCCGGTGACCTGGTCTTCTTCTACAACGACCTGCACCACGTCGGCCTCTACGCGGGCAACGGGCAGATCCTGCACGCCCCGAAGCCCGGCGCCAACGTGCGCTACGAGTCGATCAACAACATGCCGTTCATGTTCGGCGTGCGCGTCTGACCGGCCGTCACCTCCGCCTCTCAAGCCTCCTCCGTACGGGTGAATCCCGGCGGGGGAGGCTTTTCGTCGCCCTCCTCCGCCTCCCGCCGCCGGCCCGGCCCTGACCAGGCCCTTGACCTGGTTCCGACCTGCGCCGCTCCTCCGTGTCCGGAGAGGGACACCGTGCGATGGGCGGTGCGGCGGTCCGTGAACGGAGCGTGTTTGTGGCGCTACTGTCGGCGGCCACCGTCCTCGAAGCGGAAGGGAGAGCGGTTCCGCCGTGGTCTCGCAGCCTTCGCCCCGACACGCCCCCCACCGTCCCGGCTCCCGCCGGCGCGCCCCCTCCTCCGGCCTGTCCGGCCTCTTCGGGCTGGGCACCAGGGTCACCGCGCTGTCCGCCGCCGCGGGCGCGGCGGCGGTGCTGACGGCGGCCCCGGCGGGAGCGGACCCCGCGGGCGGCCCGGCCCCGGCCGCGCTGAGCGCGCGGGTGGACCGGCTCTACGCCGACGCGGAGCGGGCCACCGAGCGCTACAACACGGCTTCCGAACGAGTGGAGGAGCTGCGCGAGCAGGTCGAGCGGGCCCAGGACGGAGCCGCCCGCGACCAGGCCAGGGTCAACCGGATGCGCGGGGACCTGGGCTCCCTGGCGAGCGCGCAGTACCGTTCAGGCGGCATCGACCCGTCGCTGGCGCTGCTCCTGTCCGAGGGGCCGGAGGAGTACCTCGCCAAGGCCGCCACCCTCGACCGGATCAACAGCCGCCAGGCGGCCAAGCTCAAGGCGTTCCGGGGCGCGGTGCGCGCGCTGGAGCAGCAGCGCACCGAGGCCGGCGGGAAACTCGCCGAACTGCGGCGCCGGCGCGAGGCCCTGGGCGAGCACCGCGAGGCCGTGCAGCGCAAGCTCGCGGCCGCCCAGCGGCTGCTCAACCGGCTCCCGCCCGAGGAGCGCGCCGCCCGCGGGCACGCCTCGCGCGACGCCGGACGTCCCGGTGCGCCGATGGAGCCGGCCCTCTCGTCGCAGGCCCCCTCGTCGCAGGCCCCCTCGTCGCGGGCCGCCGCGGCGGTCGCCGCGGCGCGCGGGGCGGTCGGAGCGCCGTACGCCTGGGGCCAGGCCGGCCCCCACGCCTTCGACTGCTCCGGGCTGACCTCCTGGGCGTACGCACGGGCCGGGGTCTTCCTGCCGCGCACCTCGCAGGGACAGCTGCACGCCGGACGGCACGTACCGCTGGACCAGGCGCTCCCCGGCGATCTGGTGGTCTACCGGTCCGACGCCAGCCACGTGGGGATGTACGTCGGCGGCGGGCAGGTCGTCCACGCCCCGCGCCCCGGGGCGCGGGTGCGGTACGACCCGGTCGGGATGATGCCGGTCGCCGCCGTGGTCCGGCCCTGAGACCGCTCCCGGTCCCGGCCCCGTCTCCGGGCCCGCTGCTCCGCGCGCCCCGGGCCGGGGCCGTACGATCGGCGGTGTGACACGCGGGTGGCGGAGGGCGTCGGCGGTACCGGCCGTACTGGTGGCCGTGCTGCTGGCGTTCCAGCCGGGCTGCGTGGAGCGGGACCGGGACGGCGCCGCGGAGCGTGGACTGCTCCAGGCGGTGCTGGACCGCCAGGCCGAGGCCGTCCTCACCGGCGACCGCGAGGCCTACCTGGCCACCGTCGACCCCCGTGCGGACGGCTACCGGAAGGCCCAGCGCACGGTGTTCGGCAATCTCGCCCGGCTGCCGATCGACCACTGGTCCTACCGAGTCACCGACACCGGCGAGGACGCCTTCCCGCTGCCGGCGGACGGGGGAGCCGGCCCCCGGCGGATCGCGGTCCGGGCCGAACTGCGCTACCGGATCGAGGGCTACGACCCCGCACCGGTGCGGGACGTGGAGTACCTGACCCTCACCGAGCGGGAGGGCCGCTGGTACGTCTCCTCCGACGGCGACGGCGACGGCGGGTCCGGTGGCCGTCGCGGCACCCAGCAGCTCTGGGAACAGGGCGAGATGACCCTCGTGCGCGGCGAGCGGAGCCTGGTACTGGGGGTCGGCCGCCCGGAGTTCGACCTGCGCGCCCTGGCGGAGGACGCCGACCGGGCGGTCCCCGGCGCGGACGAGGCCTGGCCGCGCGACTGGCCGCGCCGGGTGCTGGTCCAGGCCCCCGCCACACTGGAGCGGATGGCCGGCCTCCTGGGCGGCCCGCCCTCCTCCTACCGCGGCATCGCCGCCGTCACCACCGGGGAGGCGGGCGGACGGAGCGCGGCCCCCGCCGAGCGGATCGTGGTCAACCCGGAGGCCTACTGGCTGCTGGGCGAGGAGGGGCGGAGGATCGTCATGACCCACGAGGTCACCCATGTGGCCACCCGCGAGCACACCACCGGGTCCACCCCGCTGTGGCTGTCGGAGGGCTTCGCGGACTGGGCCGCCTACCGGGGGGTGGACCGGTCGCCCGCCCGGATCGCCCCCCTGCTGACCGACGCCGTCCGCGACGGCGAGGTGCCCCGCCGGCTGCCCACGGACGAGGAGTTCGCCTTCGCCGGGGACGCCGACCGGCTCGCCCGCTCCTACGAGAGCGGCTGGCTGCTGTGCCGGATGGTGGCGCAGCGGTGGGGCGAGGAGAAGCTGGTCGAGCTGTACCTGGCGGTGGGCGGGTCCGGCGGGGACATGGACCCGGTGGTCCGCGAGGTGCTCGGCACCGGCATGGACGGGCTCACCGAGCGCTGGCGCGAGTACGTACGGCGGGAGCTGGGAGGACGGTAGCGCCCGCGGCGGCGCCGCGGGCGCCGTACGGGCCGTCTCACCGGGAGACCAGTCCGCCCTCCGGCTCCGGAGCCTTCGCGTCCCCGCCGCGCCCGTCCCCGTCCCCTCCGCCGCCCCTGCCGTCCCCGGGGGCCCCCGCCGTACGGCGCAGGGGCTCGGTCACCGTCGTGCGCCACAGCCGGGCGCAGGCCAGCAACGCGGCGGCGACCAGCAGTCCGTTGCGCACCACCAGCAGTGTGATGCCCAGGGCGTCGCTCGCCACCACGCTGCCGAAGTTGAGGGGGAACTCCAGCAGCGTCACCCCCGTCGCCACGACCACCAGCACGGCGGGCAGCCCCTGACGTCCGGCGCGCAGCGTCACGCACACCGCCGCCAGGCCCACCAGCCAGACCATGTACTGCGGGCTGATGACCCGGCTGGTGACGGTGAACAGCAGCACCGCGGCGAACGCGGCGTCCGCCGCGGTGGAGGCCGTCCACTCCACCGCGCGCAGCCGCCACCGCAGCATCCAGCCGAAGGCGGCGGCGGTGCACAGCAGCGCCGCGGTGCTCACCAGGTCCACGTACGGGCCCAGGAACTCCACCGAGCCGTAGTTCAGCAGCACCTGCCCCTCCCAGCCGAAGTGCCGCGCCACATGGAAGACCAGCGCGCCCACCGACTCGACCTCGGTGCCGCGGTCGCGCTGGTGGGTGAGGAAGTCCAGCGCGCCGGGCATGGCGGCGGCGAACGCGGCGGTCAGCACCAGGGCCGCCGCCACGGCCGCGCCCCAGACGGCGCGGGTGACGCGCCCGCGCGGCGTGCCCACCAGCAGCAGCGCGGGCCACACCTTCAGCAGCGCACCGAAGGCCGCCAGCGCCCCGGCCGTGCGCGGGCTGCGCGACAGCGCCAGCAGCGCGGCGACCGCGACGGCCGTGACCATCAGGTCGTAGCGGGCGTACACCGTCGGGCCCAGCAGCGGCACCCCGGCCACCCACACCCACGCTCCCGCGCGGCCGCGCTCCGGCCCGGCGCCGCGCCGGGAGGCGTACAGCAGCAGCGCGAACGCGGCGGCGTCGGCGGCGCAGGCCAGCACGTAGAACGCGGACGGGTACTCCAGGAAGGGCAGCAGCGCGGGGGAGAGGATCGCCAGCGCCGCGGCGGGCGGGTACTGCCAGGTGACGTCGTCCGGCGGGAACACGCCGGTGCTCAGCACCCGGTACCAGCCCTGGTAGATCACCGAGACGTCACTGGTGACGTCCGGCCCAGGCACCGCTATCACCTTGAACACGCACAGGAGCAGCACGGTCCGGGTGGCGGCCCAGGCCGCGATCAGAAGGCGCATGGACCGACCGTACCGGGTGCCGCCCCGGCGCCCCGAGGGCAGCGGGTACTGTCGGCGGCGATGGACAAGACCCTGATCGTCACCAACGACTTCCCGCCCCGGCCAGGCGGCATCCAGGCCTTCCTGCACAGCATGGCGCTGCGGCTGGACCCGGAGCGGGTCGTCGTCTACGCCTCGACCTGGAAGCGCGGCCGGGAGGGCGCCGAGGCCATCGCGCGCTTCGACGCGGAGCAGCCCTTCACCGTCGTGCGCGACTCCACGACCATGCTCCTGCCGACCCCGCGCGTGACGCGCCGCGCGGTCTCGCTCCTGCGCGAACACGGCTGTACGTCGGTGTGGTTCGGGGCGGCGGCGCCGCTGGGGCTGATGGCCCCCGCGCTGCGCCGGGCGGGGGCGCGGCGGCTGGTGGCGACCACCCACGGCCACGAGGCCGGCTGGGCCGGGCTGCCGGCCGCCCGGCAGTTGCTGCGGCGCATTGGCGAGGGCACCGACACCCTCACCTACCTCGGCGAGTACACCCGCTCCCGGATAGCCTCCGCGCTCACCGGGGAGGCGGCGGCGCGGATGGTCCATCTGCCGCCGGGCGTCGACGAGAAGACCTTCCACCCCGGCTCCGGCGGCGACGCCGTACGGGAGCGGCTGGGTCTGGCCGGCCGGCCGGTCGTGGTGTGCGTCTCGCGGCTGGTGCCGCGCAAGGGCCAGGACACCCTCGTCCGCGCCATGCCGCGGATCCTGGCCGAGGTGCCCGACGCGGTGCTGCTGATCGTCGGCGGCGGGCCGTACGGGCAGGCGCTGCGGAAGCTGGCGCAGGAGACCGGTGTGGCCGGCTCGGTCCGCTTCACCGGGGCGGTGCCGTGGGAGGAGTTGCCCGCCCACTACGGCGCGGGCGACGTCTTCGCCATGCCCTGCCGCACCCGCCGCGGCGGACTCGACGTGGAGGGGCTCGGCATCGTCTACCTGGAGGCGTCGGCGACCGGGCTGCCGGTCGTCGCCGGCGACTCCGGCGGCGCTCCCGACGCCGTGCTGGACGGGGAGACCGGCTGGGTGGTGCGCGGCGGCGCACCCGGCGGCGAGGCGGCCGCGGAGACGGCCGACCGCATCGTGAACCTGCTCAAGGACCCCGCGCTGCGCCGCCGGATGGGCGAGCGCGGCCGCGAGTGGGTCGAGGAGCGCTGGCGCTGGGACCTGCTGGCCGAGCGGCTGCGGGCACTGCTCTAGTGCCGCGTCAGTCAGGGTTTGCCCGGTAGCGAGGCTCCCCCGGCCTCCGGCCGGGGGCACCCCCAGGTGCTGGGGCCCCCAGGCCCGCAGGGCCGAGGGGACGCGATCGCAAGACGGCCGGAAGCCGCATGTACTTGTCCTACCTGGGCTTTCGGCCAACGCGGCATGGGGGCACCCCCGGCCGGAGGCCGGGGGAGGCGGCGAGCGGGGTGAACCCTGGCCGACGCGGCACTAGCCGTACCGCCCGCGACGCCGCGCGTCTCCCGGACCCGGCCGGAGCCCGCCCCGGGGAGGGGGCGTACGCCGAACCGCCCCGGTCCGGACGGAAGTCCTCCGTCCGGACCGGGGCGGTCCGTGTGCGTCCCGGTGCGCCCGCGCTTCCGCGACGCCGCGCGGCGTCGCGGAAGCCTCACGCGTACAGCGCCTCGATCTCCTGCGCGAAGTCCTTGGCGACCACACCGCGCTTGAGCTTCATCGAGGGCGTCAGATGGCCCGAGTCCTCGGTGAACTGGGTGGCCAGGAGGCGGAACTTGCGCACCGACTCCGCACGGGAGACGGCCGCGTTGCCGTCGTCCACCGCCTTCTGGACGGCGGCCAGCAGCTCGGGATCCTCCAGCAGCCGCTCCCTGGACAGACCGGACTTGCCGTGCTCCTCGGCCCAGCGGGGCAGGAACTCCTCGTCCAGCGTGATCAGCGCGGCGACGAACGGGCGGCCGTCGCCGACCACCATGCACTCGGCGACCAGGGCGTGGGCCCTGATGCGGTCCTCGATGACGGCCGGGGCGACGTTCTTGCCGCCCGCCGTCACCAGGATCTCCTTCTTGCGGCCGGTGATGGTGAGGTAGCCGTCCTCGTCGAGGGTGCCGATGTCGCCGGTGTGGAACCAGCCGTCCTCCATCGCCTCGGCGGTGGCGGCCTCGTTGTTCCAGTAGCCGCTGAACAGGTGCTCGCCGCGCAGCAGCACCTCGCCGTCGTCGCCGATGCGGACCGTCGAGCCCGGCAGCGGCTGCCCGACCGTGCCGACCTTCGGGCGGTCGTGGGGGTTGAAGGCGGTGGGCGCGCAGGACTCGGTCAGGCCGTAGCCCTCCAGCACGGTGAAGCCGATGCCGCGGTAGAAGTGCCCCAGCCGCTCGCCCAGCGCCGCACCGCCGGAGATGGCGTGGGTGGCCCGGCCGCCGAGGACCGCGCGCAGCTTGCCGTAGACCAGCTTGTCGAAGAGTCTGTGCCGCAGCCTCAGGCCCAGCGAGGGGCCGGAGGGGGTGTCCAGCGCGCGGCTGTAGGCGATCGCGGTGTCGGCGGCCCGGTCGAAGATCCTCCCCTTGCCCTCGCCCTGGGCCTTGGCCCGCGCCGAGTTGTAGACCTTCTCGAACACCCGGGGCACGCCCAGGATCAGCGTCGGACGGAAGCCGGCGAGGTCGTCGGTGAGCTGCTTGATGTCGGGGCTCAGACCGAGCCGGATCGGCGCCATGACGGCGGCGATCTGCACCATGCGGCCGAAGACGTGGGCGACCGGCAGGAAGAGCAGCACCGATCCCTGGCCGGGGACGAACAGCGGCCCCAGCCGCTCGACCACGTTGCCGCAGTCGGCGAAGAACGCCCGGTGGGACAGGACGCAGCCCTTGGGACGGCCGGTGGTGCCGGAGGTGTAGACGATGGTGGCCGGGGCGTCGGCGTCGGCGGCGCCGCTGTGCTCGTCCAGGACCGCGTCGGTGATCTGCGTGCCGGAGTCGGCCAGCTTCCGCACCGCGCCGTCGTCGACGGTCCACAGGTTCGCCAGCTCGGGCAGCCGGTCGCGCACGGACTCCACCGCGGCGGCGTGGGCGCCGCTCTCCACGACGCAGCCGACGGCGCCGGAGTCGGACAGGATCCACTGGATCTGCTCGGGGGAGCTGGTCTCGTAGATGGGCACGGTCACCGCGCCGGCGCTCCAGACGGCGAAGTCCAGCAGCGTCCACTCGTAGCGGGTGCGCGACATCAGGCCGATCCGGTCGCCCGGGCGCACGCCCGCCGCGATCAGGCCCTTGGCGGCGGCCCGCACCTCAGCCAGGAACTCCCGGGCGGTCAGGTCCTCCCAGCCGCCCTCGGCGTCCTTGCGGGCGATGACCGGGAGGTCGGGGTGCTGGACGGCGTTGCGGCGGATGAGATCGGTCAGATTTCCGTCCGCGGGCACCTCGTACAGGGCCGGAAGGCTGAACTCGCGCAAAACTGATGCTCCTCATCGGCGCCGCCGCGGATCCGCCGGGAAACGGAACCTCCGTCGGCTCTGGCCCAGGACATAGCGCCCTGGGGGTGGACGGCCACGGACGTTACCCACCGGTACGGGGCTCGGGATAGGGGGTGGCGCCGAGATGTTCGGTGCGTCACACACCACGGGACTGTCACCAGCAGGGTAGTCCACGCACCCGGCTGCCATGCGGGAGACGCAGGTCCAAGGGGGTGCGCGCGGGCCCTCCGCGCGCCGGGGCGCGGGTCCTAGGGTGGCCTCATGCGAGTCCATGTGGTGAGCGACGTACACGGCAACAGCCGGGACCTGGCCGCGGCCGGCGAGGGCGCGGACGCACTGGTCTGCCTGGGCGACCTCGTGCTGTTCATCGACTACGCCGACCACACCCGCGGCATCTTCCCCGACCTCTTCGGGGCGGAGAACACCACCCGGTACGTCGGGCTGCGCACCGCGCGCCGCTTCGACGAGGCCCGTGAGCTGTCGGCCCGGCTCTGGGCCGACGTGGACAAGGCCGGGGCGGTGGAGGCGGCCGTGCGGCGCCAGTACGCCGAGCTGTTCGCGGCCTTCCCCACCCCCACGTACGCCACCTACGGCAACGTGGACCTCCCCGCGCTGTGGCCCGAGTACGCCGGTGAGGGCACCACCGTCCTGGACGGGCGGACGGCCGACATCGGCGGCCTGCGCTTCGGCTTCGTCGGCGGCGGGCTGCCCAGCCCGATGCGCACGCCCTTCGAGGTCGACGAGGAGACGTACGCGGCCAAGGTCGCCGCCCTCGGCGAGGTCGACGTGCTGTGCTCCCACATCCCGCCCCTGGTGCCCGAGCTGTGCTACGACACCGTCGCCCGCCGCTTCGAGCGCGGCAGCGAGGCGCTGCTGGAGGCCGTTCACGCGGTGCGGCCCCGGTACGCCCTCTTCGGCCACGTCCACCAGCCCCTGGTGCGGCGCACCCGGATCGGCCGGACCGAGTGCGTGAACGTCGGCCACTTCAACGCCACCGGCAGGCCCTGGGTCCTGCAGTGGTGACGGCGCCGGGCGGACGGGAACGCGGGCGGGAGGGGGAGCACGCGGGGAGGCGGGGGCGGGCGGGACGCCGCGTCCGCGCGCGGTAGCCTTCCCCCGCAGACGGCGGCGGACCACGAGCCGGGCGCAGCAACGCGGAGGAGCCACAGGGATGGCCGAGCACACCAGGTCGAGCATCATCGTCGAGGCGGCACCGGCCGAGGTGATGGAGGTGATCGCCGACTTCGAGCGCTACCCGGAGTGGACCGGCGAGGTCAAGGAGGCCGAGGTGCTCTCCACCGACGACCGCGGCCGGGCCGAGCAGGTGCGGCTGCTGCTCGACGCCGGGGCCATCCGGGACGAGCACACCCTCGCCTACGAGTGGGCCGGTCCCGAGGAGGTCCGCTGGTCCCTGGTGAGGTCGCAGATGCTGCGCACCCTGGACGGCGTGTACCGGCTGCGGGCCCTGGACGGCGGCAGCCGCACCGAGGTGACCTACCAGCTCACCGTGGACGTGAAGATCCCCATGCTCGGCATGATCAAGCGCAAGGCCGAGAAGGTCATCATCGACCGCGCTCTGGACGGGCTGAAGAAGCGCGTCGAGAGCGGAGCCAAGTCCTGAGCGCGGAGGGCGTCCGGACGCGCACGGTCCTGGTCACCGGCGGCGGGGGCAGCGGCCGTACCACCGTCGCCGCCGCCACCGCGCTGGCGGCGGCCCGAAGCGGCCGCCGCGCACTGCTGCTCAGCGCCGAGGACCCGGCCCTGCTGGAGGCGCTGTTCGGCGCGGACGGCGCGGGCGGGGCGGACCGTACGGACGCGGACCGTACGGACGGGGAGGGAGCCCCCCGCGAGGTCGCGCCCGGCCTGGTCCTGTCCCGCCTCGACTCCGGCGCCGACTTCCGGGCCCGCGCCGTCGCCCTCCAGGAGCGCGCCCGCTCCGCGCTGGACCTGCTGGGCGCCGAACCGCTGGACGACGACGAGCTGGCCGAGCCGCCCGGGGCCGACGCCTTCGCCCTGCTGCGCGCCCTGCGCGCCGCGCACGACCCGGCCGGGGGCGGCCCGTACGACGTGGTCGTGGCCGACATGCCGCCGGTCGGGCGGGCCCTGCGCACCCTGGCGCTGCCCGAGCACACCCGGCGCTGGCTGCGGCGGCTGCTGCCGCCCGAGCGGCAGGCCGCCCGCGCGCTGCGGCCGGTGCTGGCCCAGCTCGCCGGGGTGCCGATGCCCGCCCGATCGCTCTACGAGGCCGCCGGCCGGCTGGACCGCGAACTCGCCGCGGTGCAGGCGGTGGTCGAGTCGCCGGGGACGACCGTACGGCTGGTCGTCGAGCCCGGTCCCGCCGCCGTCCGCGCCCTGCGCGCCGCCCGGGCCGGACTCGCGCTGCACGGCCTGGCGCTGGACGCCGTGGTCGCCAACCGGCTGCTGCCCACCGCCTCGCCCGATCCCTGGCTGGCGGGCCTGGCGTCCCGCCAGCAGAAGGCGCTCAAGGAGCTGCTGGGCGACTGTCCGGACGGCTCGGCGGACGTGTGCGAGCTGCCGCACCTGGGCCGGGAGCCCCAGGGCGCGGCCGACCTCGGCGAACTGGCGGAGCGGATACCGCCGCCCGCCCCCGCCCCGGGCGGGGACCGGGCCGAGGGGCCGTGGACGGTGGAGGACCGGCTGGTGGACGAGGGCGTCCTGCTGTGGCGGCTGCCGCTGCCCGGCGCCGTCCGCGAGACGCTCTCCCTGGTGCGCCGCGGCGACGAGGTCGTCGTCACCACCGGGCCGTTCCGCAGGGCGCTGCCGCTGCCCGCCGCGCTGCGCCGCTGCGCGGTGGCCGGAGCCCGGCTGGCCGACGGCGAGCTGACGGTGCGCTTCGAGCCCGAGCCCGGGCTGTGGCCCGCGCGGGACTGAGCGGGCCAGGGCAGGGCAGGACAGAGCGGGGCAGGACCGAGCGGGACAGAGGCGGGACCGGGAAGCCCGACGCCCCGGGCGCCGCCGGGGCGTTCGGGTAACGTCGAGGAGGAGGGGGCCCGTCCGCCGGACGGTCCTCCGCCGCACGCCGCGGACCGCCGCGGCCCCCGTCGCAGCCACCGCCCCAGGAGCCCGCCATGAGCGATGCCACCGAGCGCCCCTCCCACGCAGACCCCGGCGCCGATTCCGACGCCTGGGCCACCGCCTGCGAGGAGGACCTCGCCGCCGAGCGCGAGCGCCGCCGCGAGCGGTACGGGACCCCGCCGGGGAGCGCCGCCGAGGAACTGCTCAAGCTGGCCGAGGCGGTCACGGGGAAGCTCGCCGAGCTCGGCGGGCCGCTGGCCGGCCCCGCCGCCCGGGGTGCGGTGCGGCAGTTCGCCCAGTTCGCCGACCGCGCCAGAGCGGCGGTGGAGCCCGTCGTCGAACGCAACCCGCAGGTCTTCGACCACCTCGCCGCCGCAGGCGGCGAACTGCTGGCCGCCTACCGCGCCGCGGTGGCGGACCAGGAGGGGCGCTGGACCCGTGCGGGAGCGGGCGGCGGCGCGGCGGAGGACGGCGGCACGGCCCGGGAGGAGGAGGACGACAGGAGCCGGAGCGGGAAGAGCGAGGACGACAGGAGCCGGGGCGGCGAGGGTGAGGGTCCCGCCGGATCCCAGCGGATCGATCTCGACTGACCTCCGCCGCGCTCCCGCCCCGTCCGGATTCCGGCCGAACCCGTCCGGAATCCGACCGCTGCCCCTCCGGGCGCCCTCCGGACAGTGCCCGGACACCGTTCGGGCAGTGTTCACGCCTTGTACGGACCGGGTTGGGTTTCGCAGTCGGTCCGTTCAAGCCTCCGCCCTCCGGTACGGTTGTGCACAGCGGGGATCGACCGAGTAACTGAGGGACACATGGGACTCACCATCGGCGTCGACATCGGCGGTACGAAGATCGCGGCCGGCGTGGTCGACGAGGAGGGCGCGATCCTCGAGACCAGCACGGTGCCCACCCCGCCCACCGCCGAGGGCGTCATCGACGCCATCGCGGAGGCGGTCCGCACCGTCAGCACCGGGCACGAGGTCGAGGCGGTCGGCATCGGCGCCGCCGGCTACGTCGACGACAAGCGGGCCACCGTCCTGTTCGCACCCAACATCAAGTGGCGCAACGAGCCGCTCAAGGACAAGGTCGAGCAGCGCGTCGGCCTCCCGGTCGTCGTCGAGAACGACGCCAACGCCGCGGCCTGGGGCGAGTACCGCTTCGGTGCTGGGCAGGGCCACGACGACGTCGTGTGCATCACGCTCGGCACCGGGCTGGGCGGCGGCATCATCATCGGCGGGAAGCTCCACCGCGGACGGTTCGGCGTCGCGGCGGAGTTCGGCCACGTCCGGGTCGTCCCCGACGGCCTGCTGTGCGGCTGCGGCAGCCAGGGCTGCTGGGAGCAGTACGCCTCGGGCCGCGCCCTGGTCCGGTACGCCCGCCAGCGCGCCAACGCCACCCCCGAGAACGCGAAGATCCTGCTCGCCCTGGGCGACGGGACCCCGGAGGGCATCGAGGGCCGGCACATCAGCCAGGCCGCCCGGCAGGGCTGCCCGGTGGCCGTCGACTCCTTCCGCGAGCTGGCCCGCTGGGCCGGAGCGGGACTGGCCGACCTGGCCTCCCTCTTCGACCCCGCCGCGTTCATCGTCGGCGGCGGGGTCTCGGACGAGGGCGACCTCGTCCTCGAACCGATCCGCAAGTCCTTCCGCCGCTGGCTGGTGGGCAGCCAGTGGCGCCCGCACGCCCAGGTGCTCGCCGCCCAGCTCGGCGGCAGGGCCGGCCTGGTGGGCGCGGCCGACCTGGCCCGCCAGGGCTGACGGCGCGGGGGCGCGGGTGAGCCAGGCCGCCGGGAACGGAGACCTCCCCGGGAACGGAACCGGGCCCGAATCCGGGCCCGGAGCCGGCTCCGGGCCCGGGTGCGCGGCGCCCGGGGAGCTGCCCGCGTCCCGCACCGGACCCGACGGCTCGGCCGTCGTCCGGCTGATGAGCTACAACATCCGCTCCATGCGCGACGACACGCAGGCGCTGGCCCGGGTCGTCCGGGCCTGCGCGCCCGACGTCCTCTGCGTCCAGGAGGCGCCCCGCTTCTTCCGCTGGCGCAAGTACGCGGCCCGCCTCGCCCGGGAGACGGGCCTGGTCCACGTCACGGGCGGGGCGACCGCCACCGGACCGATGATCCTGTCCTCGCTCCGCGCCCACGTGGAGCGCAGCGAGGACGTACTGCTGCCGCGCACCCCCGGCCTGCACCGCCGCGGCCTGGCCACGGCGGTGCTGCGTTTCGGTCCCGCGGCCCGGCTGGCGGTGGTCTGCTGCCACCTCAGCCTGGCCGAGAGGGAGCGGTACGCCCAGGCCGGGATGGTCCTGGACCGCCTGGCGGACATGGGAGTGGAGGCCGGGGTGGTGGCCGGCGACCTCAACGACGAGCCGGACGGCCGGGCCTTCCGCCGTCTTGCCGCCGCGCTCCAGGACGGCTGGGCCACCAGGGCGTGGGGCGGCGAACTCACCTCGACCGCGGCCGAGCCCCGCAAGCGCATCGACGCGGTGCTGGCCACCGGGGCGGTGGAGGTGCTGGGCTGCGGTGTGCCGGCCGGCCTGCCGGGCGTCGCCGACGCGGACCTGAGGGCGGCCACCGACCACCTGCCGGTCCTGGCCGCCCTGCGCGTACCCGCCGCGTAGCCCGGATCCCCGGGCCTTCCCGTACGGGCCGGGCCCTCCCCACCGGTCCGGCCGGCCCGTCAGACCACGGCGCCGCGCCCCGGATCCCCGAAGTCGTCGTCCTCGTCGTCGCGCATCCGCATCACCAGCGCCGCGAAACCGCCCAGGAACCCGCCGATGCCCAGGGTGGCGATCCACCACGTCACCGGCTGCTGGAACAGGATGGTCAGCATCAGCAGCAGCGGGCCGCCCAGGACCGCAAGCCAGGCGAAACGGCTCGCGGGGTCCCCCTTGGGCAGCGGCGGGGGCTCGGGCGGCACGAAGTGGCCCTCGTCGTCCTCGCCGAGATCGCCGTCGGACGGCTCGGCCGGACTCCAGTCGCGCGGTCCGGAACCGGCCGCGTACACGGTGAAGCCTCGCACCGGGGGGTCGCCGGTCTCCGGTCCGGAGCGCTCGCCGTGCCCCTCGCCGTCCCCGCCGGGTCCTTCGGCCCCGCCCTCCTCGTCGCTTCCGCCGGACCGGCCGCCGCGCCGCTCCTCCTGCGGGGAGCTCGCGGGCTCCTCCCCGTAGGCGGCCACGATCTGGGCCCAGGCGGCCTCCTCGTCCAGGGGCTCCGGGCCCTCGCCGCGGCCCTGCTCACGCTCCGTCACGTGCCGTCTTCCTCGCTGTGAGGCGGGTGATGAATCCGTAGGAGTCCGCGAAGATCCGCTCCGCGTCGTGGTCCAGCGTGGCCACGTGCAGGCTCCGCTCCAGCACCGTCTCGGTGACGTCGCGCGAGGAGACCCGCTCCAGGATCAGCGCCGAGTCCGAGGGGGAGACGACGTGGTCCACGCGGCTGTGCAGGAGCAGCAGCGGCCGGGTGACCCGGGGCAGCTCCCCGCGCACCGTCCGCAGCAGGTCGTACAGGGAGTGGGCGGCGTGCAGCGGCACCCGGTCGTAGCCCACCTCCACCGCGCCCTCCCTGGCGATGTCGCCGGTGACGCCCCGGGTGGAGGGGATCAGATGGCGCAGGACCGGCAGCGCGTACCCCTGGATCCGCGGGAGGGTGGCCGCCGGGTTGACCGCCACGACCCCGCTGACCGCGTCGCCGTGCAGGGCGGCCAGCCGCAGCGCGAGTGCCCCGCCCATCGACAGGCCGCAGACGAAGACCTGATCGCAGCGCTCGCGCAGCCGGCGCAGTTCGAGTTCGACGGTCGCGTACCAGTCCTGCCAGCCGGTGACCGCCAGGTCCTGCCAGCGCGTGCCGTGGCCGGGCAGCAGCGGCAGCGAGACGGTCAGGCCCCTGTCGGCCAGATGGCGGGCCCAGGGGCGCATCGACTGCGGGCAGCCGGTGAAACCGTGGCACAGCAGGACGCCGACATCGCCGCCGTCGTGGCGCAGCGGTTCGGCACCGGGGAGCAGGGGCACCGTGGATCTCCGTTCGGTGGTCGACTCGGTGGGGCGCCCGGCACGGGCGGGGTGCTGCCACCCTACGCGTGCGCGCGGTGACCGGGTAGGCCGGACGGCCCGCGCGGGAGCGGAAGCGGGAAGGGGATGCGGTCCCGGCGGGATATGGTCTTACCGGCAGACACAGGAGGTTCCTCGGTTGTTGTACGGCGTCATGAAGCTCTCCCTCGGGAACGGGCTCAGGCTCGCGTTCCGTCCCTGGGTGGAGGGGCTGGAGAACATCCCGGCCGAGGGGCCGGCCATCCTCGCGAGCAACCACCTGTCGTTCTCCGACTCCTTCTTCCTGCCCGCCGTCCTGGACCGCAAGGTCACCTTCATCGCCAAGGCGGAGTACTTCACCACCCCGGGCGTCAAGGGCCGGCTGACGGCGGCGTTCTTCAAGGGCATCGGCCAGCTCCCGGTGGACCGCTCGGGCGGACGGGGCGCGGGCGAGGCCGCGATCCGCAGCGGCATCCAGGTGCTGGAGCGCGGTGAGCTGTTCGGCATCTACCCCGAGGGCACCCGCTCCCCGGACGGCCGCCTCTACCGCGGCAAGCCGGGCGGACTGGCCCGGGTGGCGCTGGCCACCGGCGCGCCCGTCATCCCCGTCGCGATGATCGACACCGAGAAGATCCAGCCGCCGGGCAAGGTAGTCCCGAAGCTGATGCGGCCCGGCATCCGGATCGGCAGGCCCCTGGACTTCAGCCGCTACCAGGGCATGGACGGCGACCGCTTCGTCCTGCGGTCGATCACCGACGAGGTCATGTACGAGATCATGAAGCTGTCCGGCCAGGAGTACGTCGACATGTACGCCACGGCCGCCAAGCGGCAGATCGCCGAGCGGGAGAAGGCGGAGAAGGCCGAGCGCGCCGCGCGGCACCGGGACGGGAGGACGCGCGGGGGCGGCGGCGCCCGGGAGGACGGGGAGCCCGGGGGAACCGGGGGGCCCGGGAAGGCCGCCGGTGGCGGCGGGGGCGACGACAGAGCGGCCTAGGAGCCGCCGGGGGAGGTACGGGGGCGTGGCGATGGCCGCGGGGATGTCCGTCGAGCAGCCGCTGTGGAGGGCGCTGACGGCCTACCGGGTGCTCACCATGGGATACGCGCTGGCGCTGTACGCCCACGCGTACGGCGAGTACGTCCATCCGCTGGGCGCGGGCGCCTACCTCGCCGTCCTGGCGGTGTGGACGCTGGCGACCGTCCGCCGGGTCTCCTCGGCCGAGCGCTGCACCCCGCCCTTCCTGGCGGTGGAGCTGGCCGTCGCGCTCGCCGGCATCCTGCTGACGCCGGTGGTGGACACCCAGGCGCGCATCGAAGCCGGCGGCCCCACCCTGCCGTCGATATGGACGGCGGGCGCGGTGCTCGGCTTCGCGGTCAAGAGCGGCTGGCGCCGGGCCGCGGCGGCCTCACTGCTGGTCGGCGCCGCCAACGTGGCCGCGGCGGGCGGCTTCGCGCAGGACACCGTGCACAACGTGCTGCTGGTGTGCATCGCGAGCATCGCCATCGGATACGTCGTCGAGGTGGCCCGCGCCAGCGAGCGCACCCTGGCGCGCGCGCTGCGGATCGAGGCCGCCACCCGCGAGCGGGAGCGCCTGGCCCGGGACATCCACGACAGCGTGCTCCAGGTGCTGGCCATGGTGCAGCGCCGCGGCACCGCCGTCGGCGGCGAGGCGGCCGAACTGGGGCGGCTGGCGGGGGAGCAGGAGGCGGCGCTGCGCGCGCTGGTCTCCAGCGGTGTGGCGCCCGAGCCCTCCGCGCCCCGCGCCGGGGCCTTCGCCCCGGGCTCCGCCGCGTCCCCGGCCGCCGTGCCGCCGCAGGGCGGGGGCGCGGCGGCCGGGGACGCGGGCGGGGAGAGCGATGTGCGCGCCCTGCTGTCCGCGTACGCCGGGAACAGGGTCTCCTTCGCCGAGCCCGGCGCCCCGGTGCGGCTGCCCGCGGCGGCCGCCCGGGAACTGGCCGCGGCGGTCGGCGCCGCCCTGGACAATGTGCGCACACACGCACGAGGACCGTCGGGCGAGGAGGCGCGGGCGTGGATCCTGCTGGAGGACGAGCCGGACGCCGTGGTGGTGACCGTGCGGGACGACGGGCCCGGCATCCCGCCCGGACGGCTGGAGGACGCGGAGGCCGAGGGCCGCATGGGCGTGGCGCTGTCCATCCGCGGCCGGCTGCGGGACCTGGGCGGCAGCGCCGAGCTGCTGTCGGTGCCGGGACAGGGGACGGAAGTCGAGTTGAGGGTGCCCAAGCGATGACGAGTACGACCGATGGGAACGGCGGGCGCGGCGAGGGGGCCGTACGGGTGATGGTCGTCGACGACCACCCGATGTGGCGGGACGCGGTCGCCCGGGACCTGGCCGAGGCGGGCTTCGACGTGGTGGCCACGGCCGGGGACGGCCCCCAGGCGGTACGCCGGGCGCGGGCCGCCGAGCCGGACGTCCTCGTCCTCGACCTCAACCTGCCCGGACTGCCGGGTGTCGAGGTGTGCCGGCAACTCGTCGGCCCGGGACCCGGGGGCGAGCCCACCGGCCCCCGGGTGCTGGTGCTCTCCGCCAGCGGCGAGCACGCGGACGTGCTGGAGGCGGTGAAGTCCGGGGCGACGGGCTATCTGGTGAAGTCGGCGAGCACCCGGGAGCTGCTGGAGGCCGTACGCCGCACGGCGGAGGGGGACCCGGTGTTCACACCGGGGCTGGCCGGACTGGTGCTCGGCGAGTACCGGCGGCTGGCCGGCGACCCCGCGCCGCGCGGACGCGACGAGCCCGGCGCGCCCCGGCTGACCGAACGGGAGACCGAGGTGCTGCGGCTGGTCGCCAAGGGGCTGTCGTACAAGCAGATCGCCGAGCGGCTGGTCATCTCGCACCGCACCGTGCAGAACCATGTGCAGAACACCCTGGGCAAGCTCCAGCTCCACAACCGGGTGGAGCTGGTGCGCTACGCGATCGAGCGCGGCCTGGACGACGCCTGACCGCCGCCGCACCCGCCACGCCCGCGGCCTGCTGTCAGCCGCCCGCCGTCGGCCGTCCGCCGTTCCCTCCGGCGTTCCGCCGCACCGGCCGTCCGTACCGCCGCTAACGTGGCCGGGGCGGCCGGCCGGTGGTTCCGCCGGATCGGGGGAACCCGCCGCGGGAGACCGGAAACCGGAGGAGCAGGCGGTGAAGGGAGACTCATGCGGGTCGGAGTGCTGACCGGCGGCAGCGACTGCCCCGGACTCAACGCGGTGCTGCGCGCGATCGTCCGCAAGGGGGTGCAGGAGTACGGCGACGAGTTCACCGGATTCCGCGACGGCTGGCGCGGTGTGCTGCGGGACGAGACCGTGCCGCTCGACATCCGGGCCGTGCGCGGCACCCTGCCGCGCGGCGGCACCATCCTCGGTTCCTCGCGCACCAACCCCCTGGAACAGGACGACGGGGCCGACCGGGTGCTGGGCACCCTCGCCCGGCACCGGCTGGACGCCCTGATCGTGGTCGGCGGGACCGCCACGCTCGGCGTCGCGGCCCGGTTCGCCGAGGACCACGGCGTCCCCCTGGTGGGCGTGCCCAAGACCATCGACAACGACATCCCGCTGACCGACTACACCGTCGGCTTCGACACCGCCGTCGGCGTCGCCACCCAGGCCATCGACCGGCTGCACACCACCGCAGAGTCCCACAAGCGGGTGCTGGTGGTGGAGGTGATGGGGCGCAGCGCCGGATGGATCGCCCTCCACTCCGGCCTGGCGGGCGGGGCCAACTGCATCCTCATCCCCGAGCAGCCCTTCGACGTGGGGCAGGTGTGCGAGTGGGTCGAGTCCCGCTTCCGGGCCACCTACGCCCCGATCGTCGTCATCGCCGACAGCGCCCTGCCGGAGTCGGGCGAGATCACCCTGCGCCGCGGCACCACGCCGCTGCCGGGCGCGGATCCCCGCGCCCGGCTCTCCGGGGTGGGCGAGTGGCTGGGCAGGGAGATCGAGCGGCGCACCGGCAAGGAGTCCCGCACCACCGTGCTCGGCTACATCCAGCGCGGCGGCGCCCCCAGCCCGTTCGACCGCTGGCTGGCCACCCGCTTCGGCCTGCACGCCGTCGACGCGGTGCACCAGGGCGACTGGGGCTCGATGACGGCGCTGCAGGGCACCCGGGTCACCCGCGTACGGCTGGCGGAGGCGACCTCCTCGCTGAAGACGGTCGATTTGTCGCTGTACGAGGAGGCCGGGGTCTTCTTCGGCTGACTCCCGGTCCGGCCCGGTCCGGCTGACCCCCGGTCCGGCTGACCCCCGGCCCGGCGGATCCACCGCGCCGGGCCGGACCGCGCCGGGCCGGCAGGCCCTCAGACCAGCACGGCGGCCAGCAGATCGGCCGTGATCCGGGCCCCCTCCAGCGTCAGCACCGACTCGGGGTGGAACTGCACCCCGGCGAAGTGCGGCCCGCGCAGCGCGTGGACGTCCCCGCGGGCCGGGTCGCGGCTGAGCTCCACCCCGTCCGCGGCCAGCTCCCGCTCCCGCGCCGCGTCGCAGCGGGCGGTGTAGGAGTTGTAGAAGCCGACGGTCCGCTCCGTGCCGAACAGGTCGATCCGCTCCTGCGCGCCCTGGTACGGCTCGTCCTTGCGCACCAGTTCCAGGCCCAGCGCGGCGGCGATCAGCTCGTGCCCCAGGCAGACCCCCAGCAGACCGTGCCGGTGGCCGCGCAGCAGCTCGGCGGCGAGCGGGCGCAGCACCCGCATCTTCGGGTCGGCGGCGTCGCGCGGATCGCCGGGGCCGGGGCCGAGCACCACCGGGCCCCGGTGGGCGAGCACGGCCTCGCGCAGCCCGGGCTCGTCGTACCGCCGCACCACCACCTCCAGGCCGGTGGAGCGCAGCAGATGGGCCAGCATCGCGGTGAAGGAGTCCTCGCCGTCCACCACCAGCGCCCGGCGGCGCACCGCGCCGGGGGCGGCGCCGGGCGCGGGCGTGCGCATCCGCAGCCAGAACGGGGCCAGGTCCGCGCGCCGCGCGTCGAGCGCGGCCCGCACCCGCGGGTCGTCCGCCAGGCGCGGTCCCGCAGCCGGACCCGCCGGAGCGGCCAAACCCGCCGTTACCGCCGGAGAGCCCGGGCCGGTCCGCACCCCCAGCGCGGCCAGCACCCCGGCGGCCTTGGCGTGGGTCTCGGCGACCTCGCCCGCCGGGTCCGAGGCGCGTACCAGCGTGGCTCCCACCGGGACCCGCACCTCGCCGGTGGCCGCGTCGATGTCGGCGGTGCGGATGAGGATGGGGGAGTCCAGCGTCTGCGCACCGCCGCCGTCCCGGCCGATCAGCGCCAGCGCGCCCGCGTAGTAGCCGCGCCCGCCCTCCTCGTGGCGCCGGATCACCCGGCAGGCGTTCTCCACCGGGCTGCCGGTGACGGTCGCGGCGAACATCGTCTCGCGCAGCACCTCGCGGACGTCCCAGGTGCTGCGGCCGCGCAGCTCGTACTCGGTGTGCGCCAGATGGGCCATCTCCCGCAACCGAGGCCCGACCACCACCCCGCCCATGTCGCCGACGGCGCACATCATCTTCAGCTCCTCGTCGACCACCATCGACAGCTCCTCGGTCTCCTTGCGGTCGCCGAGGAACTCCAGCAGGCCCTCCGCGGACGGGCCGCCGGCCGGATAGCGGTAGGTGCCGCTGATCGGGTTCATCACCACCGTCCCGCCGCTCATCCGCACGTGGGCCTCGGGGCTGGCCCCCACCAGGGTGCGCTCGCCGGTGTGCACGGCGTACGTCCAGTACGCACCGCGCTCCCCGGCCAGCAGCCGCCGGAACAGCGCCAGCGCGTCGGCCCTGCCGTAGCCCTCGATCACGCCCCGGTAGGTGCGGCGGACGACGAAGTTGGCGCCCTCGCCGGTACCGATCTCGTCCTCGACCACCCGGCGCACGATCTCCTCGTACGCGCCGTCGCTCACGTCGAAGCCCCCACCGGTGACGCGGACCGCGTGACCGGGCAGGGCGGCCTCCAGCGCGTCCAGGGGCACCCGGTGGATCTCGTCGGGCACGAGCACGGACAGCGGAGTGCCGTCGTCGGCCGCCTCGAAGCCGCGTTCGCGGATCTGCCGGAACGGCACCAGGACGAGGGCGGCCGGCCCGTCGGCGGGGATGTCGGCCAGCCGCTCCGCCTCGCGGACCGGCCCGATCAGCACCTCGACGGTGCGCCCGTCCCGGCCGGGGGTGCGGCGCAGCAGCAGGGCGAAGGGCGGGCAGTCGCCGGCCAGCAGGCGCTCCACCAGGGCGCTCGCGGTGACGGTGCCGGGGGTGCCGGGGGCGTCGGCGGAGCCGGGGGCTCCAGGGGCTCCGGGGGTGTTCGCGCGGTCTCTCACAGCGGGTTCGTTCCTTCCTGTCGGGGGAGGGAACGGCCCGCGCGCCGGCCGCCGGCGCGGACGCGGAAGGCCGCCCCTCGGGCGGCCTTCGCGTCGTACGGATCAGTGCACGCGTCGGTGGGCCGCCGGGGAGGCGGGCCACCACCAGGCTGCGGCCGTCGCGGCCGGCACCGTCGTCTGCGCGTGCATGCCCCGCACCCTACCCCCGCCCCGCCCGCCCCCGCAGGTTCCGTCTCACCCATCGGTCAGGCGGGCTGAGCGGCCGACCCCACCCCGTAACCTGGACGCGTGACCGTGAACGCCAAACCCGACGCCGGTGCCCGCACCTGGCGAGACCTACCCGCGGCGCAGCAGCCCGAATGGCCGGACTCCGAGGCTCTGCGCGATGTGATCGCCGAGCTCGAGTCCTATCCGCCGCTCGTCTTCGCCGGCGAGTGCGACCAGCTGCGCGCCCGCCTGGCCTCCGTGGCCAAGGGCGAGGCGTTCCTGCTCCAGGGAGGCGACTGCGCCGAGGCCTTCGACGCCGTCTCCGCCGAGCAGATCAGGAACAAGCTCAAGACGCTGCTCCAGATGGGGGCCGTACTCACCTACGCCGGGTCCGTGCCGGTGGTGAAGGTGGGCCGGATCGCCGGGCAGTACAGCAAGCCGCGCTCGAAGCCGACCGAGACCCGCGACGGGGTGACCCTGCCCTCCTACCGGGGCGACTCCGTCAACGGCTTCGAGTTCACCCCCGAGGCCCGCACCCCGGACCCGCAGCGGCTCAAGCGGATGTACCACGCGTCCTCGGCGACGCTGAACCTGGTGCGCGCCTTCACCACCGGCGGTTACGCCGACCTGCGCCAGGTGCACGCCTGGAACCAGGACTTCGTGAAGAACTCCCCCTCCGGCCAGCGCTACGAGGCGCTGGCCCGGGAGATCGACCGGGCGCTGAACTTCATGAACGCCTGCGGGGTGGACCCGGAGGAGTTCAAGACGGTGGAGTTCTACGCCTCGCACGAGGCGCTGGTCCTCGACTACGAGTCGGCGCTGACCCGGGTGGACTCCCGCACGGGGAACCTGTACGACGTCTCCGGCCACATGGTCTGGATCGGCGAGCGGACCCGCCAGCTGGACGGCGCGCACATCGAGTTCGCCTCCCGCATCCGCAACCCGATCGGGGTCAAGCTCGGCCCCACCACCACGCCCGAGGACGCCCTGACGCTGATCGACCGGCTGGACCCGGACCGCGAGCCGGGCCGGCTGACCTTCATCACCCGGATGGGGGCCGACAAGATCCGCGACCGGCTCCCCACCCTGGTGGAGAAGGTCACGGCCTCCGGCGCGCAGCCGGTGTGGGTGTGCGACCCGATGCACGGCAACACCTTCGAGGCCGCCAGCGGGCACAAGACGCGGCGCTTCGACGACGTGCTGGACGAGGTCAAGGGCTTCTTCGAGGTCCACAAGGGCCTGGGCACCCACCCGGGCGGCATCCACGTGGAGCTGACCGGCGACGACGTCACCGAGTGCGTGGGCGGCGGCGACGAGATCTTCGTCGACGACCTGCACCAGCGCTACGAGACCGCCTGCGATCCGCGGCTGAACCGCAGCCAGTCGCTGGACCTGGCCTTCCTGGTGGCGGAGATGTACCGGGACCAGTGAACGGCGGGCGCCGGGCGCACCACCGGGTGCCGGAGCACACCGGCACACAGCGGCGGCCGGGGGGGGCGGGGGGGCCCCCCCGGGCCCCCCCCCCCCCCGCCCCCGCCCCGCGCCCGCGCCCCCCCCCCCCCCGCGCCGGGGGGGGGGCCGCGCCCGGGGGGGGGCCCCACGCAGGGGGGGGTGGGGCGCAGCACCCCCCGGGGGGT
>NZ_JBSVCZ010000010.1:0-201518 GCF_054072955.1 Streptomyces sp. SS8
GACCGCGGCGACCGACAGCGGCCACACGCCGTACGGGGCCCGGCCGGCGCCCCGGCTGCCCGTCCGCCTGGCCGGGGCGGTACGCCGCGAGGCGTGGCGCACGGCGGCCGCGGCGGTGAGCGGTGTCGCCCTGGCCGCCGCCTTCCCCCCGTACGGCGTGTGGCCGCTGTCGGTCGCCGCGGTCGCCGTCCTCGCCCTCCTCACCCGGGGGCGTACCGCCCGCCAGGGCGCCTGGCTCGGTCTGGCCATGGGGCTGCCGTTCTTCTTCGTGCTGCTGAAGTGGCTCCATGTGATCGGCTGGGACGCGGTGTTCGGCCTGTCCGTGGTCGAGTCGCTGTTCTTCGTGCCGATGGGCGCCGGGCTGGCCGCGACCTCGCGGCTGCCGCTGTGGCCGCTGTGGGGCGCCTGCCTGTGGGTCGCCGAGGAGTGGGCGCGCGACCGGATCCCCTTCGGCGGCTTCCCCTGGGGACGGCTGGCCTTCGCCGTCACCGACTCGCCGTTCCTGCCGCTGGCCGCCCTGGGGGGCGCCCCGCTGGTGACCTTCGCCGTCGCGCTGACCGGCGGCCTGCTCGCCGCGGCGGCCATCCGGGCCGCGGCGGCCGGCTCCCGTACGGCGCGCCCGGCCCTCGCCGCCGCCGGGGCGGTCGCCCTGGCGGCGGCCGTGACCGCGGCCGGCCTCGCCGTGCCGGTCCGCACCGCGGCGGCCGACACCGTCCGCATCGCCGTCGTCCAGGGCAACGTCCAGCAGCCGGGCATGGACTTCCTCGGCCGCCCGATGCTGATCCTCAACAACCACGTCGAGGCCACCCTGAAGCTGGCCGAGGACGTGGAGGCGGGCCGGGAGGAGCGGCCCGATCTGGTGATCTGGCCGGAGAACGCCTCCGACCTGGACCCGCACCGGTACCCGCAGGCGTACGACGCCATCGACCGGGCGGCGAGGGCCGTGGGCGTCCCCGTCCTGGTCGGCGCCCTCGTCGACCATCCCGAGCGCGAGGGCTACGTCGAGAACCAGGGCATCGTCTGGGACCCCGAGGCCGGTCCCGGAGCCTCGTACACCAAGCAGCACCCGGTGCCCTTCGGTGAGTACGTCCCCTACCGCGACCAGCTCAGCAAGGTCATCACCCGCCTCCAGCGCGTCCCGCGCGACTTCTGGCCCGGCCAGAGCACCGGGGTGATGGACGTCGGCCCCGCCAGGCTCGGCGACGTCATCTGCTTCGAGGTCGCCTACGACGAGATCGTGCGCGACACCGTCAACGACGGCGCCCGCGCCCTGGTGATCCAGACCAACAACGCCACCTACGGCAACACCGGCCAGCCCGAGCAGCAGCTGGTGATGTCCCGGTTGCGGGCCGTCGAGCACGGGCGGGCCGTGGTCACCGCCGCCACCAGCGGCATCAGCGCGGTCGTCGCCCCCGACGGCACGATCGGGCAGCGCACGGAGGAGTTCACGCAGGACGTGGTCACCGCCGACCTCCCGCTGCGCGACGAGACCACCCCGGCCGACCGGATCGGTCCCGCACCGGAGTGGGTGCTCGCTATGGTGGGCCTCCTGTCCTGCGCCGCGGCCTTCGCGACCGGCCGACGGGGGCGGGCACACGGGGTGAACAGGACGGACGAGATGAGGCGGCAGCAGTGAACGAGGCGGGGCAGCGCCGGAAGGATCCGCTCGGCAGGATCCTCGTGATCATTCCGACCTACAACGAGGTCGACAACATCCGGCCGATCGTCACCAGAGTGCGCGCCGCCGTCCCCGAGGCCCACGTCCTGGTCGCGGACGACAACAGCCCCGACGGCACGGGGAAGGTCGCCGACGAGCTGGCGGCCGGGGACGAGCGGGTCGAGGTCCTCCACCGGGAGGGCAAGGAAGGGCTGGGAGCCGCCTACCTGGCGGGCTTCCGCTGGGGCATCGACAACGGCTACGACGTCCTGGTCGAGATGGACGCGGACGGCTCCCACCAGCCCGAGGAGCTGCCCAGGCTGCTGACCGCGCTCAAGGGCGCCGACCTGGTGCTGGGCTCGCGCTGGGTCCCGGGCGGGCGGGTGGTCAACTGGCCGGGCCACCGCAAGTTCCTCTCGCGCGGCGGCAGCACCTACTCCAGGCTGCTGCTGGGTGTGCCCCTGCGGGACGTCACCGGCGGCTACCGGGCCTTCCGCAAGGAGACCCTGCTGGGGCTGGGCATGGACGACGTGGCCTCCCAGGGGTACTGCTTCCAGGTGGACCTGGCCCACCGCGCCGTGCAGGCCGGGTACCAGGTGGTCGAGGTGCCCATCACCTTCGTCGAGCGCGAGCGCGGCGACAGCAAGATGAACCGCGACATCGTCGCCGAGGCCCTGTGGCGGGTCACCGCCTGGGGTGTGAGGTCCCGTGTGAACCAGGCGCTCGGCCGCAGGCACACTGGATGACATGACGACCGGCGCACCGTACCCGTACGAGCCACCTCCGCGGCACTCCCGTCCCGGACCGCAGGGACCGGGATCTCCCGGCACCGGCCCCCGGCGCCGGCCCCGGCGCAGTTTCGTCCCCCTGGGGCTGGCCGCCTTCGTGATCCTGGAGATCTGGCTGCTGACCCTGCTGGCGGACGCCACGAACGGGCTGGTAGTCCTGATCGTCCTGGTCGCGGGGGCGGTACTGGGCGCCGCGGTCGTCAAGCGCGCGGGACGCCGTGCCTGGCGGGGTCTGGTCGAGACCGTCGAGAGCCTCCAGCCGGGCGCCGAGCCCGTGCCGGAGCCGCGGGCCGACCGGGGCGGCCACGGGCTGGCCATGCTCGGCGGCCTGCTGCTGATGCTGCCGGGGCTGATCTCGGACGCGGCCGGGCTGCTGTGCGTCTTCCCGCCGACGGCCGCGCTGCTGCGCCGCGCGGTGGAGCGCCGGCTCGGCGGCCGCGCCGGCCTCGCCCCCGGCTCCCTGGGGGACTCGCTGCGGCAGGCGCGCACGGCGGAGGAGCAGTTCCGCATCCACCGGCCCGACGGCAAGGTGGTGCAGGGGGAGGTCGTGCGCGAGGACGAGCGCGACGCCCGCGGCGGGGAGGGCGGGGAAGCGCGCTAGCCGTTTCGGCGGAGGCGCACACATGGGTGAGGGCCCGACCACCGGCCGGTGGTCGGGCCCTCACCCACGTGCTCCCGCGGCGCGGTGCCGCGTGCCGCCGTCAGGCGGACTTGCGCTTGCTGTCCCGCGGGTGCACGGCGATGTTCATGGTCCCGGAGCGCAGGACCGCCAGCCTCTCGGCCAGCACCTCCTCCAGCTCCTCACGGGTGCGCCGCTCCATGAGCATGTCCCAGTGCGTACGCGCGGGCTTGCCCTTCTTCTCCTCGGGCCCCTCGCCGTTGACCAGGAGCGCCTGGGCGCCGCATACCTTGCACTCCCACTCCGGCGGAATCTCGGCCTCAACCGAGAACGGCATCTCGAACCGATGACCGTTCTGGCATGCGTACTCCACGGCCTGGCGCGGCGCCAGGTCGATACCGCGGTCGGTCTCGTAGCTGGTCACCACGAGTCGCGTGCCGCGCAGAGCTCGCTCACTCATGAATCGTGCCTCCCGGGCTTGTCGCCCACAGGACAGGTGTCGCTGTCGTCGTCATCCGGTCAACGTCCGGTCGGCGGTGAAGATTCCCGATCTGGGACATGCGTCGCCCGTCGTGCCGCTGCCTCGTCGGATACGCGGTACCCGCAGCCGCCCGCTTTGTCACATCCCACAAGGGGCGTAACGTAACGTTCGCCTATCTTTGGCGTGCGGTAACGGTCCATCCGACGAGTTGCAGGCGTACACTACCCGCCCTTCGGCCGATGGCCTAAATCCGATCCGGCGCAACGGCACCCACCGCCGCCACCGCTCGTCTGACCGGTACCCGCAAAAGCAGGACGAAACCCAGAACGAAGAAGATCACCAGGGAGATGATCGCGTCCCGGTAGCTGCCGGTGAGCTGGTAGGTGAGTCCGAACACCAGCGGCCCCAGCCAGCTGGTGCCGCGGTCGCTCACCTCGTACAGCGAGAAGTACTCGGCCTCCTTGCCCGGCGGCACCAGTTGCGCGTACAGCGACCGCGACAGCGCCTGCGTGCCGCCCAGCACCATCCCGATCGCCGCGGCCAGCACGAAGAACCACACCGGCTCGCCCGCGGGCAGCACGTATCCGGCGCCCACCGTGGCCGTCCACGCCACCAGCGAGCCCAGGATCGTGCGCTTGGCGCCGTAGCGCACCGCCAGCCGTCCCAGCAGCAGCGCCCCCACCACGGCCAGGACCTGCACCAGCAGGATCGCGCCGATGAGGGTGGTCTGGTCCATCCCCAGCTCCCCGGCGCCGAAGACCGAGGCCTGGGTGATCACCGTCTGCACGCCGTCGTTGTAGAGCAGATAGGCCAGCAGGAACATCATCGTCAGCGGGTAGCGGCGCAGATCGCGCAGCGTCCCGGCGAGCTGCCGCCAGCCGCCCCGCAGGGACATCCCCCCGCCGGCCGGGCCGGCGGGGGCGTGGGCGGAGGGCCGCTCGCGCAGCCGCCGCAGCGGGATGACCGCGAAGACCGCCCACCACAGGCCCGCCGAGGCCAGGCAGATCCGCACCGCGGTGCCCTCGTCCACGCCCAGCGACTCGTGCCCGAGGAACAGCGCCAGGTTGGCCACCAGCACCAGGGAGCCGGAGGCGTAGCCGAAGGCCCAGCCGCGCGAGGAGACCGCGTCCCGCTCCGCGGGAGTGGCGATCTGGGGCAGGAAGGAGTTGTAGACCACCACGGCCGTGGCGTAGGAGACGTTCGCCACCACCAGCAGCACCCCGCCCAGCAGATAGCGGTCGCCCTCCAGGAAGAACATCCCCGTGGTGGCCGCCGCCCCCAGGTAGGCGAACGCGCCCATGATCGGCTTCTTGCGCCCCGACCGGTCGGCGACCGCCCCGGCCAGCGGCATCACCAGCACCGACAGCAGTACCGAGACGGAGACGGTGTAGGCGAAGTAGGAGCCGGCGCGAACCGGGATGCCCAGGGGGTGGACGTAGCCGGCGCCGTCCGCCGCGGCCTCGGCGACCGAGGTGAGATAGGGGCCGAGGAAGACGGTGAGCACGCTGGTGGAGAAGACGGAGACCGCCCAGTCGTAGAAGTACCAGCCGCGCTGCTCACGGCGCCGCTCGGCGTCCCCGGAGAAGCCCCCCGGACCCTTCGCCGGGGCGCCGGTGCCGCCCGTGCCCTCCGCGCCGCCGGTTCCGCCGCCCGCGCTCCTCGCCGTTCCTCCGGCGTCCCCGGCGTCCCCGGCGTCCCCGGCCCCCGCCACGGTCTCGGTCTCGGTGCCCACCCGCGCCCCCTCGTTCGTCCCGTGCGCGGCGGCGGGCCGCGGGCGGGGGGAGCGGTCCGTGCCGCCCGGTGGCTCCGGCCGTCCGGCCGCCGGACGTCAGATCCAGGCCCCCCGCTCGGCCAGCACCGTGCGCAGTGTCTCGATGTGATCGGTCATGATGCCATCCACGCCCATGTCCAGCAGCGCCCTCATCCGCTCCGGATCGTTGACCGTCCACACGTGCACCTGGAGGCCCCTGCGGTGCGCGTGGCGGACGAACGCCCGGTCCGCCACCGGTATCCCGCCGTGCCGCACCGGGACCTGCGCGCACAGCGCGCCGCGGGCGACCGCACCCGGCAGGCGGTACGAGCGCAGCCGCAGGCCCAGGACGCCGCGCGTGCCCAGCGAGGTGGCCAGCCGCGGGCCCGCCAGACGCCGGGCCCGGGCCACCCGGGACTCGTCGAAGGCCCCCAGGCACACCCGGTCCCAGGCGCCGGCGCGGTCCAGGATCTCCAGCAGCGGGGCGAGGGCCGCGTCCGCCTTGACGTCGATGTTCCAGCGGGCGCGGGGGAAGGCGCGCAGCAGGTCGGCGAAGAGCGGCACCGGCTCGCCGCCGCCCACCCGCACCCGCCGCACCTGCGACCACGGCAGGGAGGCGATCGCCCCGCCGCCGTCGGTGACCCGGTCCAGCGTGGCGTCGTGGAAGGCGACCAGCTTCCCGTCCGCAGTGGCGTGCACGTCGGTCTCCAGATAGCGGTAGCCCAGCTCCACCGCCCGCGCGAAGGCGCCGTGGGTGTTCTCCGCTCCCGGCGCCGCGCCGCCGCGGTGGGCGAAGGCCAGGGGGACGGGATGGTCGAAGAAGGGGTGGTCGGGACGCGGTGCGCGCAGGGCCGGTGCCGTCATGGACGCAGTATCGCGCGACGCCTTCGGCGCCCCTGCGGGCGGTTCGCCGAGCCGTCCCCGGGGCCGCCCGCCGGATCGCCTCCCGAACCGCCCCGTCCGCCTTCCGGTCCGGGGGCGGGTGTGCCGAAGACCCTCAGGAAGAACTGGGAGAGCGGACCGATCGCCAGGGCGTAGAGCACCGTGCCCGCGCCCACGGTGCCGCCCAGCAGGAAGCCGGTGGCCAGGGCGGCCACCTCGATGCCCGTCCGCACCAGGCGCACCGAGCGCCCGGTGACCCGGTGCAGGCCGGTCATCAGGCCGTCGCGCGGGCCCGGCCCGAAGCGCGCCGTGATGTACAGGCCGGTCGCAGCCCCGTTCAGCACCACCGCGCCCGCCAGCAGCGGCACCCGTACCGCGAGCGCGCCCGGTTCCGGAGTGAGGGCCAGGGTGGCGTCCATGGCCAGTCCCACCACGACCACGTTGGAGACGGTGCCCAGACCGGGCCGCTCCCGCAGCGGTATCCACAGCAGCAGCACGGCCGCGCCGGTGATGATCACCACGGTGCCGATGGTCAGCCCGGTGTGCCCGGAGACGCCCTGGTGGAAGACGTCCCACGGGCCGAGGCCGAGATCGGCGCGGACCATCAGCGCCAGGCTGGCCCCGTAGAGCACCAGGCCGGCGTAGAGCCGTACGAGGCGGCGGGCCAGGCGGCCGGGGCGGCGATCAGGACGGTGATCGGGGCGGCGGTCGGGATGCGCGGCGAAGCCGCCTGGATCCCCGGAGCCTGTGAACCCTGTGGAGCCGGACAAGGGGCCGTCCTTTCTGGCGCGTTGGACCGATGCGTGACACTCTGTGGCCTGTAAGCGGTTCCCGGACATGGCCAATCCCGAGAAGGTGGACTCAACCGATGGCTCAGTGGACCTCGGCGGTCGGAGCACCTCAGCTCGCCCGCCTCCTGTCCTCCCACCGCACCGAGGCGGACGGAGCGCGGCGGACGCCCGCCTACCGGGCCCTCGCCGACGGAGTGCGCCTGCTGGTGCTGGAAGGCCGCGTCCCCGTCGCCGCCCGGCTGCCCGCCGAGCGGGAGCTCGCCGCGGCCCTGTCCGTCAGCCGCACCACCGTGGCCGCCGCGTACGAGGCGCTGCGCGGCGACGGGTTCCTGGCCTCGCGCCGCGGCGCGGGGAGCTGGACGGCCCTGCCCGCCGGCAACCCCCTGCCGTCGGGTGGACTGGCGCCCCTGCCCCCCGACGCCGCCGGGACCATGATCGACCTGGGGTGCGCCGCCCTTCCCGCCCCCGAGCCCTGGCTCACCCGCGCCTTCCAGGGTGCCCTGGCCGACCTGCCTCCCTACGCCCACACCCACGGCGACTACCCGGCGGGGCTGCCGGTCCTGCGTCAGACCCTGGCCGACCGCTACACCGCCCGCGGCGTCCCGACGATGCCCGAGCAGATCATGATCACCACCGGTGCCATGGGCGCGGTGGCCGCGATCCGCGCGCTGTTCGTGCCGCGCGGCGAGCGCGTCGCCGTCGAGCACCCCTCGTACGCCAACGTGCTGCGCCTGCTGAGCGAGTCGGGCGCCCGGCTGGTGCCCGTCGCGATGGGCGAGGGCCTCACCGGCTGGGACCTGCCCGCCTGGCGCCGGGTGCTGCGGGACGCCGCGCCGCGGATGGCGTACGTCGTCGCCGACTTCCACAACCCCACCGGCGCGCTGGCCGGGGAGGAGCAGCGCCGGGAACTGGTGGCCGCCGCCCGGGCCGCGGGCACCGTGCTGGTGGCGGACGAGACCATGGCCGGCCTCGACCTCGACGCCCCGCCCGGCGAGCCGATGCCCCGCCCGGTCGCGGCGTTCGACGCGGGCGGCTCCACCGTTGTCACGGTCGGCTCGGCCAGCAAGGCCATCTGGGCGGGGCTGCGCATCGGCTGGATCCGGGCCGCGCCCGAGACCATCCGCAGCCTGGTCGCGGCCCGTGTCTACGCGGACCTGGGCAGCCCCGTGCTGGAGCAGCTCGCCGTCGCCCGGCTGCTGACCGAGGGCGGCGGTCCGGGCGGCGGACAGGGCGACGGACGGGAGGGCGGGGGCAGCGGCTGGGACCGGGCCATGGAGGTCCACCGGGAGCGGGCCCGGGAGAACCGGGCCGCCCTCACCGAGGCCCTGCGCGAGCACCTCCCGGACTGGGGGTTCACCGTCCCGCGCGGCGGCCTCACCCTGTGGGTGCGCACCGGTGACCTGTCCGGTTCGCGGATCGCCGAGGCAGGCGAGCGGCTGGGGGTGCGCGTCCCCTCCGGGCCGCGCTTCGGGGTGGACGGCGCGTTCGAGGGCTATGTGCGGCTGCCGTTCACGGTCTCCGGCCCCGTGGCCGCCGAGGCGGCGGCCCGGCTGGCGGCGGCCGCGCGGCTGGTCGCCGACGGTCGGAGCGCGGGCGGCGACATCCCGCGCAGCTCCGTCGCCTGAAGCGCCGCGCGCCCCGCCGCCGGGCGGAGCCTCAGTGGAGCGCCCGCCGGGCCGCGGCCCTCGGCGGACCGGCCACCGGCTCCGGCAGCAGCTCCAGGACCGCCCGCCGCTGCGGCTCGGCCGCCTCCTGGTCGAAGGGATCGGGGGCGGCGGGCACCTGGAGGCGGTGCACCGGCCCCGAGCCCAGCCGGGCGTAACCGCGCCCCGCGGGAACCTGGGGCGGCGCGGTGGTCGAGGGCGCCTCGCCGAGCACGGCCCGCACCTCCTGCGCGGTCGCCGCGCCGAGCACCACCCGCGCCCGGGTGTACGCGCGGACGGCCTCGGTCAGCTCCCCCGCGCCTTCGAACTGGTCGGCCAGCGCCACGGTCACCCGCACCGCGCGCCCGTACCGCAGGGGCACCTGGAGCAGGTCCTGCGGATCGCGCTGCCCCTCGGCACGGGCCAGGTGGCTGAGGACCGAGGGCCGGTCCACCAGTACCCACAGCGGGCGGCAGACGTCCTCCGGCGCGTCCCGTCCGGTCTGGCGGACCCGGTTGGCGGCCAGCAGCCTGCGCTCGGTCTCCCGCACCACCCACTCCAGCGCCGACAGCGCGCCGGCCGGGGTGGACTCCACCGCCCGCACCCTGCCGCGTCCGGCCAGGAACGCGTACTCGCCCGCCCCGCCGCCGTCCACGACCAGCACCTCGCCCTGTCGCAGGGCCTGGAGGGCGACCGACCGCAGCAGCGTGGTCGTCCCCGACCCCGGGTGGCCCAGCGCCAGCAGGTGCGGCTCGGTGGAGCGCGGGCCCGTGCGCCACACGACCGGAGGCACGTCCAACCGCTCGCCGCCCTCCGCGACCACCGGCACCGTGCGGGGGACGGTGTGGAGGTCGGTGAAGCCCAGCACGGTCTCGCCGGGTGCGGTGACGAAGCGCTGCGCGCAGACGCCGGAGGGCAGCGGCGGCAGCGCGGTCAGGGCGAGCTCGCCCACCTCCTCGTCCCAGGAGAAGTGGTACTCCCGGCCCCGGCCGACCTTGGCGCACAGCAGTTCTTGCAGGTGGGCGCGGGAATCCGGGTCGTCGTCGCCGAAGTGCGGTGGGTAGCGCAGCCGCAGCCGTGCCAGCCGCCCCTCCTCGGCGAACGCGAAGCCGGTGAAGGCCCGCCGCCAGTCGCCGTCGTGGGCGTAGAGCGGCTGCGGGCGGGGGTCGTCGGCGAGCGAGAGATGCGGCACCAGCGCTTCGTAGAGGGTCTGCAGCCGTGCGCGCTCGGCCTCGCCCGGCTCGCCCCCGGCGGCGTCCGGGGACCGGTCGCGGCCCTGCCAGAGCGCGGCGCCCGCCAGCGTGACCGCCCCCAGCAGCGGCCCGTACGGGGCCAGCCACAGTGCCAGCAGGCAGGCGGCCACGGTGAACAGCACCGGGCCGCGCCGCTCCCGGGGGGTGCGCTCCCAGCGGCGCCGTCCCGCGGAGGCGAGACGGCCCAGACCGCGGGCGGCCACGGCCGGCAGGTGCAGTACGTCGAGGGCGTGTTCCGCGGCCACCCGCCGCAGGTCCCGCCCGCGGACCGGCGGGGCGGCGCCCGGTGCGGGATGGGGGTGGGAAGCGTGCAGCGGGGTGAGTGCCGGGGGATAGGGCCGCCAGGCCACGCCGAATCTCCTGCCGTCCGGAGCCCTGGGGCTCGAAGTCCTGCGGGTCGTGGGTGCGGTGGTTCCGGTGGGTGTACCGGGGGAGCCGGGGAGGGGCTTTTCAGAAGGGGATGTTCCCCAGGAGGTTGGCGAGGGTGTCCCCGCCCGCCTGGATGCCGGGTGCGATCGCCGATCCCGCCAGGTAGAACCCGAAGAGCGCGCACACGATGGCGTGGGAGAGCTTGAGGTTGTCCTTGCGGAAGAACAGGAAGACGATCACTCCGAACAACAGGACACCGGAGATCGACAGCACCATGGGTCAACTCCCTGTGTGGCGATGGGTTTGTCACCGTGTGTCCCTCAAGCTTCACAGAGCGTCCGGGGCGCCGAAAGCGGCGGAAGAGTGATATCAGCACATTTCCTCTGCTCCGCCCGGGGTACCCCGTCCGGAGGGAGGGGGCGGCCGGTCCCCGGAGGCCGGGAGGTAGCTTCTCGGGAGCCGACACGCGACAGGGAACGGGAACCATGCGTCACAAGCCCGCACTGCTCTACGTCACCGACCTCTCCTACGAGGCCCGGGGCCGCCGCTACGGCGACGAGGACGTCCGCCTCTCGGCCCGGCTGCGCCAGGACTTCCGGATCGCGCTCTGCCACCCGCGCGACGCGGCGGTGCTGATGGACGCCTTCGACGCGGTCGTGGTGCGCAACAGCGGCCCCGTGCTGCACCACCGGGACGCCTGGGAGGACTTCCGCGCCCGGGCGCTGGAGCGGGGGAGCAGGGTCTTCAACGAGCTGTCGGGCAGGGCGGACATGGTCGGGAAGCGGTATCTGACCGAGCTGAGCGCGGCGGGGGAGCCGGTCATACCCACCGTCGACCGCCGCGAGGACCTGGACCGGCTGCCGCCGGCGGCCGAGTACGTCGTCAAGCCCGAGCTCGGCGCCGACTCCATCGGCCTGGAGATCGTCCCCGCGGAGCGGCTGGCACACCTCGCCCTCGGGCCGGGCGCCGGCCTGCTGGTCCAGCCGAGGGTCGACTTCCGCCACGAGGTCTCTTTCTACTTCGTCGACCGCTCGTTCCAGTACGCCCTCTACGCCCCCGACCCCGCGCGGCGCTGGGAGCTGGAGCCGTACGCCCCCACGGCGGACGACCTCGCCTTCGCACAGCGGTTCGTGGACTGGAACGCCATCGACCACGGCATCCAGCGGGTGGACGCCTGCCGTACGGCGGAGGGGGAGCTGCTGCTCGTGGAGCTGGAGGACCTCAACCCCTACCTGTCGCTGGACCGGGTGGACGCCGGCACGGGGGAGGCGTTCGCCGCCGCGATGACCGCCTCGCTGCACGCCCTGCTGGCCTGAGGCCGCTCCGGGCTCTGCTCCCGGGCCGTGTGCGGCGGCTAGGGTCGCCGTATGACGGACACGACGGGCACCGTGAACACCGCGGACGCGGGCGGTACGGCGAGCGCGGCGGAGGGGCCGCGCGGCGACGTGCGGCCGCCGGAGGTGGAAGCCGGTGAGCGGACCACTTTGCTGGCCTTCCTCGACTATCTGCGGGACGCGGTCGCGGCCAAGGCCGCCGGTGTGCCGGACGAGGCGGCCCGGGCGGCGGGGGTGCCCTCCGGGACGAGTCTGCTGGGGCTGGTCAAGCATCTGACGGCAACCGAACACAACTGGTTCGCCTGGGCGTTCGCAGGTGAGGGGGACGCCCCCGCGGACGACGGCGCGCCGCCCGCGCCCGGGGAGACGGCCGGAGAGATCCTGCGCGCCTACCGGGAGGCCGCCGGGCGCTCGAACGCCATCGTCGCAGCCTGCGACCGGCTGGACCGGCCCGGGGTGCGGTCGCTGCGCGAGGCCCCGCCGCCGACCATGCGCTGGATCCTGGTGCACATGATCGAGGAGACCGCCCGGCATGCGGGCCACGCCGACATCCTGCGTGAGCACATCGACGGCTCGACGGGCCGCTGACGGCTGGGAGCGGTACACGTCGGCGGGTACTGAGGGCCCTCGCCCGCAGGCCGGGTCAGGGGCGGAGCCCGGCCAGTTCGGCGGCGAGCCGGGCGCGCCAGGCCGGGACGCGGCCCAGCAGCCGCAGCGTCATGTCGCGGCCGGCGCGGACGGGCAGGGAGCGGGCGGTGACCGCCCGGGTGAGGCGGTCGGTGAAGGTGATGACGCGTTCGGCCGCCGGGCGCCGCTCCCGTTCGTAGGCGTCCAGCCGGGCATCCGGGTCCGCGCCGCGGAGGAGGATGTCGGCCAGCGCCCGCCCGAGGGCGCCGGCGTCCTGGATGCCGATGTTCATGCCCTGGCCGCCGGCGGGGCTGTGGACGTGGGCGGCGTCGCCGGCCAGCACGATCCGGCCGGCGCGGTAGCGGTCGGCGATCCGGTGGTGGACGTGGAAGCGCGAGCCCCACAGCACCTCGCCGACCCGTCCCTGCCCGCCCGCGCGCTCGTCCAGCACCCGCTGGACGAGCGCGGCGTCCGGTTCCCCGGGCGCCTCGGGCACGGCGGCCACCAGACGGAAGACGTCCCCGGGCAGAGGTGCCACCAGGACCGGTCCGTCCGGGCCGAACAGCATGGACACCTCCTCGCGGCCGGGCCGCCAGTCCATCCGCACGTCCGCCAGTACGAAGGACTGGGCGTAGCGGCCGCCCCGGTAGCCGATGCCGGCGGCCTCCCGGACCGTGCTGCGCATCCCGTCGGCGCCGACGGCGTACGCGGCCCGGACCGTCTGTGTCCCCCGCGGACCGTCCACCGTGACGGTCACCCCGCCGGGCTCCTGCCCGAGGCCGGTCACGGTGTACGGGCGGCGTACCGGGGCGCGGTCGCCGGAGAGGGCGCGGACGCGGCCTTGCAGCACGGCCTCGGTCTCGTGCTGCGGGAGCATCAGTGCGTAGGGGTACGGGGTCGGCAGGCCGTCGAAGGAGACGGTCGCCAGCCGGTGCCGTCCCCGGCTCACACCGAACCGCGTCACCCGCAGACCGCGTTCGACCAGCGGAGCGGTGGCCCCCACCGGCTCCAGCGTCTCCAGGGTGCGGGCGTGGACGACCCCCGCGCGCGAGGTGCCCGCGCCCTGCGGCAGCCGGTCCAGCAGGAGGAAGGCCACGCCGGCGGAGGCCAGGTGGGCGGCCAGGGCCAGGCCGGTGGGTCCGGCGCCGACGATGACGACGTCCGTCCGTCCGGGGAGGGCGGGGGTGGTGGCTTCGGCGGTTCCGCTCATGGGGCAGCACCTCTTCCGTTTGATGCCAACGGTTGTTGGCCAACGTCTGGTGTCAGGATGGCTCGCCGGACGGCATCGAGTCAACAGATGTTGGCCAACGGGTGTTGGCATGTGAGGTGCGTCAGGGCGACTCCGCCGTCAGATAGCGCTGCACCGTCGGCGCCAGCCAGGCGACGGCCTCCGCCCGCGGCATCCCGGCGGCGGGCGGGAAGCGCAGCACGTACCGGCTCACGGCCATGCCCAGGATCTGCGAGACCACCAGGGCCGCGCGGGCCCCCGCCCGCTCCGGATCGGGGCAGACGGCCGCCACCGCGGGCGCCACCTGCTCCTGGAAGACCGCCCGCATGCGCTCGGCGCCCGCGGGGTTGGTGACGCCGACGCGCAGCAGCGCGTTCAGCGTCTCGTCCTCCTCCCAGCGCTCCAGGAAGTGCCCGACCAGCACGGCCCCGGCCTCCTCGCGGGGCACGGCGGCCAGGTCGGGGAGGCGCAGGTCGAACTCGCTGGCCGCCGCGAACAGTCCCTCCTTGTTGCCGTAGTACCGCATCACCATCGAAGGATCGATGCCCGCGTCCCGGGCGATGGCGCGGATGGTGGCGCGCTCGTAGCCGTCGGAGGCGAAGCGCTCACGGGCCGCCTCCAGGATCGCGGCCCGGGTGGCGTCGGAGCGGCGGGGACGGCCGCCGGAGGCGGTGTCGGTCGGCTGCATGGCGGCGAGTCTAGGCCAACGCCCGTTGGCCCCCTCTTCCGTCCGGGGAGCAGGGGGCCGGGAGGCCGGGCGGGGAGGTCAGGAGCGGGACGGAGGCTCCCCGGGCGGCCGGGCGCCGCCCCGGCCGCGTACCTCAAGGTCGTCCAGGAGTTCCCGGGTCGCCTCCGCCACCGCCTCGACGGCACGCTCGAACGCGGCGCGGTTGTGGGCGGCGGGCGCCCTGAAGCCCGAGACCTTGCGGACGTACTGCAGGGCGGCGGCGCGGATGTCCCCGTCGCTCACCTCGGGCGCCATGGGCGGTCGGAGTGTCCTGATGCTGCGGCACATGCCCCCAGTGTGGCGCGTGTCCGGCCCGGCCGGGGGTACCGGGGAGAGACACCGGACCCCGCCCGACGGATGGAGTGGACGTGCAGGCACTGACCGTGGCTCCCGACCGGAAGAACTCCCTGCGGCTCGACACCCTCCCCGACCCCGAGCCGGGGGAGGGGGAACTGCTGGTGGACGGCCTGGCCGTTGGCGTGTGCGGCACCGATCTGGAGATCGTCTCGGGAGGCCACGGAGCCCCGCCGCCGGATCGGGAGCGGCTGGTCGTCGGCCACGAGTCCCTGGGCCGGGTGCGCCAGGCGCCGCCGGACAGCGGCTGGGTGCCCGGCGACCTGGTGGTGGGCGTCGTCCGCCGGCCCGACCCCGTGCCGTGCGGAGCCTGCGCCCACGGCTACTTCGACATGTGCCGCAACGGGATGTTCACCGAGCGCGGCATCAAGGGGCTCGACGGATACGCCTCCACCTCCTGGACGGTCGAGACCGACTACGCGGTGCGCCTGGACCCCGGACTGGAGCACGTCGGGGTGCTCATGGAGCCCGCCACCGTGGTGGCCAAGGCGTGGGACCAGGTGGAGCGCGTCGGCGGGAGGTCCTGGTTCGCCCCGCACTCGGTGCTCGTCACGGGCGCCGGTCCGATCGGGCTGCTCGCCGCGCTGCTCGGGCATCAGCGGGGCCTGGAGGTCCACGTCCTGGACCGGGTGGAGAGCGGCCCCAAGCCGGAGCTGGTCCGGGGGCTGGGCGCCGAGTACCACTGCGAGGACGCCGAGCGGGTCATGGAGCGGGTGCGGCCGGACGTGGTGATCGAGGCGACCGGCGCCGCGCCGGTGGTCTTCGGGGTGATGTCGGCCATGGACCCCTACGGAGTGCTCTGCCTGACCGGGCTGTCGTCCGCCGGGCGCACCCTGGAGGTGGACGCCGGATACCTCAACCGCGAGCTGGTTCTGGACAACTCCGTGGTGGTCGGGTCGGTCAACGCCAACCGGCAGCACTACGCAGCGGCGGCCGAGGCCCTCGCCAGGGCGGACCGGGGCTGGCTGGACGCGCTGATCACCCGCCGGGTGCCGCTGGAGTCCTTCGCCCAGGCCTTCGAACGGCGGCCGGACGACGTCAAGACGGTCATCGAACTCGCCCGGCACTGAGCGGGCCCGCCGGGCCCGTGAACGGTGGCCCGTGGGCGGCGGGTTTAGGGGCGCCCGTCGCCGGAGCGGAGGCGGGAGGGGCTCCGGATCCCGGCCAGGTTCTGCGCGGTGTCGATCAGCGGGATGTGGGAGAGGGCCTGGGGGAAGTTGCCGACCAGCCGCCGGTGCCCGGTGTCGTACTCCTCCGAGAGCAGGCCCAGGTCGTTGCGCAGGTCGAGCAGCCGCTCGAACAGCTCCCGGCCCTCCCGCACGCGGCCCTGGAGGATGTAGTTGTCGGCCAGCCAGAAGGAGCAGGGCAGGAAGGCCGCCTCGCCCGCGGGCAGGCCGTCCACGGAGTCGGTGCGGCCGCCCATGGTGTAGCGCTGCACCAGGCCGTCCCCGACCAGCTCCCGCTCGATCGCGGCCACGGTGCCCCTCATGCGGGGGTCGTCGGCGGGCAGGAAGCCCACGGACGGGATGAGCAGCGGCGAGGCGTCCAGCTCCGCGGAGCCGTAGAACTGGGTGAAGGTCGCGCGGTCGGGGTCGTAGCCGTACGCGCAGACCTCGCGGAAGATCTCCCGCCGCAGACTCCTCCACCGGTCGGCGGGCCCCTCCAGACCGAAGCGCTCCACGGCCTTGACCGCCCGGTCCGCGGCCACCCAGGCCATCACCTTGGAATGGGTGAAGTCCCGGCGCGGGCCGCGCACCTCCCAGATGCCGTTGTCGGGATCGCGCCAGTGGGACTCCAGGAAGTCCATCAGCACGCGCTGGACCCGCCAGGCGTCGGGGTCCGGCGGCACACCGTGGGCCCTGGCCTGGTGCAGGGCGTCCATGAGCTCCCCGTGGACGTCCAGCTGGAGCTGGCCGGAGGCGGCGTTGCCGATGCGCACGGGGCGCGAGTGCTCGTAACCGGGCAGCCAGTCCAGCTCCGTCTCGCTCAGCAGCCGTTCGCCCTCGACGCCGTACATGATCTGCATCCGCCGCGGGGCGCCGGCCAGCGCGCGCAGCAGCCAGTCGCGCCAGGCCACCGCCTCCCGCTCGTATCCGGAGTCCAGCAGCGCCATGAGGGTGAAGGTGGCGTCGCGCAGCCAGCAGTAGCGGTAGTCCCAGTTGCGCACACCGCCCAGTTGCTCGGGCAGGGAGGTGGTGGGGGCGGCCACGATGCCGCCGCTGGGCGAGTAGCTCAGGGCCTTGAGCGTGATCAGGGAGCGCACCACCGCCTCGCGGTACTCGCCGGAGTAGGTGCAGTGGCCGGCCCACTCCCGCCACCACCGCTCGGTGGCGGCCACCGTCCGGACCAGCTCCGCGGTGTCCGGCCGGTCCGGCTCCCCGTGGCGCAAGCCCCTCCATGCCAGTCTGAAGCCCACCTTCCGGCCCGCGTCGACGGAGAAGTCCGCGACGCAGCGGCCGTCACCGTCCACGGTGAAGTCCGCGCCGGAGTCGAGGACGACCACGTCCGGCCCCGCGTAGGCGCGCAGCCTGCGTCCCTCGGGCCGCAACCAGGCCGGGGTGACGCCGTAGTCGAAGCACAGACGCACCAGCGAGCGCATCCGCACCCGCCCCTCCAGGCCCTCGACCACGCGCACCACCGAGGGGTGCTCGCCGTCGACGGGCATGCAGTCGGTCACCCGGGCCCGGCCCTCGGGGCCGGCGTACTCGGTCTCCAGCACCGTGCTGTCGCCCCGGTAGCGGCGGGCCAGTGGCCGGGCCCGGTCGCGGGGGGCCAGCAGCCAGCGGCCGTGCTCGGGACGGCCCAGCAGGGCGGCGAAGCACGCGTCGGAGTCGAACCGGGGCAGGCACAGCCAGTCCACCGAGCCGTCGTAGCCCACCAGTGCGGCGGTGCGGGTGTCGCCCAGCAGGGCGTAGTCCTCAAGCCGGAGCGGCACGCGGCGTCTCCTTTCGGCCCGCTCGGGTCGCCGGCGGCACGGGTACCCGGTGATCCCGCCACCACACGGGCGGGCGGGGAGGAGCACCCGGGTTTCCGCGAAGGAAAGGGAAACTTCTCATTTTGGCCCACCTTTGTCTCTTTTGACGGTTTCCAGGGCCTTTCGGGTGGTTATCCGCAGTCTTGGAGTCAGAGGAAGCCGGCAACGAGGAGAGGCTCATGATCACCAAGGAGCAGATACCCGAGGTACTGGACCACCAGGTCTACGACGCCGAGGGCAAGAAGATCGGAGAGGCGGGGCACGTCTTCCTCGACGACGTCACGGGGCAGCCCGAGTGGGCGAGCGTCCGCACCGGGCTCTTCGGCAGCCATGAGACCTTCGTGCCGATCCACGACGCGGCCATGGTGGAGGACCACCTGGAAGTGCCGTACTCCAAGGACCAGGTCAAGGGCGCCCCCCACGTCGATGTGGACCAGGGCGGGCACCTGTCCGAACAGGAGGAGCGCCGGCTGTACGACTACTACGGCGTCGACTGGGGCGGCTACGGGCAGGAGGCCGGCCGCACCGACACCGGTCGCACCGGCACCACGGGCACGGCGGGCACCACGGGCACGGCCGCCGCGGCGGGTACCGCCGGCACCGCCGGGGGCCGCACCGGCACGGGCGGGACCCGCGGCGACCGCGACGAGGCCATGACGCGCTCCGAGGAGGAGATGCGCGTCGGCGTCGAGCGCCAGGAGACCGGCAAGGCCCGGCTGCGCAAGTACGTCGTCACCGAGGACGTCCAGAAGACGGTGCCCGTGCGGCGCGAGGAAGTCCGCGTGGAGCGCGAGCCCATCACGGAGGAGAACAGGGGCGAGGCCATGAGTGGCCCGGAGATCTCCGAGGCCGAGCACGAGGTGACCCTGCACGAGGAGCACCCGGTGGTCGAGACCGAGACGCGTCCGGTGGAGCGGGTGCGCCTGACCACCGACGAGCGCACCGAGGAGGAGACCGTCGAGGGGCAGGTGCGCAAGGAGCGCATCGAGGAGGAGACGGGCGAGGACAAGCGGCGCCGCCGCCGCTGAACCGCCGGTTCCATCCCCCGGGGCCCGTTCGGAGACGTCCTTTCCGTGCGGGCCCCGGCCGCGCCGGAGTGTCGCCGAGGCGTCGGCGGAGCGCGGCCGGAGGTTCGGGCAAAAGGGAATGTTGTGTGAATGCCGGGTCGAAGGCAGGGTACTTCGCCCTTCGTGAGCCACTAGTCACATATGACGCAAAAGGCAAATTCCGCAGGACCAACTGGAGGCACCGGTGAGTGAATCTCCGATCACGGGCAACGGCCCCGCACAGCAGACAGGCCAGACCGCGAAGCAGGAGACCCGCGCCACGGCCGACCGGGCGAAGGAGGCCGCGGGCACCGTGGCCGGCAGCGCCGGGGAACAGGCGCGCAATGTGACGGGCGAGGCCCGCGACCAGGTCGTCGGCATGGCGGACCACCTCAGGGAGCGTGCCACGCGGGAAGCGGACACGCAGACCAGGAGGACGGCCGACACCATACGTCAGTGGGCCGACGACCTGTCGGGCATGGCGGAGAACACCCGGTCCGACTCCCCGGTGCGGAACCTGGTGGCCCAGGCCGCCGACGGCGGCCGCCGCGCGGCGGACACGCTGGAGGAGCGGGGCGTCGGCGGCCTGATCGAGGGCGTGGAGTCCTTCGCGCGCCGCCGTCCGGGCGCGTTCCTGGCGGGTGCGGCGCTGGCCGGCTTCGCCATCGGGCGCGTGGCCAAGGCGGGCACCAAGTCGGCCCGGCAGGGGCAGGACGGTTCCGGTACGGCGCAGGCGCAGGGCTACGAGGCCTACCCGCCGACCCCGGGCGCCGCGGTTCCCACCGGCCCCGGCGGAGAGGTCCGGCAGATGCCCGGTTACGGGGAGCCCTCCTACGGCGCCCCGGGCGCCACCGGCACCGGCACCGGCACCGGCGGTTACGGGGCCACCGGCACCTACGGGACCCCCGACGTCCCCCGCCGTCCGGAGGTGGGCTGACATGGCGTACACGGCTCACCGGCCGGACACCGACCTGGAGGCCCGGGGCGGGACGGCGCAGGAGGACGCCTCGATCGGCGAACTGCTCTCCGCGGTCACCTCGGACGCGCAGAAGCTGTTCCGGCAGGAAGTGGAACTGGCCAAGGCCGAGATCCGCGAGGAGGCCACCAAGGCGGGCAAGGCCGCCGGCATGTACGGCGGAGCCGGGTTCGCCGGCTACATGACCGTCCTGTTCGCCTCGCTGGCGCTCACCTTCGGTCTGGCCAACGTCATGGACTGGGGCTGGGCGGCGCTCATCGTCACCGTCCTGTGGGGCGTGGCCGCGGCCGTGATGTACGTGATGGGCCGCTCGAAGATGAAGCAGGTCCACCCCAAGCCGGAGCGCACCGTCCAGACCCTCAAGGAGGACGCCGAATGGGCACGTCACCCGACGAGCTGAGGGCTCAGATCGACACCACCCGGCAGGAGCTGTCGGAGGACGTCGGCAGGCTTGCCGACCACGCCAACCCCCGCCACGCCGTCCGCCGTCGCAAGGAGCGGGCACGGGGCAGGATGACCGTAGTACGGGAGCGAGTCATGGGAACCACCTCGGACACGACGCAGTCGGTCCGTGAGAGCGCCGGGCACACCGCGGGCAGGGCGCGCGAGGGAGCCGGACAGGCGGGCGAGGCCGTCAAGGCCGCCCCCCACCACGCCGCGCGGAAGACCCAGGGAAACCCGCTGGCCGCCGGTGTGATCGCCTTCGGCGCCGGGATGCTGACGGCCTCGATGCTGCGCAGCTCGCAGAGGGAGGAGCAGGCGGTGGGCCGGCTCTCGGAGAAGGCGGGCGGCCTGGCCGAGCCGGTGAAGGAAGCGGCGATGGAGTCCGTGGAGCGCCTGAAGGAGGACGCCAGGGAGTCCGGCCAGCAGGCCGCTCAGCAGGTCAAGGAGACCGCCTCGGACGCCGCCCGCACCACCGCCGAGGAGGCTCGCGGGCAGGCCGGTGAGGTCAAGGGGCAGGCCCGCCAGTCCGGGCAGAGCGTGGCCGGTGAGACCCGCCGCCAGAGCCCCGGCTCGGCGCACTGAGACAGGCTCCGCGGCGTTCGCCCCCGCCCGCGAGGGCGGGGGCGGCCCGGCCGGGAACGGACGAGGTGCCACCACATGACGAACCACGAGAGGCGGCAGCGGGACGGCTCGGCCGGGCAGGCCCCCGAGGAGCCCACCGATCTGCCGAAGAGGTCCTGGAAGGGCGTGCTCAAGCGTACGGTCGCCGAGTTCAAGGACGACAACGTCACCGACTGGGCGGCCGCCCTCACCTACTACGGAGTCCTGTCGATCTTCCCCGCGCTGCTCGCGCTGGTGTCGATCCTGGGCGTGATCGGCAGCTCCGCTATCCAGCCCCTGATCGACAATCTCGGCAACATCGCCCCGGGGGCCGCGCGCGACATCCTCGAGAGCATGCTGACGCAGCTCCAGAACAACCAGGGGGCCGCCGGATTCGCGCTGGTCATCGGTGTCGCGCTGGCGGTGTGGTCGGCCTCCGGATACGTCGCGGCCTTCATGCGGGCCTCCAACGCCATCTACGACATCGAGGAGGGGCGCCCGATCTGGATGACGCTGCCGGTACGGGTGGGCATCACCCTGGTACTGCTGGTCATCCTGGCGCTGAGTTCGGTCGCGGTGGTCTTCACCGGCGACATCGCACAGCGCGCCGGCGACGTCATCGGCCTGGGCGAGACCTTCCTGACGGTGTGGAGCATCGCCAAGTGGCCGGTGCTGGTCCTGCTCGTCGCCTTCATGATCGCGCTGCTGTACTGGGCCGCGCCCAACGTCAAGCGCCGCTTCCGCTGGATCAGCCCCGGCAGTCTGGTCGCCGTGCTGCTGTGGATCGTGGCGTCGGCCGCCTTCGCCTTCTACGTCGCCAACTTCGGCAACTACAACAAGACCTACGGCAGCCTGGCGGGCGTGATCATCTTCCTGATCTGGCTGTGGATCACCAACATCGTGATCCTGCTGGGCCAGGAGCTCAACGCCGAGATCGAGCGCGGCCGGGCCATCGAGGCGGGGCATCCGGCCGAGGAGGAGCCCTACGTCGAGCCGCGCGACACCCGCAAGTTCTCGGACGACAACCCCAGCGGCCGGGACTGACCCCGGCCCCGCGCACGGCGGCCCCGGCCGCTTGGGCCGGGGCCGGCGCACGTCGGGGCGGAGGCGGGCATCGGACGGACCCCGGCGGGTACGGGGGACCAGCGGGGCGCCGCGCCGCCGGGCGCGGCGGGAACACGAGCACCGGGCGGACCGGGCCCGGAGGGAGAGGGAGACGATGCCGCAGAGCGGGACCGCGGGCGAACACATCGCCGACGCCGTGGAGCAGGTGACCCGGGAGGCGTCCGAGCTGTTCCGCGACCGCTTCCAGGGGTTCGGCGACGGGCTGCGCAGCGCCGCCCGGCAGGCGGGCGCGGGCGGTGCGCTGCTGGGCGGCGCCGGGGTGTGCGCGCTGCTGGCGGTGGGCTCCGCCCACCGGGCGGCGCTGCGTGCCCTGGAGTCCGCCCTGCATCCCGCGCAGGCGGCGGCCGTGCTCTCGCTGGCCTACGCCGCGGGGGCCGGGGCGTTGGCGGGAGCGGGCCGCGACCGGCTCAGGGCCGCCGGGCGCGCCTCGGGGGCGAGCCCGGCACCGACCGGCCCGTGACCGTGTGTCCCGTACCGGGCGAATCAGCCGGGAATGTGAGGGTACGCAGCAGACAAACCCGCTCATGAGGGGTGGAACCGAGCAGAGGAGGCTCGTTGTGAAGGGTGAACACGAGAAGGAGGAGTCCTCCGCACCGCGGCCGACGCAGCTGCGCACCGGCAGCGAGCAGCCGGTGGACCCGGAGGACCTGGTCAGGCTGTCCGGCCGCGAACCCACACCGGAGCGGATCGAGAGGGCACGCAGGGAGCTGGAGGAGCACGGAGCCGCCGCCGTCGAGAGGTACCTCCCCTAGGGCGTGTTTCCCGCGGCCGTTCCACGGCGCCGCCCGCCGCGTGCGGGCGGCGCCGTTCGCCGTCGGCCGGCCCGCGTGCTCCACGAGCGTTTCGGCCGTCCGTTCTCCGGAACGGGAACCGGGCGGCCGCCGGAAACGCTGTAAGTTCCAGCCACAGGTGCCGTCCGGCACCACGATGCCCGGGCGACGCGTGCGCCTGCGGTCTCGCCCCGGCGCATGCGTACCTCCCAGGAGCACGTCCCCAGTGACCACCCTCGCGCTCGGTCCGGCCTGGCTGGACCCGGACCACCTCATCCAGACCTTCGGCCTGATCGGCATCCTCTGCATCGTCTTCGCCGAGTCCGGACTGCTCATCGGTTTCTTCCTGCCCGGCGACTCGCTGCTGTTCACCACCGGCCTGCTGGTCGCCACCGATCAGTACCTGCACCACCCGCTGTGGCTGGTGTGCACCCTGATCGTCATCGCCGCGGTCGTCGGCGACCAGGTGGGCTATCTGTTCGGCCGCAAGGTGGGCCCGGCCCTGTTCAAGCGGCCGGACTCCCGGCTCTTCAAGCGGGAGAACGTGGAGAAGGCTCACGAGTTCTTCGAGAAGCACGGACCCAAGTCCCTGGTGCTGGCCCGCTTCGTGCCGATCGTGCGGACCTTCACCCCGGTCGTCGCCGGCGTCAGCCGGATGGACTACCGCACCTTCGTGCTCTTCAACATCATCGGCGGTGTGCTGTGGGGCGCGGGCGTGACGCTGCTGGGCGCGGCGCTCGGGCAGATACGGTTCGTCCGCGACAACATCGACCTGATCCTGGTCGGCATCGTGCTGCTCTCGGTGCTCCCGATCGTCGTCGAGTACCTGCGTGCCCGGCGCCGGCCGGAGGGCGCGGCGCCCGCCGCCGGCGTCCTTCCCGCCGGCGTTCTCCTCGACGACACCACCCTCGCCCTGCGCGCTGCGGCCGGGGCGCGGGCGGCCGGCACGCCCCCGGAGCGGAAGCGCGGCCGGGGCCGCCACGCCAGGCGTTGAACCGCCGCCCCGCCCCGGCCGCGCTCCCGGTCGTCACGGTCCGGTCGTCACGGTTTGACGCCGACCCCGCCGTACTCGTCCACGGCGGGGGGAAGGCCGCCGGAGAGCGGCGCATTGGTGGGTGGGGCCTGCGGCCGCCACCGCGAGACCGGCACCACCCCCGGCTCCAGCACCTCCAGGCCCCTGAAGTACCCGGCGATCTGCTCGGGGGTGCGCAGCAGGTAGGGAACCCCGGCCATCTCGTTGTAGAACCGCTGCGCGCGGTTGAAGGCCTCATTGCCGTCGGTGCCGTCGTTGCTCACCAGGCAGCTGCCCGACGGCAGGGCGGCCATCAGCCGCTTCACGGTCGCCCTGGCCTCGTCGTAGTTCTCGATGTGGCCCAGGATGTTCATCAGCATCAGGCCGACCGGCCGGTCGAGGTCCAGGGTCCGGGCGGCCTCGGCCAGGATGGTGTCGGGGCTGCGCAGATCGGCGTCGATGTAGGCGGTGGCGCCCTCGGGGGTGGAGGTCAGCAGGGCCCGGGCGTGGGCCAGGACCAGGGGGTCGTTGTCGACGTAGACGATGCGCGAGTCGGGGGCGACCCGCTGGGCGACCTCATGGGTGTTGTCGGCGGTCGGCAGCCCGGTGCCGATGTCCAGGAACTGCCGGATCCCCAGCTCACCGGCCAGATGCGTCACGGCGCGGGAGAGGAAGCCCCGCGAGGCGCGGGCGATCTCCACGATTCCGGGGAAGATCTCGCAGTACTGGTCGCCCGCCTCGCGGTCGGCGGTGTAGTTGTCCTTGCCGCCCAGCCAGTAGTTCCAGATCCGCGCCGAGTGCGGGATGCTGCGGTCGATCGCGGGCGGCGCGTCCCGGTCGGTGCGGGGTCGGCCGTCGGTCATGGGGGCCTCCTGATCCTGTGCCCTGTGGTGGCGGCGGCCGGCCCGGCCGCCGCCACACAACCTAGGACCTGTCGTCCTCCGCGCGCCGGTGGTCGCGCGATCGGGCGGGAGGCCGAGCGGCTCCGGGGTCCGCCGACGACTGCGGACATGCCATTCACGCATGTGTGCTGTGAGAAGTAAATCCGTTATGGTGGCGTTTACCCCGGGCGATTAACAGACATCGTGTGTACGTAGGTGAAACCTCACCCGGATGGGCGTGTGAGTTGTTCGGGTCCGGGTACGCGCCGTGCTGCACATGACAGATCAAAAGAGGAGGGCACGATGCGTACTCTGAGCCCGGAGGTTCAGCTGACGAGCGGTGACGTCTTGCCGGACCAGGAGCAGGAGACCGCCTCCACTGATCTGCCCGAACTGCCGAGAATCGAGGACGCGGGCAAGGTCGCGCCCCGCGACGCCCGGCAGCTCTCGAAGCTGTTCTTCGAGCGCCTGCGCGTGCTGGAGGAGGGGACGCACGAGTACCAGTACGCGCGCAACACCCTCATCGAGCTCAACCTGACGCTCGTCAACTACGTCGCCTCCCGGTTCCGCCACCGCGCGGAGCCCATGGACGACATCGTCCAGGTCGGCACCATCGGCCTGATCAAGGCCATCGACCGTTTCGACCTGAGCCGCGAGGTGGAGTTCACCTCCTTCGCCGTCCCGTACATCGTGGGGGAGATCAAGCGCTTCTTCCGGGACACCAGCTGGGCCGTGCGCGTCCCGCGCCGGCTGCAGGAGCTGCGCATCGAGCTGGCCCGCGCCAACGAGGAGCTCGGCCGCCGGCTGGGCCGCTCCGCCACCACCGAGGAGCTGGCGGAGTTCATGAACGTCACCGTCGAGGAGGTCATCGAGGGGCAGGTGGCCAGCAACGGCTACGTCGCCGGCTCCCTGGACCTCCCCGTGGGCGACGAGGGCAAGGACACCCCCCTGGCAGACCAGCTCGGGGATGTCGACCCGGCCCTGGAGAAGGTGGAGAACCTCCACGCGCTCAAGCCGCTGATGGAGCAGCTCGACGAGCGCGACCGGCGCATCCTGCAGATGCGCTTCGGCGGTGACATGACGCAGTCGGAGATCGGCGCCGAGCTGGGGATCTCGCAGATGCACGTCTCCCGGTTGCTGAGCAGGGCGCTGGCACGCCTGCGCGAGGGCATGCTGACCCAGAAGTGAGCCGGACGGCCGGTGCCCGCCGAAGGGCGGGGCGCACGGCGACGCGGGGCCCGCGGCCGACAGGCCGGGCGGCCCCGCGTCGGCATGTCCGGAACGCACCCGCGGGCGCGTTCCGGACCCCGCGGCCGGGGGCGCGTACGGCGCCGGGTCACCGGGCGTTAACCGCCCCGGACTCCGGGCACACGGTGCGTATGTCCGCTTTTCGGCGGACGCCTGTGACAGACGGCGAAAGGAAGACACCGGCCATGGGACACGGCGGAGACATCATCCAGGAGCTGAGCACGGACCACCGGGAGGTCGAGGAGCTCTTCGGCAGGATCGAGGCCATGCCCGTGGGAGACGCGCGGCGCAAGGAGTTCGCGGACCGGGCCGTCATGGAGCTGGTGCGGCACTCCGTGGCCGAGGAGCAGTACCTGTACCCGGCTGTGCGGGAGATGCTCCCCGACGGAGACGAGATCGCCGACAGGGAGATCGAGGAGCACTCCGCGGCGGAGCGCACCATGAAGGCGATGGAGGGGCGCGGCGCCGACGACCCCGAGTTCGGCCGGCTCGTCGCCGAGCTGATGACAGAGATCCGCTCCCACATCGCCGACGAGGAGCGCAACCTCTTCCCGCGGCTGCGGCAGGCGGCGACCCAGGAGCAGCTGGACAAGCTGGGCGACAAGGCGCGCACCGCGAAGAAGACCGCCCCGACGCGCCCCCACCCCTCGGCCCCCGACACCCCGCCGGCCAACAAGGTCATGGATGCCGGCGCGGGCATGGTCGACCGGCTCCGCGACGCCCTCACCGGCCGGGGCAAGGGGCAGTGAGGGACTGCTGAGGATTCATCGGACCCACCCACCGGACCATGTGCGGCGGCCGCCGCTCCCACCCGGGAGCGGCGGCCGCCGCGCATGCGCACCCGGGCGCGTGCGCCGCCTACGGCGCCGTCGGCGCGGCCGCCCGGTCCCGGCGGAAGACCAGGGCGCCGTCCGACACGTCCACCCGCAGCCGGGTGTGCGGCGCCAGCTCACCGCCCAGCAGCATCCGCGAGAGCTGGTTGTCCACCTCCCGCTGGATGGTGCGGCGCAGCGGCCGGGCCCCGTACTCCGGCTGGTAGCCGTGCCGGGCCAGCCACTCCACGGCCTGCGGGGTGAAGTCGACCTCCACGTCCTGGGCGCGCAGCCGCCGCCGCGTCTCGTCCAGCAGCATGTCCGTGATCCGCCGCAGCTGCTCGTCGGAGAGCTGCCGGAAGACCACGATCTCGTCGATGCGGTTGAGGAACTCCGGACGGAAGTGCTCGCGCAGCGGGCGCAGCACCCGCTCGCGGCGGGCCGCCTCATCGGCCTCACCGCCCGCCGCGCCGGGGGAGAAGCCCAGCGCGCCGCCGCGCCCGGTGATGGCCTCGGAGCCCAGGTTGCTGGTCATCACGATGACGGTGTTGGTGAAGTCCACCGTGCGGCCCTGGGAGTCCGTCAGCCGCCCGTCGTCCAGCACCTGGAGCAGGATGTTGAAGACGTCCGGGTGCGCCTTCTCCACCTCGTCCAGCAGCAGCAGCGAGTACGGGTGGCGGCGCACCGCCTCGGTGAGCTGGCCGGCCTCCTCGTGGCCGACGTACCCGGGCGGTGCGCCGACCAGCCGGCTGACGGTGTGCCGCTCCTGGTACTCGCTCATGTCCAGGCGCACCATCCGGTCGTCGGTGCCGAACAGCGCCTCCGACAGGGCGCGGGCCAGCTCGGTCTTGCCCACGCCGGTGGGGCCCAGGAAGAGGAAGCTGCCGATCGGGCGGTCGGGGCTGGACAGCCCGGCCCGCGAGCGCAGCACGGCGTCGGCGACCACGGAGACGGCCTCGTCCTGGCCCACCACCCGCCGGTGCAGATGCTCCTCCAGGCCCAGCAGCCTGGCCTTCTCCTCCTGGGTGAGGGTGCTGACGGGAATGCCGGTCTGCCGGGAGACGATGTCGGCGATGTCCTCCACACCGACCTCGGCGATACGGTCGCCCACCGGCTGCCTCCCGTCCCCCCCGGCGGCCTGCCGCTCCACCTCCGCCAGACGGTCGCGCAGCTCCTTGGCGCGCTCGTAGTCCTCGTCGGCCACCGCCTGGTCCTTGTCGCGCCGCAGCTGCTCGGCCTCGCGTTCCAGGGCCCGCACGTCGGTGCCCCGGGTGGAGGAGCGCAGCCGCACCCGCGCCCCGGCCTGGTCCATCAGGTCGATCGCCTTGTCCGGCAGGAAGCGGTCGGTCAGATAGCGGTCGGACAGCTCCACGGCCGCCAGCAGCGCCTCGTCGCTGTAGCGGACCTGATGGTGCGCCTCGTAGCGGTCGCGCAGCCCCCGCAGGATCTCCACGGCGTCGGCCGTGGTCGGCTCGGGGACCAGAACGGGCTGGAAGCGGCGGGCCAGCGCGGCGTCCTTCTCGATGTGACGGCGGTGCTCCTCCAGTGTGGTGGCGCCGATGACGTGCAGCTCACCGCGGGACAGGGCCGGCTTGAGCATGTTGCTGGCGTCCATCGCGCCGCTCTCGCCGCCGCCCCCGGCGCCCACCACCGTGTGCAGCTCGTCGATGAAGACGAGCAGTTCGTCGGTGTGCTCGCGGATCTCGTCGATGATGCCGCTGAGCCGCTCCTCGAAGTCGCCGCGGTAGCGGGTGCCGGCGACCACGCCCGCGAAGTCGAGCTGGACGACGCGGCGGCCCAGCAGGTTGTCCGGCACGTCGCCGTCGGCGATGCGCTGGGCCAGGCCCTCCACGATGGCGGTCTTGCCGACGCCCGCCTCGCCGATCAGCACCGGGTTGTTCTTGCCCCGCCGGGCCAGGATCTCGATGGTCTGCTCGATCTGCTCGTCCCGGCCGATCACCGGGTCGATGCGGCCCTCACGGGCGAGTTCGGTCAGGTCGCGGCCGAACTTGTCCAGGTTCGGCGTGCTGCCTCCCCCCGGCCGTCCTCCGGGGGCGGGCTGGCGTTCGCCGGCCGGGCCCGGGCCGCCGGGCTGCGGCCCCTCCGGGAGCCCGGAGCGCGGATCGAAGTGGGCGGCGTTGAGGATCTGGCCGGCCGCGGAGTCCCGGTTGGCGGCCAGGGCCACCAGCACGTGCTCCGGGCCGATGTAGGACGAACCGGAGGAGCGGGCGACCTGATGGGCGTCCATCAGGGCGCGCTTGACGGCGGGGCTGACGGAGATGGAGGAGCGCGGCGGACCGTCCCCGGCGTGCCGGTCGATCTCGGAGACGATGGTGTCGGGATCGCCGCCGGCACGGGAGACCATGGCGCGGGTCGGGTCGGTGGTGAGCGCAGCCCGCAGCAGGTGCTCGGTGTTGAGGTCGGTGCTGCCGTGCTGCGCGGCGTAGGAGGCCGCGGAGGAGACGAGCTGCCGGGCGGGCTCGCTCATCAGCCGCACGAAGTCGAAGTACCGGGGCCCCGGCCGCTGCCCGCCCGACGACGAGGAGCCCAGGAAGCGCGCGAGGAACTCTCCGAGCGGATCCCGGCCGAAGTCCTCGGGACCCATGTACCCGCTGGTCATAGATGTCCATCCCGCCGGCCCGGCGGTCCGGGCCGCGCTGCTGTCTCGGTGCGTCTGTCTCGACGCACCGGGGTTCCCCCTCGGACCGGTACGACACGTCGGGTACGCCCCCACTTGTCCGTGAGAGCCGCGGGCGGCAGGTGTGAGCCGGGCGTACGGGGTTATCCGGAGCGTGCGACTTCTCCGGCACGGTCTCCGCCGGCGTTGCCGCATGCCCGTGGATCCGTCCGCGGGTCCGTCTGTCGGTTCGGGGTCGGGAGGGCACGGTCGATGTCGTTGCTGTCGGGTCTGCCGGGGCTGCCGGGTCTGCGTCTGCCGGGGCCTTCGCCGGCCGATCTGGTGCCGCGGGGAGTGAGGGACGGGGCGCGCGAGGCGGTGGGCACCGCCGGCCGGCTGGCCGGGCAGTTCATGGGGCTGTCGCGCCGGGCCGTGTGGTCCCGGCCGGGGCGCTGCTACATCGCCGTCCACGGGGTCAACACCCCGGAGGGCGAGCGGACCGCCCGGCGCGTGGAACGCGTCCTGGAGCGGCACCCCGGGGTGCTGTGGGCGCGGGTGAACGCGCCGTCGGGGCGGGTGGTGGTGGCGCTGGAGTCCCCGCCGCCGCCCGAACGCGAACTGGTGGCGCTGGTGGAGCGAGCGGAGGGGCACGTCCCCTGCGCGGACGAGGAGCACGAGGAGTGGTGCCAGGAGCCGCACCACCCCTGCGAGGGGCCGCGGACCGGCCAGTCCGTCACCGCCCTGGCGGCCGACGTGGTGGGCCTGGGGCTGTCCACGCTCAACCGGGTGGCCCCCTGGACGCCGCTGCCGCCCGAGGTGGCGGCCCTCACCGGGGCGGTGGCCCGCCACCCCCGGCTGCGGCGACTGGTCGCCCAGGGGCTGCACGACCCGCAGCAGGCGGACTCCCTGCTGCCGGTCCTCACCGCCCTGACCCAGGGCGTGGCCACGCGCGGCGGCGGCCTCGTGCTCGACGTCGTGGAACGCATGGCGCAGTGGCGGGAGGCCGGGGCCTACCGCAGGGCCTGGGAGGAGGCCGAGGCGAGGCTGGTGGGCAGCCCCGGGGACGCGGCGGCCGGCCCGGTCGCGGTGGAGCGGCCCGTGCCCCCGCCCCCCGACGCGGTCGACCGCTACGTCGAGCGCTCGATGGCGCTGACGGCCGCGGCCGGGGCGGCGACCGCGCCGTTCGCCGGACCGCGGCGCGGGCTGGCGGTGGCGCTCTCCGGTGTGCCCAAGGCCCCGGACGCGGGCCGGGAGGGCTTCGCCACCACACTCGGCCGCGCCCTGGCACTGCGGGGGGCGACCGTCATGGACCGGAGCGTGCTGCGCAGGCTGGGCCAGACGGACACCGTCGTCCTCGACGAGGAGGCGCTCAGCGGCAGCCACCACGAACTGGCCGATCTGGTGCCGCTGGAGGGCGCCGAGCCCCGGGAGGCCGCCGAGCGGCTCTTCGCGCTCTTCGCCCCCGACAGGACCGGCCAGACCCACCGGGACGAGGACGGCTGGGTCCTGGGCCCGCTGGAGGAGCTGGAGCTGACCGGGCGCAAGGGGGCGCGGGCGGCGGCCCGGCTGCGCCGGCAGGGCAGTGAGAGCGTTCTGGGCCTGGCCAGGGGCAGGCGGCTGGAGGCCGTCGCCGGCCTGGCCCGGCAGAAGGCCCCGGGCGCGGACGCGGTGGCGGCCGCGGCCCGCCGCGCCGGGGCGCGTGTGGTCCTGGCCAGTGCCCGCCCCGAGCCGGCGTTCGGCTTCGCCGACGCCGTCGTCCCCGGCGGCGACCGCCTCACCGCCTCCCTGCGCGGGCTGCAGGCGGACGGCGCGGTGGTGCTGCTGCTGTCGGGCGACCGGCGGGCGCTGGCCGCCGCCGACTGCGGGATCGGTGTGCACCGCGAGGACGAGCCGCCGGCCTGGGGCGCGCACATCCTGATCGGCACCGACCTGGAGTCGGCCGGCCTGGTCGTGGACGCGGTCGGGGTGGCCGCCCAGGTCGACCGGGAGAGCCGGTTCCTGGCCGCGGGCGGCAGCGGCGTCGGCGCCGTCGCGGCCCTCCAGGCGCCTCCCGCCCGGGCGACGGCCCGCGGCGCCGCGGCGGGTACCAGTGCCGGGACCGCGGCGTTCTGCCTGGGTACCTGGCGGGCCCGGCAGCTGCTGTCCCGCCCGGTCACCCCACCGGTGGAGACCACTCCCTGGCATCTGATGCCCGCCGATCGCGTACTGGAGCGGCTGGACAGCACCGACGAGGGGCTGAGCAGGGAGGAGGCCGAGCAGCGGGCGGGCCGGGACACCACCTCCGGGCAGCCGGCGCGCATCGGCCTGCCGGCCGCGTTCATCGAGGAGCTGGCCAACCCGCTCACCCCGGTGCTCGCGGCGGGCGCCGCGCTGTCGGCGGCCGTGGGCTCGCGCACCGACGCGGCGCTGGTGGCCGGCATCACCGGTGCCTCCGCCCTGGTGGGCGCCGTTCAGCGGGTCAGGACCGACAAGGCGTTGGAGGAGCTGTTCGCCCGTTCGGCGATCGGCGCGCGGGTGCGGCGCGGCGGGGCCGAACGCCTGGTGGCCGCGGGGGATCTGGTGGTCGGGGACGTGGTGGTGCTGCGCTCCCAGGAAGTCGTCCCCGCCGACTGCCGGCTGCTGCGGGGCGAGGGACTGGAGGTCGACGAGTCCTCGCTGACCGGCGAGTCCCTGCCGGTGGCCAAGGACGCGGCGCCGGTGGTCGCCGCGCAGATCGCCGACCGCCGCTCGATGCTCTACGAGGGCACCACCGTCTCGGCGGGCACCGCGGTGGCCGTCGTGGTGGCCACCGGATCGGCCACCGAGGTCGGGCGCAGCCTGGCCACCGCCCGCCAGAAGGCCCCCGACACCGGGGTGGAGTCGCGGCTGCACGCCCTGACGAAGACCAGCCTGCCGCTGGCGCTCGGCTCGGCCGCCGCGGTCGCCGGATCCGGGGTGCTGCACGGCCGCCCTCTGGCGGACACGCTCGCCTCGGCGGTGAACCTGGCCGTCGCCTCCGTGCCCGAGGGGCTGCCGCTGCTGGTCAACGCGGCCCAGCTCGCCGCCGCCCGCCGCCTGGCCGACCACGGGGCGCTGGTGCGAAACCCCCGCACCATCGAGGCGCTCGGCCGCGCCGACGTGCTCTGCTTCGACAAGACCGGCACCCTCACCGAGGGCGATCTGCAGCTCGCCGCCGTCAGCGACGGCCGGCGCGAGCTGCCCGCCGACCGGCTCGACGCCGCCCGCAAGCAGATCCTGGGTGCCGCGCTGCGCGCCACCCCGCCGGCCCGCGCCTCCGAGCCCATGGAGCACCAGACCGACCGCGCGGTGGTGGCCGGTGCCCGGCGGGCGAAGGTGGCCGTACGCCAGGGCGCACCGCAGTGGCGGCGCACCGACGCCCTGCCCTTCGAGCCGTCCCGCGCCTACCACGCCACCGCCGGCCGTACCTCGCGCGGAATGCTGCTCAGCGTCAAGGGCGCGCCCGAGAACGTACTGGAGCGCTGCACCCGGCTGCGGGAGGGGAGCGGCGGCAAGGACGCGGGCAAGGACGCCGGGAAGGACAAGGAGCTCGACGCGGCGGCCCGCGAGTGCCTGACCGGCGCGGCCGAGGAGCTCGCGGGTGCCGGACGGCGGGTGCTGGCCGTGGCGGAGCGCCCGCTGGAGACGGGGGAGGACCTCACCGACGAGGCCGTCGCCGGCCTGACGTTCCTCGGCTTCGTCGCCCTCGCCGACCCGGTGCGCTCCTCGGCCGCGCCCGCCACCGCGCGGCTGCGGGCGGCCGGGGTGCAGACGGTGATGCTCACCGGCGACCACCCCGCCACCGCGGACGCCATCGCGGCCACGGTCAGCGAGGACCCCGACCAGAAGGTGTGCACGGGCGCCGAGATCGACGAGCTGAGCGACGAGGAGCTCGACGAACTGCTGCCCACACTCGACGTCATCGCCCGGTGCAGCCCCCACCACAAGGTCCGCATCGTCCAGGCGTACCAGCGCATCGGGCGGGTGGTGGCGATGACCGGGGACGGCGCCAACGACGCCCCGGCCATCCGGCTGGCGGACGTGGGCATCGCGCTCGGGCGGCGCGGCACGCCCGCCGCGACCGCGGCCGCCGATCTGGTCGTCGGCGACGACCGGCTGGAGACGATCATCGCCGCGCTGCTGGAGGGCCGCGCGATGTGGGGCTCGGTGCGCGACGCGCTGGCCATCCTCGTCGGCGGCAACCTCGGGGAGGTGGCCTTCAGCGTGCTGGCCGCCGCACTGACCGGCAGCTCGCCCCTGAACGCCCGTCAGATCATGCTCGTCAACCTCCTCACCGACCTCGCCCCGGCGCTGGCCATCGCGGTGCGCGAGCCGGCGACGGAGGCCGGCGAGCGGCTGCTGAGCGAGGGCCCGGACCGCTCCCTGGGGGCCGGTCTGAGCCAGGAGGTGCTGCTGCGCGGCGCCACCACCACGCTCGGCGCCGGGCTGGCCTGGGGCGCGGCCAGGCTCACCGGGCGGGGCAGGCGCGCCGGGACGGTGGCCCTGGCCTCGGTGGTGGGCACCCAGCTCGCGCAGACGCTGCTCACCGGCGGGCTGGACCGCAACGTGCTGACGGCCGGGATCGGTTCGGCCGCTGCCCTGGTGGGGGTCATCCAGACGCCCGGGGTCAGCCAGTTCTTCGGCTGCACCCCGCTCGGTCCCGTCGCCTGGGGCATCACCCTCGGCTCGATCACCACGGCCACGCTGCTGGGGGCGGCCGCGGGCCCGGTGGTGCGCAGGCTGGTGCCGGAACCGGAGGGGTGGGCCCCGCCGGAGCCGGCCGGGGAGCCGGCCGGAGAGCCCGCCGGGGAGGAGGACGGGACACCGCAGCGGCCGGGGGAGTGAGCCCGCGTGCGGGAGGGGTGTACGGCATGCCGTACACCCCTCCCGCACGTATGGGAGAACCATGGGAAAACCGCGGCCCGTGACCACCGTGGAGGTGGTCACGGGCCGCGGCCACATGACAGGGGGTGAGGAGCCCCCTCGCGGTCGGAGGACCGGGTCAGACCTGGCCGCGCCAGGCGCCCGTCTCCGCGCCACGCTTCTCGATGAACTCCTTGAACCGCTTCAGGTCGCCCTTGGCGCGGTGGCGGACCACACCGAGCTTGTCGCCGACGGTGTCCGTCGCGCCCTCGGGGTCGTGGTCCATCTGGAGCATCACCTTGGTCGTGCTGTCGTCCAGCCGGTGGAAGGTGACCACGCCGGCCTGCTTGGCCTCGCCGTCGACCGTCGTCCACGCCACCCGCTCGTCCGGGATCTGCTCGGTGATGCGGGCGTCGAACTCCCGCTCGGCGCCGGCGACCTTCGTCACCCAGTGGGTCAGTGTGTCGTCCTTCTGCTCCACCCGCTCGACGCCTTCCATGAACTCGGGGAAGCTCTCGAACTGGGTCCACTGGTTGTACGCGGTGCGCACCGGCACGCGGACCTCGATCGACTCCTCGACGTGAGACATCCAGCATCCCTTCTCTCGCTGTGATGACTGGTATGTGACGCTTTGTGTCGTTGCCTCACGCCTACCCGGAAGGAGTACGGCCATGCGGGTGTGTTCGGTGAACACCCGTCAGGTCCGCGGCTCCTGCCGGCCCGGCGTCAGGGCAGCGGAGTCCCGCCGGTGGCGTTGACGACCTCGGCGGTGATGTAACTCGCCTCCCGGGAGGCCAGGAAGACGTAGGCCGGGGCCATCTCGGCGGGCTGGGCGGGCCGCCCCAGCGGGGACTGCGCGCCGAACTCCGAGGTGTCGGGCATCGTCGCGGGGATCAGCGGGGTCCACACCGGCCCCGGGGCGACGGCGTTGACCCGGATTCCCCGCTCGGCCAGGTACTGGGCGAGCCCCTGGGTGAAGGTGACGATGGCGCCCTTGGTCATCGCGTAGTCGAGCAGATGGGGGCTGGGCTTGTACCCCTGCACCGAGGTGGTGTTGATGATGCTGCCACCCGAGGGGATGTGGGGCAGGGACAGCTTGGAGAGCCAGAACATGCCGTAGAGGTTGGTGCGCATCGTCCGGTCGAACTGCTCGGTGTCGATGCCTTCGATGCTCTCGGGCTGCGCCATCTGGAAGGCCGCGTTGTTCACCAGGACGTCGATGCGCCCGAACTCCGCCACCGCCCGGTCCACCAGCCGGCGGCACTCGGACTCCTCACGGATGTCGCACATCAGGGGCACGGCCTTCCGGCCGGCCTCCTCGACCAGCCGCGCCGTCTCCCGGGCGTCCTTCTCCTCCTGGGCGAGGTAGGTGAACAGCACGTCCGCGCCCTCCCGCGCGAAGGCGAGGGCCACGGCGCGTCCGATGCCCGAGTCGCCGCCGGTGACGACCGTCTTCCGGTCCGTCAGGCGGCCGCTGCCCCGGTAGGACGACTCGCCGTGGTCGGGCTCGGGCTCCATCCGTCCGGTCAGGCCGGGGTGCGGCTGGTCCTGCTGGGGAAACTCCGGCTGCGGGTGCTTCCGGGTGGGGTCCTGCTGCTCCTGGTCGCTCATGTCCGCCTTTCTTCCTCCGTCTCGTCGTCTCTTCCGTGCCGCCGGCCGCCCGGCTCTCCTCGCCGCCGCCGTCCGCCACCGCGGCGGACTCCCGCTCCCGCGAGACGCCGCACCGCCCGGAGCCTTGGCGCTCCGGGCGGTGCGGCGTCCGGGTGGACGCGGACGTCCGCCCGTCCCCGGGGGGAGGCGTACCCGGGCCGTCGCCGTCAGGTGCGGTGGCTGGTGTCCTCGACGCCCAGCCCGAGGGCCCGGGCGATGTCCTGGACGTTCCGGAACTCCTGCCCGGCCGGCAGCCTCTCCGCCAGTCCCAGCAGGCGGTCGGGGGCGTTGTTCTCGCGCAGTTTGCCGAGCACGGCGTCGCGGTCGGCCGGGTAGAGACCCAGGCCCAGGTGCCGGGCCAGCTCACTGCGGATCTCGACGTCGCTGTGGTCCATCCCCGGAGGGGTGCCGCCGGTGAGCACGGTGTTGGGTGCGCGGTCCACATCGGGCTGGTCCTCGCCCGAGGGCTGGAGTTCGTGGTCCTCCTCCATGCGGAGCGACCGGCCCGCGCGGAGCTCGCCCTCCATCTCCTGCTTGAGCTCGTCGTCCCGGGCGGGGCCGGTCTTGTTCTTCCCGTGCGTGGCCATCTGGTCCTCCCGAAAGGTCGAAGCGCTGGCCGGCGGCGTGCACCGACGTGGGGACCGCGTTCCCGGGGATGCCTGGATTACACCGTTTGCGGATCTTTTGCGTCCGTCCCCCGTGCTCACCCCATGTCGCCGCGCCGCTCCGGGGTGACGTCGGTGATGTCCCTGCGCCCGACGTTCTCGGCCTGGTCGATGGCCGCGACGTCCGGGTGGTGCAGGTCGAACGCCGGGGACTCGGAGCGGACCTTCGGCAGGGTGACGAAGTTGTGCCGCGGCGGCGGGCAGGAGGTCGCCCACTCCAGCGAGCGGCCGTAGCCCCACGGGTCGTCCACGGCGACCTTCGGCGCGTACTTCGCCGTCTTCCAGACGTTGTACCAGAACACCAGGAACGACATGCCCAGCAGGAACGAGCCGATGCTGGAGACCGTGTTCAGCGCGGTGAAGCCGTCGGCCGCCAGGTAGTCGACGTACCGGCGCGGCATGCCCTCCGCGCCCAGCCAGTGCTGGACCAGGAAGGTCATGTGGAAGCCGGTGAACAGCGTCCAGAAGGTGATCTTGCCGAGCCGCTCGTCGAGCATCTTCCCGGTGAACTTCGGCCACCAGAAGTGGAAGCCGGCGAACATCGCGAAGACGACCGTGCCGAAGACCACGTAGTGGAAGTGCGCCACCACGAAGTAGGAGTCGGTCACATGCCAGTCCAGCGGCGGGGAGGCCAGGAGGACGCCGGTGAGCCCTCCGAAGAGGAAGGTGACCAGGAAGCCGATCACCCACAGCATCGGCGTCTCGAAGCTCAGCGAGCCCTTCCACATCGTGCCGATCCAGTTGAAGAACTTCACGCCGGTGGGCACCGCGATCAGGAACGACATGAAGGAGAAGAACGGCAGCAGCACCCCGCCGGTGGCGAACATGTGGTGCGCCCACACGGTGATCGACAGACCGGTGATGGCGATGGTGGCGCCGATCAGGCCGATGTAGCCGAAGATCGGCTTGCGGCTGAAGACCGGGATGACCTCCGTGACGATGCCGAAGAACGGCAGCGCGATGATGTAGACCTCGGGGTGGCCGAAGAACCAGAACAGGTGCTGCCACAGCAGCGCGCCGCCGTTGGACGGGTCGAAGATGTGCGACTGGAAGACCCGGTCCGACTCCAGGGCGAACAGCGCGGCCGCCAGCGGCGGAAAGGCCAGCAGGACCAGCACACTGGTCAGCAGCACGTTCCAGGTGAAGATCGGCATCCGGAACATCGTCATGCCCGGGGCGCGCATGCAGATGATCGTGGTGATGAAGTTGACCGCGCCCAGGATCGTGCCGAAGCCGCCCAGGCCGAAGCCCATGATCCACAGATCGCCGCCGACCTGGGGTGTGCGGGTGTCGTCCGACAGCGGCGTGTACGCGGTCCAGCCGAAGTCGGCCGCGCCGTCGGGTGTGAGGTAGGAGGAGACCGCGATCAGCCCGCCGAAGAGGTAGAGCCAGTAGGCGAGCATGTTCAGGCGTGGGAAGGCCACGTCGGGCGCGCCGATCTGCAGCGGCATGATCCAGTTCGCGAAGCCGGCGAACAGCGGGGTGGCGAACAGCAGCAGCATGATCGCGCCGTGCATCGTGAACGACTGGTTGTACTGGTAGTTGGAGAGGATCTGTGTGCCGGGGCGGGCCAGCTCGGCCCGGATCAGCAGAGCCAGCACACCGGCGAGCGTGAAGAAGCCGAAGGAGCTGATGAGGTAGAGGGTGCCGATCTTCTTGTGGTCGGTGGTGGTCAGCCACTCGACCACCACCGCTCCCACGGTTTTCTTCTTGTTCTCCTGCGCCGGCTCCGACTCGTCCGTCCGCACTGCCATGCCCGTGTCCTCTCGACCCACCAGCTCCGACCGGTGCCGCGGTGGCGACGCCAGTCCGGCGCGCTCCTGCGGTCCCGGTTCCCGTCCTTCTCCACGGGCGGTCGCCTCCGACGGGCCGCCCCGACGTGGATAACACCGCCGCCCGGCTCCACCGGCTTTTGACCCTTCGGTGGGCGTGTGAAACGAATGATGCCTTTGTGGTCTCTGCCCTATGTCTTACGCGCGCCGGCCGTCGGCGGCAACGGCACGTCCGGGCGCCCGGCCCCCGGAGCGCCCGAGGAGCGGCCGCCGGACCCCGGGGAGACGGCCCCGCGCGATCCGGTTTCCCCGCCGGGCGCCTCACGGCCGCGGGGGTCGGCCGGGGCGAACCACAGCAGCCATGCGGCGAACGCCGCCCCGGTTCCCAGCAGGACGGCGAGGACGCAGTCGCCCAACACCTCGGGGGAAGGGGCGAAAGAGGCCGTCAGGTCGTAGGCGATGTGCCCGGCGACCAGCGGAGTGAGCCTGCGGCAGCGCAGGTAGAGCAGAAGGGCGCACGAGCCGAGCAGCAGCAGGGCGACTCCGGGCACACCCAGGTACAGGTGCGCCGCCACCCGCAGCAGCAGGCTGAGCGCGCAGGCCGCCCACAGCGGGCGTCCCGCCGCACGGCCCAGCACGACGACGGCGCCCACCAGTACCATCTCCTCGGCGACGCCCGTGAACAGGATGTTGGCCACCATGTCCGCGGGGCCGCTCCAGCCCAGTGCCGCGCTCTGGGCGCGGTCCAGAACGGGCAGCCAGGGCGCGGCCGCGGGCAGACCCTTCTGGAGGCCCGCCATCCAGGTGACGGTGGTGTAGGCGAGGACGAAGACCGCCCCGAAGACCATCACGGCCGTCAGCCGTTCGGCGGCGGGCCGCGCATCGGACGGACCGACCCCCAGCCCGCGCCACCCGGACCCGTGCCGCGCCGCCAACTCGCCGCACAGCCAGGCCAGCAGGATGGTGGTGGCGACGCTGCCCACCACCCCCTGGAACTCACCGGCCCGCACCAGATCGGCGATGCGGGCGGCACCGGCGACGGCCGCCACGGCGAGGGCGGCACCACGCGGCCGCGGCCAGCGAGCACAGCAGCCGCAGCCACGGAAGCACCGCGCCGGACCACCCGTCCACCGGCGCGCCGGACAGCCGGGCGAAGTCGAGCACCGATCCGGTGAGCGGCACCGCGCACGCCACCAGCAGCAGCCCCCACAGGTCGCGTTCGGCCCGCCGCGCGCCGGCGGTACGCGCGATGCGGCGGGCCGGGCCGCGGGCGGTGTCGCGCGTGATGTCGCGAGTGGTGGTGTTCGGCGGTATGTGGGCCACGGGTGTGCTCCCGTACGTCGGCGTCGGCGCGGGGCCGCGCTGTCGAGGAGTGCCGGAAAAGGCTCTCCCTGTCCGGGTAGCCGGTCGCGGGCGGCCGACACCTGCGAGGCCGGCATCCGGCCGCGAAGTCCCGTGGAACCCGGCGGAGGCTTTTGCGGGAACCCCACCCGAACGGACCCGGGAAACTGGGCTCCTGAGGCCGGGTCAGGAGCACGAACGGCACCGTGTCCGATCGCCCCTGCCCGCCCGGCCCGGCCTCCGGCGGGGCCGGGCCGGGCGGGACTCAGAAAACGTCCAGGGGGATCTCGGGAACGGCACCCAGCGCCTGCTCGGTCCAGATGGTCTTGCCGGAGAGGGTGTAGCGGCTGCCCCAGCGGTGTGCGAGCTGGGCGATGAGGAACAGCCCCCGGCCCCCCTCGTCGGTCAGCCGGGCCCGGCGCAGATGGGGCTGGGTCTGGCTGGGGTCGGAGACCTCGCAGATCAGGGTCTTGTCCCTGATCAACCGCAGCCCGATGGGGGAGCCGGCGTAACGGATGGCATTGGTGACCAGTTCACTGACGATCAACTCGGTGGTGAAGGCCATCTCCTCCAGGCCCCAGGCGGTGAGCTGGGCTGTGACCAGCTCGCGGGCCTGGCCGACGACGGTCGGGTCGGCGGTGAACCGCCAGGCCACGGTGGCACCTTCGGGCAGTGCCCGCACCCGGGCGACGAGAAGGGCGATGTCGTCGGCCGCCGGTTCGGTCAGGACCCGGTCGACGGCGGTGCGTCCGATGTCGGCGGGGGAGCCCCCGGCCTCCACCGCGGCGTGCAGACTCTCGCGCAGCCGCCGCGTCAGGCCCTCGGAGGACGTCTCGTCGTGGGCCACCAACTGGTTGGTGTAGAAGGCCAGTACGCTGCCCGGGCCCAGATGGAGTTCGACGGGCTCGAAGGGCATGCCGCCCACCCCCAGGGCGGGGCCGGGCTTGAGGTCCACATGGCGGGTGCGCCCCTCGGCGCTGGTCAGGATCGGCGGCGGATGGCCGGCGCTGGCCATCGCGCAGCGCCCGGTGACCGGGTCGTAGACGCAGTACAGGCAGCTCGCCCCCACGACCCCGCCCGCGCTGCCGTCCGGCTGCGGTTCGGTGTAGGCCAGGCGGGTGGCCAGATCGTCGAGGTGGGTGAGGAGTTCCTCGGGAGGGAGGTCGAGGTCGGCGAGGGTCTGCACGGCGGTGCGCAGCCGGCCCATGGTGGCCGTCGCTCCCAGCCCGTGCCCGGCCACGTCGCCGATGACGAACGCGACCCGTGTGGAGGACAGGGGGATGACGTCGTACCAGCTCCCGCCGATCCCCGCGGCGGTGCCGGCCGGCACGTAGGTGCCGGCGGTCTCGGCCGCGGTGAACTCCACCCCGGCCGGGGGCAGCAGACTGCGCTGCAGGGTCTCCACGGTGCGCAGTTCGGAGGTGTACCGGCGGGAGTTCTCCACGCTGAGCGCGGCCCGGGAGGCGACCTCCTCCGCCAGGGGGACGTCGTTCACCCCGAAGGGGAGCCGGTCCCGGCCGCGCCACAGACCCAGCACGCCCAGCACCCGCCCCCGGGCGCGCAGCGGGACGATCAGCGCCGAGGCGGCCGCCTCCGGGAACAGCAGCCGCTGCCGCGCCGGGTCGGGAACCAGGCGCTTCCCCAGGTCGGCCAGATCGGGTACGAGCACGGCCTGTCCGTCGCGGAGGGCGTCGCTCTCCAGATCCCTGGCGTGGATGGAGTCCCCGCGCTGGTACATCTCGGCCGGCCAGGAGCCGTCCACCGGGGCCACCGCGATCCGGCGCAGCGGCGTACCGGCGGAGAAAGCCCCGGGGTCGTCCCCCTGGATCACCTTCTCCACCAGGTCCACACAGGCCAGGTCCGCGAAGTCGGGCACCAGGATGCGGGTCAGCTCCTCGGAGTTGCGGGTGATGTCCAGGGTCTTCCCCAGCCGCGCGGCGGCGGCGTGCAGAAGGGCCAGCCTCCGCCGCGCGGTGTACTGCTCGGTGATGTCGGTGAAGACCGCGGCGACCCCGATGGCACGGCCGTGGCTGTCCTCGAGCCGGAAGGCCGAGGAGGACAGGATCCGCTCCTGGTCGGGAGCCTTCAGACGCCGGGCCGAGTGCTCCCAGTCGATCACCGCCTCGCCGGTCCGCAGGACCCGCCGCCACTGCTCCTCGATCGCGGCGGCGTCCTCCGGCACGAGGATCGACCGCAGGTCCAGGCCGGGAGCGTGCTGCCAGGGCTTCGCGGGCAGGGGGGTGCCGAAGAACTCCGAACCGAGGTTCGCGCGGGTCGTGTGCAGCTCGGTGTCGTGGATCACCAGGCCGATGCGGCTCTGGCCGAACAGCGCGCGGATGAGCGACTGGTCCTCCGTCCAGCGCCGCCCGGCGGCAGACTGGGCGGCGCACATCAGCAGGCGCGCCTCGCCGCCGGCGGGCAGCGGCAGCACCTCGGCGTCCACCTCGACCGGCGTGCCGTCCCGGTGGCGCAGGGCCGTGCGGAGTCCCACGGGTTCCGGACCGAGCTCGCCGGCCGCTCTGTCCCAGGGGCCGGGCGTGGTGGCGATCTCCGCCATCGGCCGTCCGCGGACCTGGTCGGCCGGGCGGCCGATCAGGTCGAGCACGCCGTCCGTGCACCGCAGCACGGTCCCGTCCCCGTCCAGCACGAACACCACCGGGCCGCCCCGCGCGGGGTCGGCACCGGCGTCGTGACGATCTGTGGTCGGGCTCACTCGGCTGCCTCGCTCCATGGGAGTGCGACGCTACTTTTGGCCATTCAACCCCGACCGGAGCCTGTGCGCATGACGACGGCCGCCCGCACACCGGCCCGGCGGGGTCCATACCGCGAGGACGGACGGTTACCTCGCGAGCCGGGCGGGAACCACGGTGCCGCTCAGGTGCCGCCCGCGCGTCTTCGGGGAGCGGCGGGGCAGGAGAGCGAGGGGAAGGCGGGGAGGGACGGCCGGAGCGCGGCGGACGACGGGAGGAGGCGCCATGGCGGAGGGCCCTCGGCCGGCTCCGGTGCTGTACACCGTGGGGCACGGCACGGCGGACCGGGAGAGGCTGGCAGGGCTGCTGGCGGAGGCAGGCATCGCCCTGGTGGTGGACGTCCGCACCGCCCCGGGCAGCCGCCGCGACCCCGACCTCGCCCGCGACAGGCTCGTGCGGTGGCTGCCGGGGCACGGCATCGCCTACCGCTGGGAGAAGGCGCTGGGCGGTTTCCGCAGGCCACCGGCCGATTCGCCCGACACCGTGTGGCGCAACGCGTCCTTCCGCGGATACGCCGCCCACACCCGGGACCCCTCCTTCCGGGAGGCGCTGGACGGGGTGCTGGAGGACGCCGCGCGGACCGCCACGGCGGTCATGTGCTCGGAGTCGGTGTGGTGGCGCTGCCATCGCCGGCTGATCGCCGACGCCGCGGTTCTGACCGCGGGGGCGGAGGTACGGCACCTGATGCACGACGGCAGGCTCATGCCGCACCGGCCGACACCGGGGGCTCGGTTGCGGGAGGACGGTCTGCTGGTCTACGACGACCTGGCCGCCGCCGAGGAGCGGTGACGGCCGGACGCCGGTCCGCGTCGGCCCCGCACCGGCGGCGGGCCGGTGCGGGGCCGGAGGTCACACCACCGTCCACAGGCCCAGGGCGATCAGGAACGCCGACAGGCCCAGGGTCGTCTCCATCACCGTCCAGGTCCGCAGGGTGGTCTTGACGTCCATTCCGAAGAAGCGGCTCACCAGCCAGAAGCCGGAGTCGTTCACATGTGAGAGCACCGTGGCGCCCGCCGCGACGGCCACCACCAGCAGGGTGAGCCTCAGATCGCTCAGCTCCGCGGCGCGGGCCGCCCCGGCGATCAGGCCGGAGGCGGTGGTCAGGGCGACCGTGGCCGAGCCCTGGGCGACGCGCAGCAGGGTGGCGATCACGAACGCCTGGACGATCAGGGACATGCCCAGGCCGGACAGGGAGTCACTGAGCGCGGTCCCGATGCCGGACAGTTCCAGCACACCGCCGAACATGCCGCCCGCGCCGGTGATCAGGATGATCGAGCAGATCGGCCCCAGGGCGCCGTCGACGATGTCGCCGACCTTCCCCATCGGGGCGCGCGGCCGCCCCAGTACGAGGATCGCGGTGATGACGGTGATCAGCAGGGCGACCGGGGTGAAGCCCAGCAGGCCCAGGAACTCCGCCCAGTCCTCGCCCTCGTCGATGACGCCCGCGGTGACCAGGGTGCTCAGGACGGTGTCGAAGGAGATCAGCACCAGCGGGATCAGCAGCAGGCCGAGGACCGTGCCGAAGGACGGCGGCCGCTCGCCGAGCCGCTCCTCGCCGGCGCCGTCCGCGCCGTCCCCCTCGCCGCGTCCGCGGGTGTCGCGGACCTCCCCGAAGATCACGTCGGGCAGCGACACATGGATGCGGGAGCCGAGGAAGCGGGATACCAGCAGGACGCCGACGTACCACGACGCCACCGCGACCGGGAGGCCCACCAGCAGGGTGAGCCCGATGTCCGCGCCGAGCACCTCGGAGGCGGCGACCGGTCCCGGGTGGGGCGGGACGATGGCGTGCATGGCGGCGAAGGCGCCGGCCGCGGGCAGGGCGTACAGCAGCAGCGAGCCGCCGAAGCGCCGGGCCACGGTGAGGATGATGGGCAGGAACACCACCAGCCCGGCGTCGAAGAAGATCGGGAAGCCGAACAGGAGCGCGGCCGTGCCCAGCGCCAGGGGCGCCCGGCGCTCCCCGAAGCGGTTGATCAGGGTGTCGGCCAGCACCTGGGCGCCGCCGGTGATCTCCAGCAGCCGGCCGAGCATCACTCCGAAGGCGACCAGGAGCGCCACCGAGCCGATGGTGTCTGCGAAGCCGAACATCAGGACGTCGGGGATGTCGGCCAGGGGGAAACCGACCGTGATCGCGGTCAGTACGCTCACCAGGACCAGCGACACGAAGGCGTGCAGTCTCACCTTCATGATCAGGAACAGCAGCAGGGCCACGGCGCCCGCGGCCATCAGCAGCAGTGTCGTCGTTCCGTAGGCCGGGTCGATCGCTTCCACGGACCACTCCGTTCTCGTGCTCGCATCACCGGTCGCCCCGCCCGCGACGGCCGGTGGCGGTCAGGGGCACCGTCCCCATGCCCCGGGGCGCTCCCTCCGACACGTGAGAAGCGGAGACCGGGGGAGGGGGCGGGAGGGGAGAGCGCCTCGGAACCCGCTGATGGAAGCGCTCCCATGGAAATGCCGGCAGAGGGTGGCGCCTCCGAGAGGTGCCGTGATGTCTCGTATCCCGGTGCGTGCCTGTTCGGAAAGGTGTCTCCGTTCGGTTGTCATGCAGTTTCCCTTGACGTCGGACTCAGTGTCATTACTCTTTCTGGGAGCGCTCCCATCCGTTCCTCCAGACCACATGCTCCGGATCGGCGGTCGGCCGCCGACGGTCGGCGTCCACCGCGGCGCCGCACCGCCGATCCGGTGACCGTGCTCTCCCGGCCCTCGCGTCCGGCCGGCCCCAGGGCTTCCGCGCGGTGCGGAGGCACTCCGTCCCGGCCGTGCGGGAGCGGGGCCGGGGCCTCCGGAGTCGCGACGGGCCGCCGGCGAGCGGCGGTCCGTTTCCCCCCACCGAGGAGTACGCATGCTCCGCAACACCTTCCCCCTGGCCGGCCGCGCGCTCGCGCTGGCCGCGGCCGCGCTGGCGGCCGCCGGTACGGCCCTGCTCCTGCCGGGCGGGTCCGCGCGGGCGGCCGCCGACGCGGCCCCGCCCTACTACGTCAACCCCGCCACCCAGGCCGCCCGCTGGGTGGCGGCCAACCCGGGAGACCCGCGCGCGCCGGTGATCCGCGACCGGATCGCCTCCGTCCCGCAGGGCCAGTGGTTCACCACGACCAACACCGGCACGGTCCGGGCCGAGGTGGACTCCCTCGTCACGGCCGCCGAGGAGGCGGGCGGGATCCCGATCCTGGTGGTCTACAACATGCCCAACCGCGACTGCGGCGGAGCCAGCGGAGGCGGAGCCTCCAGTCACGCCGCCTACCGGCAGTGGATCGACGAGCTGGCCGCCGGGCTGGAGGGCCGCCCGGCCGCCGTCGTCGTCGAGCCGGACGTCCTGGCCCTGATGACGAACTGCCAGAGCGCCGAGCAGCAGGCCCGGACCAGGGAGTCGATGGCCTACGCGGGCAAGGCCCTCAAGGCGGCGTCGTCCAGGGCGAAGGTGTACTTCGACGCCGCGCACTCCAACTGGCACCCGCCCGCGGAGATGGCCTCCCGGCTGAAGGCCGCCGGGATAACCGAGAGCGCCGACGGCATCTCCACCAACGTCTCCAACTACAACCGCACCGCCGACGAGACGGCCTACGCCAAGGCGGTCCTGGACGCGATCGGATCACCGGACCTGCGTGCGGTGATCGACACCAGCCGCAACGGCAACGGGCCCGCCGGAGCCCAGTGGTGCGATCCGTCGGGGCGGGCGATCGGCACCCCGACGACCGACCGGACCGGCGACGAGAGGATCGCCGCCTTCCTGTGGGTCAAGCTCCCCGGCGAGGCGGACGGCTGCGCCGGGCCGGCCGGGCGGTTCATCCCCCAGCTCGCTTACGACATGGCCGTCGCGGCACCCGCGGTGACGCGGTGAGCGGCGGCAGAACGGCCGAGAGAGGACACTCGATGGAATTGCTGGACAGGTACAGGGACCATGTGCTCGGGCTCTACCGGATCGTGGTGGGGCTGCTGTTCGCCTGCCACGGCGCGGCGACCCTGTTCAACGTGCTCGGCGGACCGCACGGCGGTCAGGTGCCCGGGGTCGGCCAGTGGCCCGCCTGGTGGGCGGCCGTCATCCAGCTCGTCGCCGGCGGCCTGGTGATGTTAGGCGTCGGGACCCGCGTCGCCGCGCTGCTCTGCTCCGGTTCGATGGCGTACGCCTACTTCGTCAAGCACCAGACCGAGGCGCTCTTCCCGATACAGAACGGCGGGGAGGCGGCGGCGCTGTTCTGCTGGGCCTTCCTCCTGGTCGCAGCGCTCGGCCCCGGCGCGTGGGCGCTGGGCTCCCTCTTCGCGCGCGCCGACCGCGCCGGCCGCGGCGAGGGGGTGCGGGTGACCGCGGCCTGAGACGGCCGGCCGTCGCCGGGCTCCGCGGGACCGCCGCGGGGCCCGGCCGCGCCGCTGCGTCCGCGCTGTACGGACCGGCGCGGACCGGCAGGGGCGGGGGACCGCCTCAGGCGCTGGACCGCTCCACCGGGGCGGGTTCGGAGTCGGCGAGGTTCTCCGGCAGGCGCAGCCCCTGGCGCAGCGGTACGAGTTCGGACTGCAGCACCAGGGCCGCGGCGCCGATCGCGGGCGCGGTGGCGGCCGACCGGGAGAGCCGGACGGCGACGGGGTGCGCCGCGCGGGAGAAGAAAGCGCGGTCCAGTTCCTCCCGCACCACCGGCAGGTACACCGAGCCCGCGATCGCCAGGCTCGGGCCGGTGAGCACCAGCAGCTCCAGGTCCATGACGTTGGCCAGCGTGCGGGCGGCCACCGCCAGGTAGCGCGCCGAGCGCTCCAGCAGGGCGCGTGCCCCCGGCTCGCCCCGGCGCGCGGCGCGGGTGACGGCCGCGAAGTCCGCGGTCACCGACGGCCGACGATGCCCGGGGCCGCCGTCCAGTCCGGCCGCGCGGGCCAGTGACCGGTCGGCGCGGGCGGCGGCGACGACGGCGGAGGGCCCGGCCAGGGCCTCGACGCAGCCCCGGGCCCCGCACCAGCACTGAGGGCCGTCCACGGCCAGGCAGCTGTGGCCGATCTCGCCCGCGTTGCCGCTGGCGCCGCGGTAGGCCATCCCGTCGACCAGCAGGCCCGCGCCGATGCCGGTGCCCATGTACAGCGCGGCGAAGGTCCCGGCCGCGCCGACCCCCCCGGACCAGTGCTCGCCCAGAGCGGCGGCCGTGGCGTCGTTGTCGGAGACCACCGGCAGCCCGGTGGCCTGTTGAAGGGCCCGGTCGAGGGGGAAGTCCTCCCAGTGCCGCATCAGGGGCGGGGTCAGCCGCATTCCGCTGGTGGGGGTCAGAGGGCCGGGGGAGACCAGGCCCAGGCCGAGCACCCGTTCGCGCCCGACGCCGACGCCCTCGATGAGGGCGCCGACCTCGCCCGCCATGCGCTCGACGACGGCCGGGGGGTCCTCGGCCCCCGCGCCCGCGCGGGACATCCGGGCGACGACCGAGCCGCCGAGGTTGGTCAGGACGTAGGTGATGCCCGCGTGGTCGAGATGGACTCCGACCGCGTACCGGGAGGACTGGTTGAGCTGGAGCAGGACGCGGCGCTTGCCGCCGGTGGACTCGGCGCGCCCGGTCTCCACCACCAGCCCGTCGTCGATGAGGCGGCGTACGACGGTCGAGATCGTCGCGCCGGTGAACCCGGTGGCGTTGATGAGGCCGACCCGGCTGATGGTGCCCGCCGCGCGGATCACGTCGAGGACGGCCGCCCTGCTGCTCGCGTGGGCCGTGGCCCGAGCCGGTCCGCTCACTGGTTCCTCCGCCCGCGCCCCACCGCGGCGGGAGCGCTGTCGATGTGCTCCGCGCGGTCCGTGCCGCGCGTGTACGAACCGTTAGTTTATTTACCTGCCGAAGGCGGGCAAGTGCCCACCCGTCTCCGGCGTCCGCCCCTCCCCGACGGCCCGGCGCCTCTTCCCGCGAACGGCCCCCACCAGGTCTCTTCCCTCGTATTCTTCCCCCGTGCTTCTCCCGGTGCCGGGGCCGGCCGCTTCCCGGCTCCCGCCCGGCCCCGGTCCCGCTTGTGTCTCCGCGGTGCCGGTGGCGCCGTAGAAGTATTGACTTTCTTTCTTCGGCGACTTAAGAATCGCCCCACTGAGTGACCCGCCGCCCGCGAGGCGGTCGAACGGCACAGGGACGCGCCCCTCCAGGACGAGAGGAACCATCCACCATGTTCCAGCAAGCAAGACGCCGCCGTGCGCGCGTCGCAGTGGCCGGGGTGGCCGCGATCGCCCTGCTGGCCACGGCCTGTTCGGGGTCGGGCGGCAGCGGCGGCGGCGGCGCCAAGGACGAGACCCTGGTGGTCTTCACGGGGCAGGCGGGCGACTACCAGGCCAACTTCAACCCGTTCTCGCCGACCATGAACGAGGGGCCGGGCACGATCTTCGAGCCGCTCTTCTACTTCAACCAGGTCCGCGACGAGCCGGCCGAGCCGCTGCTGGGCACCGAGTACTCCTGGAACGAGGACGGCACCGAACTCTCGGTCACCCTGCGCGAGGGCGTCCAGTGGTCGGACGGCGAGGCGTTCACCGCCGACGACGTCGTCTTCACGCTGGACATGATCTCCAAGTACAAGGAGATGAACGGCACCGGCTACAAGGGCAGCGCCGAGGCCGTGGACGACACCCATGTGAGGATCACCTTCGACGAGCCGTCCTACATGGACGGCCCGCAGATCCTGGGCAAGATCTTCATCGTTCCCGAGCACGTCTGGAAGGACTTCGAGGAGCCCTCGAAGAACACGGTCACCGAGCCCGTCGGCACCGGCCCCTACCTGCTGGGCGACTTCAAGGGCCAGGCCTTCACACTCAAGGCGAACCCCGGCTACTGGGACGGCGAGCCCGCCGTCGGACAGGTCCGCTACATCGCCCTGTCGGGCAACCAGGCCGGCGCGGACGCGCTGAAGGCGGGGAAGATCGACTGGCAGACCGGCCCGGTCCCGGACATGAAGAACGTGGAGAAGAACTACCCGGGCTACAAGGCCGTCACCGTCCCCATCAACCAGACCGCCCTGATGACCTGCTCCGACGCGGAGATGGGCTGCGAGGGGCCGCAGACGGACCCCGCGGTGCGCAAGGCGATCTACTACGCCATGGACCGCTCCCAGATCAACTCGCTGGCCTTCCAGGACACCTCCGGCCAGATATCGCCCGGGTTCGCGCTGGTGGAGAGCAGCGAGGAACTCGTCTCCGGCGAACTCGAGGAGAACCTGGCCCCGATGAAGCCGGACGTCTCCAGGGCCACACGCCTGCTGGAGCGGGCCGGCTGGACCAAGGGCCCGGACGGCGTCTACGCCAAGGACGGCAGGAAGCTCTCCCTGACCGTCCGGGTCGTCTCCGGGTGGACCGACTACATCACCGCCGTCGACACCATGGCCGAGCAGCTCAAGAAGGCCGGCATCAAGCTGACCTCCCAGCAGTCCTCCTGGAACGAGTGGTCCGAGGCCCGCGGCCAGGGCAAGTACCAGCTGCTGATCGACTCGCTGTACCCCGGGCCGACACCCGACCCCTACTACACCTACAGCTACTTCTTCAGCAGCGAGACCACCGCGAAGGTCGGCGAGACGGCGAACCCGAACTTCGCCCGCTACAGCGACCCGCGGGTGGACCGGGCGCTGGAGGAGCTGAAGAGGCTCTCCCCCGAGGCGGCCGAGAAGCGCCAGAGGCAGTACGACGTCATCCAGACCCGGATCGAGGAGGACATGCCCTACATCCCGATCCTCACCGCCGGCACCACCAGCGAGTACCACGACTCCAAGTTCGAGGGCTGGCCGACGGAGTACAACCTCTACGCCGTCCCGGCCGTCTGGAGCCGTCCCGACCAGGCGCAGATCTACAAGGCCCTCAAGCCCGCCGGCAAGTGACGGCCCGGCGGCCGACACGGCGGTGAGGCGGCGGTGAACGGTTCCGAGGAGAAGCAGACAGTGATAGGCGGAGATCGGTGAGGTACTACGCCCGGAAGCTCGGGTTCTATCTAGTCGCCCTGTGGGCGGCGCTGACCCTGAACTTCTTCATCCCGAGGATGATGCCGGGGAACCCGGTGGACACCCTCATGGCGAAGCTGCAACAGCGAGGCGGCGCAACCGACCCGTCGGTCCGCAGATCCTACGAGCTCCTCCTCGGAACCGACACCGGCGAACCGCTGGTGGTCCAGTACCTCTCGTACCTGGCCAACATGTTCCGCGGCGACCTGGGCGTCTCGGTGAGCGTCTTCCCGGCGGAGGTGGCCACCGTCATCGGTGACGCGCTGCCCTGGACGATCGTGCTGGTGGGCCTGGCCACCGCCCTGTCGTTCCTGCTCGGCGTCGGGCTCGGCGCCCTCGTCGGATGGAAGCGCGGCTCCTGGCTGGACTCGCTCGTCCCGGCCACCACCGTGCTCGCGGCGGTGCCGTACTTCTGGCTGGCCCTCATCCTGGTCGCGGTCTTCGCCACGGCCCTGAGCTGGTTCCCGCTCAACGGCGGGTACGACGTGATCCTCACCCCGGGCTGGGACGGGGAGTTCATCGCCTCGGCGGTCTACCACGGCATCCTCCCCGCCCTGACGATCGTGATCTCCTCGGTGGGCGGCTGGCTGCTGGGGATGCGGAACATGATGGTCTCGACGGTGTCGGAGGACTACGTCCTCACCGCCCGGGCCAAGGGCCTGCGCGACCGGCGCGTCATGACCCGCTACGCCGCGCGCAACGCGGTCCTGCCGTCCGTCGCAGGCTTCGCGATCTCCCTCGGTTTCGTGGTCTCCGGCTCGGTCATCACCGAGCAGGTCTTCTCCTACCCCGGCATCGGATCGAGGCTGCTGCAGGCCGTGGAGAACAACGACTACGCCCTGATGCAGGGGATCTTCCTGGTCATCACGGTGGCCGTGCTGGGCGCCAACCTGGTCGTCGACCTGCTGTACGGCCTCATCGACCCCCGCACCCGCGCCGGCAACTGAGAGCTGAGGAACCGACACCGTGACGAACATCAACCCGCCCGCCGAGGCCGCCGACGCGGCGCCGGACACCCCGGCCGGCACCACCGGTGCCTCCCCGGCCCCCCGGCGACCCGGCGCCGGCGGCTGGAGCTCCCTGGTGCCGCGCTGGTCGCCCAAGCTCGGGATCGGCCTGGGCCTGGTGGGCGCCATCGCCCTGTTCGGGATCCTCGGACCGGTGCTGACCGGCGACCCCGACACCATCCGCGACATCAGCATGACCCCGCCCGGCGGCGAGTTCTGGCTGGGCACCACCCAGACCGGCCAGGACGTACTGGCCCTGCTGGCCCACTCCACCCGCGGCTCCCTGCAGATCGGTCTGCTGGTGGGCGTCCTGGCCACCTTGCTGTCCGCGGTCTTCGGCGTCATCGGCGGTTATGTCGGCGGCGCGGTGGACGAGGGCTTCTCCCTGTTCTCCAACGTGATGCTGGTGATCCCGGGCCTGCCGCTGGTGATCGTCATCGCCGGCTTCGTCCCCGTGGAGCAGCGCGGCTGGTGGACCATCGCGGTCGTGCTGGCGATCACCGGCTGGGCGGCCTCCGCCCGGGTGCTGCGCGCCCAGACCCTCTCCCTGCGCAACCGCGACTACGTCGCCGCGGCGAAGGTGGCGGGCGAGAGACCCTGGCGAATCGTCTCCGTGGAGATCCTGCCCAACCTGCTGCCGCTGATGGCCTCGCAGTTCGTGTTCGCCGTCATCCTGGCCATCCTCAGCGAGGCGGGCCTGTCCTTCCTGGGCCTGGGCGCCTCCGGCTCCGACACGCTCGGCACGATGCTCTACTACGCCCAGAACGGCTTCGCCCTCCAGCGGGAGGCGTGGTGGTGGTTCGGCCCGCCCGGCCTCGTCATCGCGCTGTTCGGCTGCGGCCTCTCCCTGATCAACTTCAGCATCGACGAGATCATCAACCCCAGGCTGCGCACCGTCCCGGCCGCCACCCGCCGCACCCGCGGGCGTACGGGCGGCGCGGAGCGCGGGGGCCGTGCGGCCGCGGCCCGTTCCGTCCCCGGACGCGGGGAGCCCGGTCGCCGGGAGTCCGGCCGCGACGCCGTCCTGACGGTGGAGAACCTCAACGTGGTCTACCGGGGCGAGAAGCCCGTCCACGCCGTCAAGGACGTCTCGCTCACCCTCGGCCGCGGCGAGATCCTCGGCCTGGCCGGGGAGTCCGGCTGCGGCAAGACCACGCTCGCGTACGCGATCAACCGGCTGCACCGGCCGCCGGCCGAGGTCACCTCGGGATCGGTGGTCTTCCACGACCGCGACGGCTTTGACCTCGACCTGCTCGCACTGGGCGAGGAGGAACTGCGGGCCTTCCGCTGGTCGAAGCTGTCGATGGTCTTCCAGGGCGCGATGAACGCCCTGAACCCGGTCATCTCCGTCCGTGCCCAGTTGGAGGACGTGCTCACCACCCATCGCCCGGAGATGTCCGCGCGGGCCCGCCGCGAGCGGTGCGCCGAGGTCCTGCGCCTGGTCGGGGTGGACCCGCGCCGGCTGGACTCCTTCCCGCACGAGCTCTCCGGGGGCATGCGGCAGCGTGTCATGATCGCCATGGCGCTGCTGCTCGATCCCCAGGTGATGATCATGGATGAGCCCACCACGGCCCTGGACGTGGTGGTCCAGCGCGGCATCCTGAGGGAGATCCTGCGCTTCCGCGACGAGCTGGGTTTCGCCGTCGTCTTCATCACCCACGACCTGCCGCTGCTGCTGGAGCTGAGCGACCGCATCGCGGTCATGCGCGAGGGCGAGGTGGTCGAGTACGCCACCGCCGACGAGATCCACCGCGCCCCCAGGCACCCCTACACCCGCAGGCTGCTCGACTCCTTCCCCAGCCTCACCGGCGAGCGGGGGGCGTTCATCCGCACCGGGGAGTCCAGCGCCCGCGAGCGCCCCGGCCCCGGCACGGGCGCGGGCACGGGTACCGAAACGATCGTGAAGGAGGCGGGCTCGCGATGACGACGCTCGAAGTACGCGGCCTGACCAAGGACTTCCCCATACGCTCCGGCCTGCGCCACTCCCGCCTCCGCGCGGTTGACAACGTTTCCTTCACTCTGACTCCGGGCCGCACGGTCGCACTGGTCGGCGAGTCCGGATCGGGCAAGTCGACGGTCGCCCGCATGATCGCCCGTCTGGAGAAGCCCACCGCGGGCGAGATCACCGCCACCGGCCCCGACGGCGGGCGGGTCGCCGACCGGGCCTACCGCGACCACGTCCAGATGGTCTTCCAGGACCCCTTCGCCTCGCTCAACCCCTTCCACACCGTCGAGCACCACCTGGCCCGTCCGCTGAAGCTGCACGGCAGGGCCCGGGGGAAGGAGGAGGTGGCGCGGAGGGTCGAACAGCTCCTGGAACGCGTCAACCTGACCCCGGCCGCCGACATCGCCCAGCGCCGTCCCCACGAACTGTCCGGCGGCATGCGCCAGCGCGTGGCGATCGCCCGGGCCCTGGCGCCCGGGGCCCAGATCGTCGTCGCCGACGAGCCGGTCTCCATGCTGGACGTCTCCATCCGGCTGGGCGTGCTCAACCTGCTCGCCCGCCTCCAGCGCGAGGACGACCTCGCAGTCCTCTACATCACCCACGACCTCGCCACCGCGCGGCACTTCTCCGACGACATCCTGGTGATGTACCGCGGGCGCGTGGTGGAGAGGGGACCGGCGGACGAGGTCATCCTCAACCCGCAGCACCCGTACACCAGGATCCTGGCGGCCGCGGCGCCCAACCCCGACGCACGCGACCGGACCCGGCTCACCGAGGCGACGGGCATCGAGCCGGCGGGCAGCTCCGCCCTCCCCGGCGACGATCCGGGCTGCGCCTTCCGGGACCGCTGCCCCGAGGCGTTCGAGGCCTGTGCCCGTATGCCGGAGGACTCCGCGGTGGGTTACGACCACTACGCGAAGTGCTGGCTGCACTCCGGTGCCGGCTCCTCCGGCCGGCCGGGGGCCGGGGGAACCGCCACCGCGTAGGCCCGGGCCGCCCGCGCCGAGGCGCGCCGGGCGGGGCCGCCGGCCGGTCCGGCCCGCCGGGGTGCGAAGCCGCCCGCCTTCCCCGTCGCCGCGATCGACGCCCCGGTGCTGCCGGAGGTCCTGGCGGAGCCGGCGGCAGCGCGGGCGGACGAGGTGGACGCCGACACCGTCAACCGGGAGTTGTCCATCGCGCGCAAGGCGATCGGCTGGTGGCAGCGCCAGGGCTGGATCAACGGCGACCCGGTGATCGGCATCGAGCGGCAGCCGGCACCACCGGACCGCGCCAAGGCCCTGGTGGAGAACCAGATCGCCGCCCTGTGGCGGCCGGACGTCTCGCTGACGCCGACGCTCGACGTATGCCCTGAGACCGGACGGGCCCGACTCTCCTACCGCCGGGCCGGGGAGATCTTCGAGGGGAACACCCGGTTGCTGGTCAACCCTCTCGCCTCACCCGAGGACATTGAGGACCTGGACGGCCGGACGCTGTACCGGCTCCGGCTCCGGCTCCGGCTCCGGCTCCGGCTCCGGCTCCGGCACAGCGCACTCACGCACGACGCCGAGGGCTGCACCTCCACTCCGATGCTGCTCGCACGCTCCCGCCACGCCTCCGTACCGCTCCCCGGAGCGGTACGCCCGGCCCGGCGTCGACGCTGTCGCCCGGCACGTCGCGCGGTACGACCCCGCCGCCCGTCGCCGGGGCTTGAACCAGGAACCTCGGCGGTCAGGGCGCGGAAACCGTCTGCCGAGCGCCGTCACTTCCCGTCCTGAGTCGGCTGCGGTGAGGGTTCGGGGCTGGACGCCGTCGCTGGCCGGCGCGAGATGGCGCCGATCTGCCAGGTGGCGGAGTACAGCAGCAGTGCCACCGTGAACGAGGCGCCCGCTCTCTTGGCGGCCCCGGTCAACACACCTTCGGCGAGGGTCCCCCACGGAGCCTGGACCGTCTTGGAGGGATAGGTGGTCTCCATCGCACCGTCGCCCAGGTCGACGGTAGTCGGTTGGCTGTAGTCCACTTCGGTCACATAGCGGTAGGCGTTGAAGTCGCCACGGGTGTGGACGGCGCCACCCAGCACGGGTGCCGCAACCAGCAGAGTCACCACGCTCCACCGCATGACGGGACCCAGGCAGGCAACGGTTTCGGTGCCGCCATGGGTGCGCAGACGGTCCCGGCGCCGCCAAAGATGCCAGCCGACGGCCGCCAGGCCGAAGGCGGTGCTCGCGTACTGCAGCAGCCGGGCGACCGTCAAGCCGCCCAGGGCCGAGGCGCGCAGCGGCTGCACGTGGGTGACCAGGAAGCCGTCGCCGTGGGTGAAGGAGTCCCACACGAGGTGGGAGGCGATACCGATCAGGGCGGAGACCAGGAGCCACATGGTGTGGTGGGCCTTGGCCGGCAGGCCGGTTGTCCGCTCGGGTTCCGGGAGGCGGAGGCCGGACGGGAGCAGTGCGGTGATGGGCGCGCGCAGCATCCGGTAGGCGGCGACCAGACCGATGGCAAGGGGCAGACCGACCACTGGGCCCACACCGAGCGAGTGGGTCTGCGTGGCGTTGAGGAGCGGCCCGTACCAGTCCTGGGGGCCGTTCTCGGACACGCCGAGGACGGCCAGGAAGTACGGGACGTCGGGGGCCACGGCGCCCGCGATCAGGTATGCCGGAACGAAGGGCCGACGCATCAGCGGCAGCACCGCTGCGGGGTGGGACAAGGTGAACGGCAACTGATGATCTTCTCTGTCCGGAAGGGACCGGGCGGGGGGCCCGCACGTCGCGCTGCGGGTGCCCTTTCGCTGAGGGCACCCAAGATCGCACGGCCGGCCCGGACAGCACTCCCGGATAGAACACCGGAGAGAGTATTCATCTCGACGGACTATTGCAACGCGCGCGGGGCACGGTGTGCTGCCGGCGTGGAAGCCGTCAGGCAGGGCACATGGTCGGCACGGCGAAGCCGGCCGCCCGTTGGCGGGCGGCCGGAAAGTGAAGGCGGGGTCAGCGTCGGTGGCGCACTGCCTGGAAGAACGCGGTGAGCGCGGCCACGACCGACAGCAGGAGAAAGGTGCCGAGGACGGGCCGGAGATCGCCCCAGGCAGTCGCGTAGGAGTAGGCGACCAGCGGCGGAGAGGCCACGGCCATCGCGCCCATCTCACGCAGACCTGAGGAACGCGCGCGGAGGGCGAGGACGGCCCCGGTGAAGGCGAGGACCAGCACCGGCCAGGCACCGTAGTCCGTGGTCACACCGAAGGCCCCTGTATAGGTCCCTGCATTCACGACGACGACGGGAAACCACCCTGCGGCGGACATGGCGCCGGCCGCCGCCGACAGCCGCCTGTCACCGCGGCGATCCGGAGGGCAGGCGAGGACGACGGCGACGGTCAGCAACGCCGCGACCGGAGCGGCGGCCCCCTCGTCGTACAGGCGAGTGCCAGCGGCCCACTGCACGGCCGTCCCCAGCAGCCCGCACACGGCCATCCCCACACCCGGCCCCCACCGGCCGGTCAAGGCGATGACCGTGCCGACGCACACCAGCAGTGAGAGCAGCATGTACAGGCTCCACGCACCATCCATGGCGAAGAGCTGTACCCGTACCGGGGCCGGGGAGAGAACAAGCCCGGCGTACCAGCGTGTCAGTTGCAGCCCGCTGTCCACCGCACCGGCCGCCAGTGCGAACGGGGCAGCCAGGGCGAAGAAACGCCCCGCAGGCGACGCCGAGTCAAGCCCCAGCCGAACCCGTAGGGCGTGCGCGATCAGGTCGGCGTCCGCACGCAGCCGAGCCGCCCGCGGCATGTCTGACGTCATCTCCCGGTGCACATCGATGATTTCCTGCCCGTGAGCAGCCCGGTACGCAGCCGGATACAGACGGACGAGGAGATCACTCACGCCGGCGCCGCCGCACCGTCGGCCAGACGCCGCCTGACTTCCCGGGCGGTCGCGGCCAGCCGCTCCGCCTCGGCCTCCAGCCGCTCCCGCCCGGCGGGAGCGAGAGCGAAGACACGACGAGCCCGGCCGCCCACCACCTCCTCACGCTCCACTTGGATCAAGCCCTCCGCCAGCAGCCTGTCCAGCGCCCCGTAGAGCGCCCCGGTACGCGGCGCCACTCGGCCGTCGGTGATGGTCTTGACCTCCTGTGCGATGGCATACCCGTGCCGAGGGGCATTCGCCAGCGCCGTCAGCAGCAGCAGGGCCAGCTCCTGCATTCCTCGTTCGCTCATGCCGACAGGGTATTCCGCCCGACGGACCTTCGGCGGGCAGCAGATGCGGCACCCGCAGATGCCCGGCCTGCCGCTGCCGAGGCCCTGGCAGGGCGTACGTTCCAGGCGCCCGGACGGAGTTCGCGATCTCCACCCCCGGCACTGCTCACACCCGGGTCGCGCGCAGCAGCACCAGCCGCTCGGGGTGGAGCACCGGGGCCTGGAGCCCGGCCGCGGCCAGTACCCGGCCCGGCAGCCGTACCCCCTCCGGCGTCCACCAGGGCAGCGGGACGCCCCAGTGGTGGGCGTTGCCGTCCGGCAGGTCGCCGGGGGGCTGCGGGCGCACGTGGTAGAGGGCGTCCGCGTCCAGCCCCGGCAGCCGGACCGGGCCGGCCGGATACAGCCCGGAGGTGGCGGTGGCGACGAGGGCGTACACCGCGTCCGAACCGTCCTCGGCGACCACGCCGTGCAGACGGCAGGCCGGGTCCGGATGGTCGGCGTGGACGGAGGTGCCGGTGTGGAGCAGACCGCGCAGCTCCTTGTGGAGCTCCACCCACCGCGCCAGCCGCGCCAGTTCCTCCGGCGCGGCCGCGGTCAGGTCCCACTCGATGCCGAAGTGCCCGAACAGCGCCGTGCCCGCCCGGAAGTCGAGCGGGTGGCGGCGCCCGGTGGTGTGCGCGACGTCCGACCCCACATGGGTGCCCATGAGTTCGAGGGGGATCAGGGCGTTCGTCCAGCGCTGGATGGTCTGGCGCTCCAGGGCGTCGATGCAGTCCGAGACCCACACCCGGTCGGTGCGCTGGAGGATCTCCAGGTCCACCCGTCCGCCGCCCGAGGAGCAGGACTCGATCTCCACCCCGGGGTGGCGGCGGCGCAGCTCGTCCATCAGCCGGTAGACCGCCCGGGTCTGGCCGTGCACGCCGGCGCGGCCGGTGGGCCGGTGCCCGGCGTCCACCAGGTCCCGGTTGTGGTCCCACTTCAGATAAGCGATCGGATACGTGCTCAGCAACTCGTCCAGACGCCGGAGGATGTGCGCGAACGCCTCCGGGCGGGCCAGGTCGAGCACCTGCTGGTGGCGGGCCGCACCGGGCAGCCGGTCGCCGGCGGCCATGATCCAGTCGGGGTGGGCGCGGGCCAGCCCGGAGTCCTCGTTGATCATCTCGGGCTCGACCCAGAGGCCGAACTGCATGCCCAGACCGGTGACATGGTCGGTCAGCGGGCCCAGCCCGTGAGGCCACACCTCGTCCGAGACGTACCAGTCGCCCAGGGCCCGCCGGTCGTCGCGGCGCGCGCCGAACCAGCCGTCGTCCAGGACGAAGCGCTCGGCCCCCACCGCGGCGGCGGCGTCGGCCAGGGCGCGCAGCCGGTCCAGGTCGTGGTCGAAGTAGACCGCCTCCCAGGTGTTGAGGGTGACCGGCCGGGGAGCGGCGGGGTGGTGCGGGCGGGAACGCAGCCAGCGGTGGAAGCGGGCGGAGACCTCGTCCAGGCCGTGTCGGCCGTAGGAGCCGTACTGCCAGGGGGAGGTGTAGGACCGACCGGGCTCCAGCACCACCTCGCCGGACAGCAGCAGCTCGCCCGAGCCCAGCAGCGACACCGAGTGGAAGGTGCGCTCGGCGAAGGTGCGGTGGTTGCCGGACCACGCGGTGTGCACGGCCCACACCTCGCCCGAGCGGTTGCCGAATCCCTCGGTGCCCGCGGCCAGCAGATAGGCGCTGTCGTAACCGGTGCGGCCGGTGCGGTTCTCCCGCATCCGCAGGCCCTGGGTGAAGGCGGTGCGCTGCGGGCTGCGTTCGCGCAGGTGGTGCCCGGTGAAATCCAGCAGTTCGGCGGCCTCGGCGGGCACCGGCAGCATGAGGTTGACGGCGTCGACGGCGAAGGGGGAGGAGCCGAGGTTGGTGACCGTGGCGCGCTGGCGCACCAGCCCGGACGCGGTCAGCTCGATCACCAGCTCCAGGTCCAGGGCCGCTTCCTCGTCGCGGGCGAGGAGGGTGACGGCGGCGCCGCCTTCGCCGCCGAAGGAGCGGGACTCCCGCGCGGGCCCGGTGAGGGTGGCCTCGTGGACGGTGAAGGCGGTGGAGAAGTCCCGGCCGCCGCGGTTGCCCACCAGGCCGGGGGTACCCAGCCAGCCGGCCGACTGCTCGGGCAGCACGGAGACCTCGACCGGGCCGTCGACGGAGAAGCCGATGGGCTGCGGCGCCCCGGCCAGTCGCAGGGAGCCCAGTTCCCCGGGGGTCAGCGCGCCGAGGTCGGCACCCCAGTGCAGGACTCGTGGAAGGGTGCCGCCGGTCAGGTCCAGCACGAGGCTGACGCCGGCCGCCCGCAGATGCGTCACATCGAGGGGGAGGGAAGCGGAACGTGATGCCACGGTGGTGTCTCCGTCCTGGCCAGGCCGACGCCGGAGGCGCCGTTGACTTACTTTGTTCGGTGGCGTAAGAATCTCGGGCGACGATACTCGGCCCGCCGGGGAGAAATCCACCAGGGGCCGACCGCGATCCCGCGTCCGTTCCCGTCCCCGCCTCCATCCCCGCCTCCAGTGTCCCCGCCCTCCGTCCGTTCCCGGACGCCTTCGCAGACCAGCCGCTCCGCACCGCGGAGCCGACCGAGGAGTGAGCGTCGATGATCCGCCAAACCCTGCACGACGGCTGGCAGTTGTCGGCGACCGGCGGGCCGGTCCCCGCAGGTGTCGCGGGCCGGACCGTACCGGCCGCCGTGCCGGGCAGCGCCCATCTGGACCTGCTCGCGGCCGGCCTGATCCCCGATCCCTACCTGGACCGCGCCGAGGAGGAGCTGGTCTGGGCCCACCGCACCGACTGGCGCTACACGCTCGCCCTCACGGCCGGCGCCGCCGGGCCCGGGGAGCGGGTGGACCTCGTCTTCGACGGTCTGGACACCGTGGCCACCGTCGAGCTGGACGGGAAGGTGCTGGGCAGCACGGCCAACATGCACCGCGCCTACCGCTTCGACGTCCGAGGCGCCCTGACCGGCGGCTCCCAGGAACTGGCCGTCTCCTTCCGCTCCGCGCTGGAGTACGCCGAGGAGGTCGAGCGCAGTCTCGGCCGCCGCGACCACGTCTACCCGCACCCCTTCAACATGGTCCGCAAGATGGCCTGCAGCTTCGGCTGGGACTGGGGACCGGACCTGCAGACCGCGGGCATCTGGAAGCCGGTGCGACTGGAACGCTGGCACACCGCCCGTCTGGCCCGGGTGCGCCCGCTGGTGACGGTGGACGCCGACGGCACCGGACGCGCCGAGATCCACGTCGACGTCGAGCGTTCCGGCCTGGACGGCGGGGACGCCCCCCTGGAGCTGACCGCCACCGTGGACGGCCGCACCGAGCGCGTCACCGTACCCGCCGGCGAGACGGCCGCGACCGTCACCGCCACCGTGCCCGGCGCCCGCCTGTGGTGGCCCGCCGGATACGGCGACCAGCCCCTGTACGGTCTCACCGTGACCCTCGGCGTCCCGGGCCGGGCGGACTCCCGGGAGCCGCTGGACACCTGGGAGCGCCGCATCGGCTTCCGGACCGTCACCGTGGACACCACGCCCGACGAGGTCGGCACCCCCTTCACCGTCGTCGTCAACGGCAGGCCCGTCTTCGTCAAGGGCGCCAACTGGATCCCCGACGACCACTTCCTGACCCGGATCACCCGCGAGCGGATCGAGCGCCGTGTGGACCAGGCCGTCGGCGCCCACATGAACCTGCTGCGGGTGTGGGGCGGCGGCATCTACGAGACCGAGGACTTCTACGACGTCTGCGACGAGCGCGGCGTCCTGGTCTGGCAGGACTTCCCCTTCGCCTGCGCCTCCTACCCCGAGGAGGAGCCGCTGTGGAGCGAGGTGGAGGCCGAGGCCCGCGAGAACGTCGTGCGCCTGGCCCCGCACCCCTGCCTGGCCCTGTGGAACGGCGCCAACGAGAACATGTGGGGCTTCCGTGACTGGGGCTGGCCCGAGCAGCTCAAGGGCCGCACCTGGGGCCTGCGCTACTACACCGAGCTGCTGCCCTCCATCGTGGCCGAACTGGACCCGACCCGCTTCTACAGCGCCAACAGCCCCTACAACCCCGGCGCGCCGGTCGACGGGATCCACCCCAACGACCAGGACCACGGCACCCGGCACGAGTGGGAGGTGTGGAACCGCGTCGACTACACCCACTACCGCGACCACATCCCCCGGTTCTGCTCGGAGTTCGGCTTCCAGGGGCCCCCGACGTGGGCGACCTTGACCAAGTGGGTCCACGACGAGCCGATGACGCCCACCTCGCCCGCCTTCCTGCTGCACCAGAAGGCCGAGGAGGGCAACGACAAGCTCGCCCGCGGCATGGCCCCCCATCTGCCCGAGCCGCAGAGCTTCGAGGACTGGCACTGGGCGACCCAGCTCAACCAGGCCCGCGCGGTCGCCTTCGGGATCGAGCACTTCCGCTCCTGGTGGCCGCGGACGGCCGGATCGGTCGTCTGGCAGCTCAACGACTGCTGGCCGGTCACCTCCTGGGCGGCGGTGGACGGCGACGAGCGGCCCAAGCCGCTGTGGTACGGGCTGCGCCACGCCTACGCCCCCCGGCTGCTGACCGTCCAGCCCCGCGACGGCCGGCCCGCCCTGATCGCGGTCAACGACCACGACGGGCCCTGGAGGGGTGAGCTCCTCCTGGAGCGGCAGACCTTCACGGGCGCCGTACTGCGGAGCGTTAGGCTTTCCCTCGACGTGCCGCCCCGCTCGGTCGCCCGCATCGAAACGGACACGTCACTGGTCAGCCCGGACGACGCCCGCAGGGAGGTGCTGGTGGCCACCGCGCCGGACGCACGCGCCGTGCACCTCTTCGCCGAGGACGTGGAACTGGACTACGACCCCGCGCCGCTCAAGGCGGAGGCCGTCGCCGTGCCCGGGGGATACCGGGTGGACGTGCGGGCCTCGTCGTTCGCGCGCGACGTCGCGATCCTGGCCGACCGGGTCGCCCCCGACGCGGTCGTGGACGAGATGCTGGTGTCCCTGGTAGCCGGGGAGAACCGGTCCTTCACCGTGCGGACCGAGGCCGACATCGACCCCGCCGCGCTGACGGAGCCGCCTGTGCTGCGCTCCGCCAACGGCCTGAGCGCTCCGGTGGTGCGGTACTGAGTGGACGCTTCGGAACACACCGGGACGGCGGGCGCCGGCTTCTCGGGAGCCGTCGGGCTGGTGCTCGCGCGCCCCGCGCGGCTGCTGGGCGTCGAGCCGTTCTTCATGGAGTTCATCGCCGGTATCGAGGAGCGCCTCGCCGAGCGCGGCCTGTCCCTCCTGCTGCACGTCGTGGCGGACCAGGATGCCGAGATCGCCGCCTACCGCCGCTGGGCGGAACGCGGACTGGTCGAGGCGGTCGTGGTGGTCAACCGCACCGTCGACGACCGGCGGCCGGCGGTGCTGCGCGAACTGGGGCTGCCCGCCGTCCTGGTCGGCGCGGGCAGCGGTGACGACACGCCCATGCCCGCGGTCCGCACCGACGACGCGGGGCCGGTGCGCGAGGCGCTGGCACATCTGCTCGACCTCGGCCACCGCCGTATCGCCCGGGTCAGCGGCCCGGCGGGCCTGCTGCACACCCGGGCCCGTACCGGGGCGCTGGTCGAGGGGTGCCGGGAGGCCGGAGTCGAACCGGTGGTCGTCGAGGGCGACTACTCCGACGAGTCGGGCGCCAGGCTCACCGCGGAACTGCTGCGTCGGCCGGAGCCGCCCACCGCGATCCTCTACGACAACGACGTGATGGCGGTCGCCGGGCTGGGGGCGGCCAAGGAGATGGGCGTCGCCGTTCCCGAGCGGCTCAGCCTGATCGCCTGGGACGACTCGACGATGTGCCGCCTGGCGTCGCCGCCGCTGACGACCATGAGCGTGGACGTGCACCAGTACGGTGTGCTGGTGGCCGAGTCGGTGCTCGAACTGGCCGACGGCCTTCCGGTCGCCGAGCGGTGGTCGCCCACCGCCCGGTGCGTGCCCAGGGGCAGCACCGCACGCCGCACGGTCCCCTCCACCGCCTGACGCCGCCCTGCCGCGGGAAGCGGTGAAAGGGCGGGAACGGAAGACCTCCGGGGAGGGGGCCCTCGCCGAGGGCCTCCTCCCCGGAGGTTCTGAGTCCGGACGCGGCCGGCGGCGCGGTCAGCGGCTGCCGTGGTGCTTCTTGCCGTGGTCCTTCTTCTTGTGGTCCGCCTTCTTGTGGTGCTTCTTGCCGTGGTCCTTCTTGGCGTGGTGCTGGTCCCCGTTGACGCAGGTGTTGCCGAACGCCGGGTTCAGCAGACCGACGATGTTGACGGTGTTGCCACAGGCGTTGACCGGGATGTGGACCGGCACCTGGATGACATTGCCGGAGACGACGCCCGGGGAGCCGATGGCGGCACCCTGCGCCCCGGCGTCGGCGGCGGCGACTCCGGCGGAACCGGCCAGAGCGGCACCGGCGGCGGCCGTCACGGCGACAGCCTTGGCAATACGCGACATGAAGAGTCACTCCTTATAGCGAACAAACGCCCATCCGCCCGACTGGAGGCGGTGGTGCCGTGACCAACGCCCGATCCGCCCGGAGGTCACCGCGATTAGGCCGAATGGTGGTAGGAACGACGGCCCGGAGGCGGTCCGGGCGGCCCCGGCCGCCTCCGGGCGCGGCCGTTTCGGCCGGGAGCGCCCGGGTACCGGGACCCGGCCCGGAACCCGCCGTAGGAGGACTGAATGAACGCGCACAGCGACTCCCCCGCCCGCGTCGCGGTGATCACGGGCGCGGACTCGGGGATCGGCCGCGCCACCGCCGTACGCCTGGCCGAGCAGGGGATGGACATCGGCATCACCTGGCACGAGGACGAGCAGGGCGCGCGGGAGACGGCCGAGGAGGTGCGCTCCCACGGCCGCCGGGCCGCCGTCGAGCGGATGGATCTCACCGACCTGCCCGCCGCGGCGGACGCGGTCGACCGCCTCGCCGACGAACTCGGCAGGATCGACGTCCTGGTCAACAACGCCGGCACCGGCACCGCCACCCCCTTCCTCGACATCGGTCTCGACACCGTCCGGAAGGTCCTCGACGTCGACCTCGTCGGCCCCTTCCTGTGCGGGCAGCGCGCGGCCCGCCGCATGATCGACCAGGGCGACGGCGGCAGGATCGTCAACATCACCAGCGTCCACGAGCACCAGCCGCGGGTGGGGGCCGCGCCCTACTGCGCGGCCAAGGGCGGGCTCGGTCTGCTCACCCAGGTCATGGCCCTGGAACTGGCGGCGGACGCGATCACCGTCAACGCCGTCGCGCCGGGCGAGATCGCCACGCCGATGACCGGCCAGGAGGACACCGACGTGACCACCGAGGAGCGGCCCGGCATCCCCGCGGGGCGGCCCGGCGACGCCCGCGAGGTGGCGGCTGTGGTCGCCTTCCTCGCCGGGCCGGACGCCGCCTACGTCACCGGCGCGTCGTGGGCGGTCGATGGCGGAATGCTGCGGATGGGACCGCAGGCCGGCTCCCATCTGGAGAGCCACTCCTGGCGCCGCCCCTGAACGGCTCCCGCCGGGGACGGCCGTTGCCCCGGTTGGTGGACGCCGGTTTCCCCCCGGCGCCGCGAGAGGGCAGCATCGGTCCAGGAGAGCCCGGACAGGGCGGCCCGGACGAGAGACGGTGTGGTGATCGGCCGTGACGGAGACCGAGCGCGTGCCGCAGGGCGCGCCCTGCTGGGTCACCCTGCTGGCTCCCAACCTGGAGGCCGCGCAGAACTTCTACGGCGAACTCTTCGGCTGGCGGTACCGGCCGGGCTCGCAGCGGCTCGGCCACTACGTGGTCGCGCTGGCCGGGGACGTCCCCGTCGCCGGGCTGGGCGAGGCCAAGGACAGTCTGCGCACCCTCACCTCCTGGACGGCGTACTTCGCCTCCGACAGTGTCGACGTCGCGGCCGGGCGGGTGCGCGAACGCGGGGCGACCGTCGCCGTGGGGCCGGTGCGGTTCGCCTCCGGCCGGGTGGCGTGGGCGGCCGACCCCGCGGGGGCGGTCTTCGGGATCTGGGAGGGCGGCATCGACCCGGAGTGGCAGGCCGGAAGCAGGGTCAACGCCCCCTCCTGGCTCGAACTGATCACCCGCGACGCCTTCGCCGCCGCGCTCTTCTACGGCGAGGTGTTCGGCTGGGACAAGGGGGACCCCGAGCGCTACGACGTCCGCTACGAGCACGACCGGGTGATCCTGCGCATCGACCGGCGCACCGTGGCGGGACTGAGCGGCGGAGCGGTGGAGGACGCGCCCGATCCGCGGGTGCGTCCGCACTGGCACGTCCACTTCCGCGTCGAGGACGTGGACGCGGCGGCGGTGAGGGCGGAGGCGCTGGGGGCCGAGGTGGTCTCCGCACCGGCCGACACCCCCTCGGGGCGGCAGGCGGTCGTCCGGGACCCGCAGGGCGCCCTGTTCTCGGTGGAGAACAGGGCGCCCTGAGCCCGCGGGGAGCGTCCCGCGGGCCCGGCCCGCTCCTCGGGCGCTTCGGGCGCGCGGGTCAGTCGCCCGACTCCTCGCCGAGGGTGAGCAGCCCCTGCCCGACCACGGCGTCCAGCGACAGGGTGCGGTAGCCGACCGTGTCGAACAGGACGGTGACCCGGTCCTCCTCCTCGCTCATCACCAGGCCCTCGCCCCACTCGCGGTGGCGCACCCGCACCCCGGTGCGGAACCGGCCGGCGTCCGGCCGGGGGCCCTCCTCGACACGGGGCGCGGGCCGCTCGGGCAGGCCGCGCGCCCCGCGTTCCTCGTACCGCTCCGGCTCGCGGCCGTCCCCGCCCCGCGCCCGGTCCTCCCCGGCCGCCAGGCAGTTGTCGCAGTTGCCGCAGGGCGGGTCGTACTCCTCGCCGAAGTAGCCCAGCAGGAAACGGCGGCGGCAGCCGGAGGTCTCGGCGTAGCCGCGCATCATCTCCACCCTCGACCGCTCCAGCCTGTGCCGGGCCCCGGCCAGCTCCGCCGCGCGGTCGGCGGCCTCCCGGGGGCCGAGCTCCCCGGCGGGGGCCAGCTCACCGCCGGGGGTGACGGTCACCGCCCCGGCCTCCTCCAGGAGGTTGACGGCCGCGGTGAGACGGCTGGCGGACAGCCCGGTCCGTTCGCGCACCCGCGCCGCGGGCAGTGGGCCACCGCTGCCGCGCACCGCCTCGGCGACGTCGGTCAGCGTCCCGGTGTCGGTGTGCCCGGAGGAGAAGAACTTCCGCAGCCCCAGGTCCTCGGGCCGGTAGTGCAGTACGGCCAGTGCCGGTGCGCCGTCGCGGCCGGCCCGGCCGATCTCCTGGTAGTAGGCGTCCGGTGAGCCCGGCACGGAGGCGTGCAGCACGAACCGCACGTCCGGTTTGTCGATGCCCATCCCGAAGGCGGAGGTGGCGACCACCACGTCCAGGCCGCCGCCGAGGAACGCCTCGTGGGCGCGGGAGCGCTCGGCCGGCGGCAGGCCCGCGTGGTAGGCGAGGGCGGAAAGACCCAGCTCCGCCAGCTGCCCGGCGTACTCCTCCGCCTCCCGGCGCGTGGCGGTGTAGACGATGCCCGGCTTGGGCTCGGTGGCGGCCCGCTCCACCACGGCCCGGCGCTTGTCCGCCTCCTCCAGGAAACCGCGCACCTCCAGGCGGAGGTTGGGGCGGTCGAAGCCGGCGACGATCCGGGCGGGGCGCTCCATGCCCAGGCGCTCGGTGATCTCCTCGCGCACGGGAGGGGCCGCGGTGGCGGTCAGGGCGAGGACGGTGGGGCGGCCCAGCCGCCGCGCCACGTGCCCCAGACGCAGGTAGTCCGGGCGGAAGTCGTGGCCCCAGGAGGAGATGCACTGGGCCTCGTCGACCACGAACAGCGAGGGCCCGGTCCGCGCCAGCCGCTCCACCACCTCGTCCTTGGCCAGTTGCTCGGGGGAGAGGAGCAGGAACTCCGCGTCCCCCTCGCGTACGGCTCGCCAGGCCTCGGCCGTCTCGCCCGCCGCCTGGGCGGAGTTGACCGCGACGGCCTTCGGGGCGTCCGGCGCCCCGCCCTCCGCCAGCCCCTCGACCTGGTCCCGCTGGAGCGCGATGAGGGGGGAGACCACCACGGTGGGGCCGGGCAGCAGCACGGCGGGCACCTGGTAGACGGCGGACTTCCCCGCGCCGGTGGGCATCACCACCAGCGTGTCCCGGCCGCGCAGCACCTGCTCCATGGCCTCGGCCTGGCCGGGGCGCAGCTTGTTCCAGCCGAAGAGCTCCGCGGCGACACGCCCCAGCCGGTCCCGGTCCCGGTCCCGGACCCGGGTGCCGTCTCCGGCTCCGTCCTCCGCACGGGCGGCCCCGCGGCCGGACCCGGTGGTGTCGCGCACGCCCTGCTCTCCTTGTCTCATGCGGCGCGGGACGCATCCCGCGGGCCGGTGCTCCGACCGGCGCTCCGGCGGCTCAGCGGGAGGCCCCGGCCAGCGCCCCGGTTCCGCGTTCCGTGCCGGGCTCCAGGTGGTACACCGCGAAGGCGCGCCGGATGACCGGCTGGGCGACGTTGCGCACCCGCACCCCGCCGCTGGTCATGCCGTGCTCGGTGCCCGCGTGGGCGTGCCCGTGGACGGCCAGGTCGGCGCCCGCCGCGTCCACCGCCTCGGCCAGCAGGTAGCTGCCCAGGAAGGGGTAGATCTCCAGCGGCTCGCCGGCGAGGGTGTCGGGCACGGGGGAGAAGTGCGTCAGGGCGATCCGTACGGCGCACCCCTGCCACTCCAGCTCCTCCAGCGAGGTCCGCAGACCGTCCGCGCAGCGGCGGGTGTAGCGGATGAACTCCTTCATGATCGGCTCGCCGAACTCGCCGCCGCTGCGCCCGGCGAACCCTCCGCCGAAGCCCTTGGTCCCCGCGACGCCGACCCGGGTGCCGTCCACGTCCACGACCGTCCCCCCGCCCTCCAGGACGGTCACGCCCGCATCCCGCAGCACGGCGGTGACCTCCTCGGGGCGCTCGTCCTGGTGGTCGTGGTTGCCCAGCACGGCGATCACCGGCACCCGCAGGCCCGCGACCTCCTCGGCGACGACCCGCATCTCCTCGGGCGTGCCGTGGCGGGTCAGGTCCCCGGCGAGCAGCAGGAGGTCGGCGCAGTCGGGCAGGGTCTCGAAGGCGGGGCGCAGCACCCCCCTGCTGTCCGGCCCCATGTGGATGTCACCGACGGCTGCGACGCGGATCATGCCAGCTCCTCAGGACGGTCGGGGGCGGTGGGGTCGGCCACGACGATGTCGGTGCGCACCGGTGTGCCGCCCAGTTCCTCCTTCGCGACGCGCACGACGGTGTCGCGGCACTCGGCGGTGGGGACGGTGCCGCTGACGACCACCGTGTTGCCGCGGGACTCGATGCGCATGCCGAGTTCGGCGACCTCCTCGCGCACGAGCCTCTCCTGCAGATGGGCGATGCGGTACTCGGTGTTGTCCGCGCCGCCTCCCCGGCCGCTCCGGCCGGTGTCGTGGTCCGTCACGGCAGTCCTCCACGGTCGTCGTCCTGCGGCGAGATGACCTGCAGACGTTCCAGCAGGTAGAGAAAGGCGTCCGGCATCGGCGCCGCCCCGCACTCGTGCCGCACCCGGGGCCAGTCGACCTTCTCCCGCAGGGCCCGCGCGATCGGCAGCACGGCGCCGAAGTCGCAGTGGTGCTCGGTGAAGGCGTTCAGCAGGCTGGCGAGCAGGTCGGTCACCGACAGCACGGGCATGCGGACCGACTCCACGGGCAGCTCCTCGGCCCGCCCCAGCAGTTCGCGGGTCACCGGCTGCCGCGCCAGCTCGAAGATCAGATCGATGTCCTGGCCCATGCACCGGGCCTTGAGCAGCCAGTCCTCCGGCGGGGTGTACACCTCCAGCCCGGCGTCGCGGAGCGTGGCGGCCACCGCGTCTGCGTCCTCGGGAAGGACGCAGAAGTCGGCGTCGTGCTGGAGGTTCCCCGGGCCGCCGTGGGCGTAGACGGCGACGCTGCCCGCCAGGGCGAAGGGATGTCCGGCGCCCTTCAGCAGGGAGGCCACCTGCTTGGTGGCCTCCAGAATGGCCTGGGTGAGGTTGGGAGGCAGCTCCTCGAGTCCCGCGTCGGCCTCCGGGCGGACCTGCCCGCCGCTCTGCTCACCGCTCCGTCCGCCACTGCGCTCGCCGCCGGGCCCGGTTGCCGGGCGCGGGGCGGCCGGCAGGTCCCGCTCGGCCGGTGCCGCCTCGCCCGGATGCTCGGTCACAGTCACTCCGCTCTCCAGGTCGTCTCGTCGTTCCCCACCGCCGTGCCACCGTGGCGCCGTTCCGGGGCCGCCGGGGCCGGGCGCTTCCACGAGAGCACCGGTACCCGCCGTCGTCCGATCGATACCGGGCGCACCGGTGCGGGGGGACGGAGCGGACGGGCCGGCGGCCCGCCGCGGGGCGGGCCGCCGGTGGGCGGTGCGCGGCCGGAGGCCGCCCGGGACGCGCCTTCCCGCCGGCGGGGCGGAGCGGCGGTGCCCGTGGAACCGCGCCACGGGACGGGGCGGACGGGGGTCGCGCCTGCCGCCCGGTACGCGGTCAACTCCCTGCCATGCCGGGGGAGTTTCGGGGAACACCCCCATCTGACGGAGTCTCCCGCCGCCGATGGAGGTGCACGCAGATGGCCCGCCCCGACAGGTCCACGTCCTCCCCGAGATGGATCGCCCCGCTCCTGATGGTGGTCCTTCTGCTGGCCGGAGTGCTGCTGGCCGGACAGCTCCGCCTCCTGCCCGAGCTGGGAAACCCGTTCGCCACCGAGACCGAGGACCGCACCGGTCCCGCGGTGCTGAAGTCCTTGAGGGACATGAGCCGCTACGAGGGCGCCTCGGGCACCTTCCAGGTCGTCGTCGACCTGGACAAGGACGCGAAGTTCCTGCCGGACGCGGTGCGCGGCAGCCGGACGCTGTTCGTCGGCACGGGCAGCGTCGGCGCGTACGTGGACCTCGGCGGTCTCGGCGAGGAGGCCGTCACGGTCACCGACGACCGCAGGGGCGCCACGGTACGGCTGCCGCACGCCCGCCTGGAGAAGCCCGCGCTGGACGCCGAGCGCTCGTACGCCGTCACCAAGGAGCGCGGTCTGCTCGACCGGCTCGGCGACGCCTTCTCCGACAACCCGGGCGACGAGCGGGAGGTCCACCGGCTCGCGGCCGAGCACATCGGCGAGGCCGCGAAGGAGAGCGGGCTGGCGAAGCGGGCCGAGGTGAACACCGAGGACATGCTGGAGAACCTGCTGCGCTCCCTGGGCTTCGAGCGGGTCTCGGTGACCTTCGGCGAGGAGGGCGGGGGGCGCGGCTGAGCGCGGGCGCGGGGGCGCCCCGACCAGTACACACCGCCCGGCGGGGTGTCGCGGGGGAGCCGTCCGGCCGGGAGGCCTTCTCCGTTCCCTCCGGGGCGCGGTCCCGCTATCGTACCGACCGGCTGGTAGGCAGCTCCCGCCCGGCGGGCCGCCGTACGGCCCGGCGACAGGCGGCGGACCGCCCGACGGCCGCGGAAGCCGACCACCCCGGCCCCGGCCGGGCCCCGCCGAGGAGGAACACATGCCACGTGCCCTGTCCAACGGAATGGAACTGGAGTACGACACCTTCGGCGACCCGGACGGGCCGGTACTGCTGCTCGTCATGGGCCTCGGCACCCAGATGACCGCCTGGCACCCGCGTTTCTGCGGGATGCTCGCCGACCGGGGATTCCACGTCGTCCGCTACGACAACCGCGACTGCGGTCTGTCCACCTTCCTGGACGACTGCCCGCCCCCGGACATCCGGGCCGTCCTGGCGGGCGACACCTCCACAGCCCCCTACCGCATCGCCGACATGGCCCGGGACGCGGTGGGCCTGCTCGACGCGCTGGAGGTCGACGCCGCGCACATCGCCGGAGCCTCGATGGGCGGCATGATCGCCCAGCAGTTCGCGATCGACTACCCCTCGCGGGTGCGCTCGCTGTGCTCGATCATGTCCACCACCGGAGACCGCTCCGTCGGCCGGGGCGCCCCCGAGGCGCTGGCCGCGCTGGCGGCCCCGCCGCCCCGCGACCGGCGGGAGGCGGGGGAGCGGGGTGTGCGCTCCTTCTCCGTCCTCGGCTCGCCCGGCTACCCGACCGCTCCCGAGGAGCTGCGCGAGCGCGCCGAGGCGGCCTACGACCGCTCCCCCCGGCCCGACGGATTCGCCCGCCAGTACGCCGCGATCCTGGCCTCGCCCGACCGTACGCCGGACCTGCGGACCGTCACCGCTCCGGCGCTGGTCGTCCACGGCGCCGACGACCTCCTCATCGACCGCGACGGCGGCGAGGCGACGGCGGCCGCGATCCCCGGCGCCGAACTCCTGGTGATCCCCGGCATGGGGCACGACCTGCCCGAACAGCTCTGGCCGCTCCTGACCGACGCCATCGCGCGCAACGCCGCCCGCGCGGACGGCCGTGTCACCGCTCCCGGGGCCGCCCCCAGCGTTCCCGCGCCCTCCGGCACCGCTCCCGCGGCCCCCGCGGGCTCGGGAACGGGTGGCCCCGGGCACAGCGGCTGAGGGACCCTCGCGAACTCCTCCGGGGCACTTCCACCGCCCGGGCTTGACCCTGACACCGTGTGAGGCCCTGGAGTGGGAGGCGTCATGTTCAACATCGGAGACTTCGCCAGGCACGGCCGCGTGTCGGTCCGCATGCTGCGGCACTACGACGCGATCGGGCTGCTGCGCCCCGCCCGGACCGGTCCGGTCAGCGGCTACCGCTTCTACGAGGCGGGCCAGCTCGCCCGGCTCAACCGCGTCATCGCGCTGAAGGACCTCGGCTTCACCCTCGAACAGGTGAGGACGATCCTCGACGAGAGCCCGGGCACCGAGGAACTGCGCGGGATGCTCAGACTGCGGCGGGCGGAGCTGGAGGACGCGGTGGCGACCGCCACCGCGCGGCTGGCCCGGGTCGAGGCGAGGCTCCGGAGCATCGAGAGCGAGGGACACATGCCCACCGAGGACGTCGTGGTCAAGAGCATTCCGCCGGTGCGGGTGGCCGAGCTGAGCGGCATCGCCGACGGCTTCGGGCCCGAGCACATCGGCCCGGTCGTCCAGCCGCTGTACGACGAACTGTGCCGCCGGCTGGAGCGGGCCGGGGTGGAGGCGGCCGGGCCGGGCATCGCCTGGTACGAGGACGCCCCCGGCGGGGGCGGCGCGGTCGTCGTCCACGCCGGTATCACGGTCGCGGCCGGTCCCGGCGCGGAGGACGGCTTCGAGGTCGTGGACCTGCCCGGTATCGAGCAGGCCGCCACCGTCGTCCACCGCGGCCCCATGGACCGCGTCATGCCCACCGCCCAGGCGCTGGCCCGCTGGATCGACGCCGGCGGGTACCGCTCGGCCGGCTATGCGCGGGAGTTGTACCTGGAGTGCCCGCAGGACCGGGAGAAGTGGGTGACCGAGCTCCAGGAGCCGATCACGAGGGCCTGACGCCCATGCGCGCCGGTGCCCGCTCCCGCCCCGCCGCGGGGACGGGGGCGGGCACCGGCCGGCCTCGCGTGCCGGTCAGGGCCAGGAGGTCTCGCTGCGCGGCACCACGACCACCTCGGGCATCACGCTACCTCCGGGGACCGCCAGCGCGCACATGACCGCGTCCGCCACGATGTCCGGACTCTGCAGCTTGGAGGTGTCCGCGTCGGGGAAGCGCTCCGTCACGAACGGGGTCTCCATGCCCCCCGCGATCACCCCGGTGACCCCGATGCCGATGCAGTCGCGCTGCGCCTCCTTGAAAAGGGTGTGGGTGAAGGCGCGCAGTCCCGACTTGCCGGCCGAGTACGGGCCGGCCTCGGTCCAGGTGCGGTTGGAGGCGGTGGACAGGATGTTGACGATGTGTCCGCCGCCGCGGGCGACCATGCGCCGGTAGGTCTCCAGGCACATGTACATCGGCCCCAGCAGATTGGTGGAGACCACCCGGGTGACCTCCTCGGCGGACAGGTGCTCGACCGGCTTGGAGACGTCCACGGCGGCGTTGTTGACCAGGACGTCCAGGGGCCAGGACGCCTCGTCCAGTCCCCGGAAGGCCGCCTCGACCGCCTCCGGATCGCGGACGTCCACCTCCAGGAAGCGGACGTCCGCACCCTCCTCCTCGCTGAGCCGGGCGCAGAACTTCTCGCCCTCCTCGCGGCGCACGTCCACCACCCGCACGGCGGCCTTGGCCCGTGCGAGGCGGCGGGTGATGGACGCGCCCAGGCCGCGGGCACCGCCCGTCACCAGCGCGTTCCTGCCCTCCAGATCCAGCCGTACCGCTCCGCCCACGGTGCTGCCTCCTCACTCGGCCGCTGCGGCCGCTGTGGCGTCCGCGCCGGAGTGCCCTCCGGAGGGAGGCCGAAACGGGCGCCGCCCGCCGGGCGGCGGACGGACACCGCCCGTTTCACCCGGACGGAGTACCGCGGGCGGGAGCGCCGCGCAGCCGGCCGCGCGGTGGGGCGATGAGTTCCGCCCGTCCGGCCGGTCTGCCCCGGTGACCCCGGAAGCCCTCGTGACCAGGAGGCCCGGTCTTGGCAGCTCATGAGGAAGCACACCCGTCCGGCCGCGGGACGGCCTCGCTCGTACTGGCCGCCGATGGCCCGGTCACCCGCGCCGGCATACCGCGGCTGTGCGAACGGCTGCGCCGGGTGCTGTGCCGTACCCGGACGGACCCGGTCGTCGTGGAAGCCGGGGAGTTCTGCGCGGCGGACATGGTCACCGTCGAGGCGCTGGTCCGGATGCAGCTCACCGCCCGCCGCCTGGGGCGCCGGATACGGCTGGGCGGAGCCGACGAGGAGCTGTTGGGTCTTGTCGCCTGGACCGGGCTGGGCGGGGAGGTACCCACCGCCGGAGCGGGCCCGTGCGCGCCGCCGTACCGGGGGCGCTCAGCGGGGAGCGAGGCGTGCGGGCAGCCCGAACAGGGGGAACAGCCGCGCGGTGTCAAGAAAGGCGTTGAGCGCGGTGATCCGGCCGCCGGACACCTCGACGACCTGCAGTGCCCAGGGGGAGAAGCCGCCGTCCGGATCCGGCCGGTACTGCCCGAACGCCCCGCAGCCGTTCGCCGTGACCGGGATCAGGCGTGACCCCCGGCAGCCCGCGCCGTGCCCGGTGAGCCACGCCCGTATGTCGGCGTGGCCGCGCAGCCACAGTTCGTAGGGCGGCATCGACAGCGTCGCGTCGTCGTGCAGCACCGAGGTGAGGGCGTCGAGGTCGTACGCCTCGAAGGCGCTGACGTAGCGGGCGAGGAGCGCACGCTGTCCCTCGTCCATCGAGTCCGTGCTCCCGCCGGCGGTGGTCTCGGAGGTGACCTCGGCGGAGGCGAGCGTGGCGCGGGCGCGCTGGAGCGCGCTGTTGACCGACGCGACCGTGGTGCCCAGCAGCTCGGCGACCTCGCTCGCCCGCCAGGCGAGCACCTCGCGCAGGATCAGCACCGCACGCTGCCGGGGCGGCAGGTGCTGGAGGGCCGCGACGAAGGCCAGCCGGACCGACTCCCGGGCCACGGCCGTCTCGGCCGGATCGCCGTCGGGCAGGATCCGGCCGCTCGGCATCGGCTCTATCCAGGTGGTCTCCGGGAGGGCGGGTCCGGGCGGGTTCTCCGCCCCCGAGGGGGAGGACAGATCCATGGGGCGGGCGCGCCGCCGGCTGCCTCCGAGCATGTCCAGGCACACGTTGGTGGCGATGCGGTACAGCCACGACCGCAGCGAGGAGCGCCCCTCGAAGCGGTCCAGGGCGCGCCAGGCGCGCACCATCGTCTCCTGGACCGCGTCCTCCGCCTCGAAGGCCGACCCCAGCATCCGGTAGCAGTAGCCCGTCAGCTCCACCCTGTGCCGTTCCAGCCGCAGCTCCGCGGGCTCCGGCTCCGCGGACTCGCGCGTGGCCGTGCCCTTCGTGCCGCTCGCCGTCGCCACGTCACCCATCGGAGCCCCCTGTGACCCTCGTTCCCCGTCCGCGCGCTCCGCCCTGCGACGGAGGCACGGAACACACTTCCGGACCGGCCCGCCGAAGTCCGGCCGACCGCTTTCCAGCAAACCACCGGCCACTGACAATCGCGCCCCGGCGCACCCCCGGCACATCCCCGGCGCGGCCCGGACGTGCTCAGACCTCCGCCCCCCGCTCGGTGTCGGGACCGCGGCGGCGGCGACGGCGGCGGCGGGGCAGCCGGAAACGGCGCTTGAACTCGTACAGCACCGGGTGCCGGTCGCGTTCCTCGCGGGTGTAGCGGTCCAGCTCCTCCGCCAGGCGCGTCGAGCGCTTCTCCACGTCCAGCTCGTCCAGCACCCGGTCGAACTCCGACAGCAGCGCACCCAGCAGGTGCCACTGGCGCGGATGCTCCTGGACGCGGGCGAGCAGCAGGTACGCGACCCGCTCGCGCCCGGCGCGTCCGGCCTCCATCTCGGCCGCCAGCCGTTCCTCCGCCTCCTCGGAACTGGCGCTGTCGGCGCTGGTGACCAGGACGGCGAAGCTCTGCACCGCTCCGGCGACGTTGCCGAACAGCTCCTCCACGGCCTCGGCCACCTCGTGCGGGAACAGCGGCTCCTCCTCGCGCTCCCTGGCCAGGTCGGTGAGGGTCCGCGACATCGCGCGCATCACGGTGGTGCAGATCTCCAGGGTGTCCAGGCCCGTCCGCAGCACGACCCGGGACAGCAGCGCCTCCTTCACCCGGGGGTTCAGGCGCAGGCTCTCCTCGGCCTGCACGAGGGAGGCGTCGACCTGCGTGATGTCGTTGTCCAGCCGCCGCGCCTCGTGGAGGCGGGCGGCCGCCCGGTGCACCGGGGTGGGAGTGCTCAGCTGCTCACCCATGCGCAGCAGCAGCAGCCGCATCCGGCCGGCCAGGTCCACCAGCGCCTCCTCGGCGGGCTGCACCCACACCGGAGGCACGAACAGGAAGTTGAACAGCAGACCGACCGCGGCGCCGATCAGGGTCTCCAGCACCCTGCTCAGGGCCAGGTCCGTGGCATGGGACACCCCCAGCACCAGCATGGCGCTGATCGCCACCTCGGGGATGAAGTCGCCGGCCCGCACCAGATGCCCGACGGCCAGGGAGGTGAGGATGAGCAGGCCCAGACTCCACCAGCTCAGGCCCACCAGGGCGCTGAAACCGACGGCCACCGTGACCCCGGCCACCACGGCGTTGACCCGGGTGATGCCCTTGGTGATCGTGGCGAACAGGGTGACCTGGACGACCAGCAGCGCGGTCAGCGGGGCCAGCAGCGGGGCCCGTGCGTCGGTCAGCCAGAGGGCGGCGGCGTAGGCGAGCGTCGCGGCCGCCGTGGAGCGGAGGGCCTGGACGACCGCCGGCTCCCTGCGCCGCCGTACGAGCTCGATCACGGGTACGGGAACTTCAGGCACACTACCGCCCTTCCCGCCCGGGGAAGATCGATACCGTGCGTCCTCCCACCGCCCCACCCGTGCGTCCTCCCACCGCCCCGTCCACCCGGGCGGATCACACCCCTCCGCCAGAGGTGCGGAGGGCCGCGGAATGTCTGGGAGGCCGGGAAGCGGGTAACCCGCAGTGCCGCGGACCGGGCGTACGCGGGAGCGCGATACCGGTACGGGCAGGACGGGACGCGGCGGTCGGCCGGGCGAGGAGGCGGTGAAGGGCAGTGGGACCACCAGGGACGGCGGGGCGATGAGCGGGGCCGACCGGACGGAGGAGCCCGGTGTCCTGCGCGCGGTCTTCGACGGCCTGGGCGCGGGCATCTACGCCACGGACGCCACCGGCCGCCTGATCGCCGCCAACCCCCGGGCCGAGCGGATGGTGGCGCGGCCCGCGGCGCGGATGCTGGGCCACGACATGCACGACCTGCTGCATCGCGACGTGGACGGGCAGCGGATCCCCCGGGAGGACTGCCGGATGCTCGCGGTCCTCGCCGACGGCCGCACCCGCGAGGGGGGTGACGAGTACCTGCTGCGGGGTGACGGCACCACCCTCCCGGTCATCTGGTCGGCCGCACTGCTGGAGCTGCCGGGGGAGCCGCCCGGCCTGGTCCTGGCCTTCCACGACTTCAGTGTGCGCAGCGCCGCCGAGCGGCAGACGGCCGCCTACCTCCAGGCGCTGGAGGCCCTGACCACCCGGCTGACCGTGGTGTCGGAGGTGTCCTCCGTCCTCATCTCCAGCCTGGACATCCCCCGGGTGCTCCGGAAGCTGGGCCGGATGCTGGTGCCGGACCTGGCCGACTGGACGGCGGTGGACGTGCTCACCGGGCAGCCGGACGAGGTCCTGCGCATCGCCGTGCACAGTGCCGCGGACCCGGAGGCGGCCGGGGAGCTGGAAGGCCCCCTGCCACCGCTGGCGGAGTCCGCGGGCGCGGATCTGGTGCGCGCCCTGCGCGGCGCCGGGACGGTCTCGCTGAACGCCGCGGACCTCGCACGCGAACCCGACACCCCACTCACGGCGGCCCACCGGCGGCTGTTCGACCGACTCGGCGGGCACAGCGCCGTGGTGGTGCCGCTGCACAGCCGCCGCCGGGTCTTCGGCGCCTTCACCGCGGCGCGCACCGGCGACTCGCCCTCCTACACCGAGGACGAGGTGATGATGCTCGCGGACATCGGCCGCCGGGCCGGGCTGGCCATGGACAACGCCCGCCTCTTCGACCAGCAGAGGCACGTCGCCGAGACCATGCAGCGCCAGCTGCTGACCCCGCTGCCCCAGGTGGACCATCTGCGGATGGCCGCCCGCTACCGGCCCGCCCAGGTGGCGGCCGAGATCGGCGGGGACTGGTACGACGCCTTCCTGCTGGAGGACGGTGTCACCACGATGGTCATCGGGGACGTGGTGGGCCACGACCTCCAGGCCGCCGCCCACATGGCCGAGGTCCGCAACATGCTGCGCGCCCTGGCCTGGGACCGCAGGGAGCCCCCCAGCCTGATCATGCGCCGTCTGGACGAGGCGATGACCAACACCAGCGACGCCCCCATGGCCACCATGGTCTTCGCCCGGATAGAGGGCCGCGAGGGCGGCCCCTGGAGGCTGCACTGGGTCAACGCCGGGCACCCCCCGCCGCTGCTGGTCGAGCCCGGCGGCGGCACCCGCTTCCTGGAGGCCGGCCACGGCCCCCTGCTGGGCATGAGCGCGACCCTGAACCTGGGGCTGCACTGGCCCGACGCCTACGAGGACCTCCCGCCGGAGGCGACGGTGGTGTTCTACACCGACGGTCTGGTGGAGAGCCGTACCAGGCCGATCGACACCGGCATGGAGCTGCTGTGCCGCCACGCCTCCGCCCTGGCCCGCCACGGTCTGGAGGAGTTCTGCGACGAACTGCTGGAGCGCATGGACCCCCGCGGCGACGACGTCGCCCTGCTGGCCCTGCGGCTGCCGAGGTACGGGGAGGGAGCCCCCGGGGACCGCACCCCGCCGCCGGCGCGCGGCGAACCGGTGCACAGTCCGGCGGATCCCTCCAGGTCGGCCCCGGGAGCGGAGGCGCTGGGCGCGGAGGATGTCTTCACACAGGCGCCCCACGGAACCGACCGGCCGCCGCTGCCCTGAGAACCCCTGGGCTCCCCGGGAACCGCTGCCCCGGGGGTCCGAGAGCCCCGGGAGGCCCGGCCCCCTCGGCGGTACGCCGACCGCCCGCCCTCCGGGGGAAGGCGTCCTCCCGCGCGCATTTCCGCCGCCGCCCGGGGTACCGCGTGGCACGGCACGCACGGGCGGGAACAGGCAGGGAGAGGAAGCGCATGGACCGGATCGCCGACATCTGGGGGCCCCGCACACCGCACGCCAGGGGGACGGTGTGGCCCGCCAGGGTCGACCGCCATCTGGAGGAGGGGGTGGCGGAGGAGGACGTCGAGCGCTGGGTGCGTTCCGCCTGTGTGCTGTGCAGCAACGGCTGCGGCTGCGAGATCGCCGTCAAGGACGGGCGCATGGTCGGGGTGCGCGGAGTGGCCGGCGACGTCGTCAACCACGGGCGGCTGGGCCCCAAGGGCCTGTACGGGAGCTGGTCCTGGGCGAACGGCGCCGACCGGCTCACCCGGCCCCTGGTCCGGGAGAACGGCCGCCTGGTCGAGACCGACTGGGAGACCGCGATGGGCCGGATCGCCGGGGTCTCCCGGCGGCTGCTGGAGGAGAAGGGCCCGCTCTCCCACGGCTTCTACACCTCCGGCCAGCTCTTCCTGGAGGAGTACTACACCCTGGCCGTGATCGGGAAGGCCGGCCTGGGCACCCCCCACATGGACGGCAACACCCGGCTGTGCACGGCCACCAGTGCCGCCGCCTTCAAGGAGTCCTTCGGCACCGACGGGCAGCCCGGTTCCTACACCGACATCGAGCACTGCGACGCGCTCTTCCTCTTCGGCCACAACATGCCCGAGACCCAGACGGTGCTGTGGGCGCGCGTGCTGGACCGCACCCGCGCCGAAGACCCGCCGAAGGTGGTGTGCGTGGACCCGCGCCGCACCAAGGTCGCCGAGGAGGCCGAGCGCACCGGCGGAGTCCACCTCGCGCCCCGGGTCGGCACCAACATGGCCCTGATGAACGGCCTGACCCGGGAGCTGTTCGAATGCGGCCGGGTGGACGAGGAGTGGGTGGGGCGCCACACCCTGGGCGTGGAGGAGCTGCGCGGGACGGTGGAGCCCTACACGCCCGAGGAGACCGCCCGGATCTGCGGAGTGGACGCCGGCGACGTGCGGCGCGCGGCGCGGATCTTCGGGGAGAGCGAGCGGGTGCTGTCCACCGTGCTGCAGGGCTTCTACCAGTCGCACCAGGCCACCGCCGCCGCCGTGGCCGTGCACAACCTGCATCTGCTGCGCGGCATGATCGGCCGCCCGGGCGCCGGCGTCCTCCAGATGAACGGCCAGCCCACCGCCCAGAACACCCGCGAGTGCGGCGCCGACGGCGACCTGCCCGGCTTCCGCAACTGGAGCAACCCCGCGCACGTCCGCGAGCTGGCCAAGCTGTGGAACGTCGACGAGCTGACGATCCCGCACTGGGCCCCGCCCACCCACGCCATGCAGATCTTCCGCTACGCCGAGCAGGGCTCCGTCGGGCTGCTGTGGATCTCGGCCACCAACCCGGTCGTCTCCATGCCCGAGTCGTCCCGCGTCCGCAGGATCCTCGGCGGCGGGAAGTGCTTCACGGTCGTCCAGGACCTCTTCCTCACCGAGACCGCCGAACTGGCCGACGTGGTGCTGCCCGCGGCCGGCTGGGGCGAGAAGACCGGCTGTTACACCAACGCGAGCCGCGTCGTGCATCTGTCGGAGAAGGCCGTCGAACCGCCCGGCGAGGCCAGGAGCGACCTGGACATCTTCCTGATGTACGCCGACGCCATGGACTTCCGCGACGCCGACGGCGCTCCGCTGATCAAGTGGCGCACCCCCGAGGAGGCGTTCGGCGCCTGGCGCGAGTGCAGCCGCGGCCGCCCCTGCGACTACAGCGGCCTGTCCTACGACAGGCTGCGCGGCCCCACCGGCATCCCCTGGCCCTGCACCGACGAGCATCCCGACGGCACCGGCCGGCTGTACGCGGACGGGGTGTTCAACACCGGTCCCGAGTACTGCGAGACCTACGGCCACGACCTGCTCACCGGCGGCACGGTGACCCCCGTCGAGTACCGGGCCAAGGCCCCGGCCGGCCGAGCCCTCCTCAAGGGCGCGCCCTATGTGCCGCCCCACGAGGAACCAGATGAGGAGTACCCGCTGCTGTACACCACCGGGCGCACCGCCTACCACTTCCACACCCGCACCAAGACCGGCCGCTCCCGCGAGCTGAACCGGGCCGCGCCCGACGCCTGGGCGGAGCTGTCCGCCCCCGACGCGCGGCGGCTGGGGATCGCCGAGGGCGACCGGGTGCGGGTGGAGTCGCCGCGTGGGGCGATCGAGGTGCGCGCCCGGATCGGGCATGTGCGGGAGGGCACGGTCTTCGCGCCCTTCCACTACGGCCGCTGGGATCCGGAGGAGGTGTCGCCCGACGGCGCGCCCCGGCAGGCCAACGAACTGACCATGACCATCTGGGACCCGGTGTCCAAGCAGCCGTACTTCAAGACGGCCGCCTGCCGGGTGACCAAGGTCGCCGACGGTGACGGCCCCGCCCCCGCGCCCACCACGACCGCCTCCGGGCCGGCCGGCGGTCCCGTACCGCCCACCCGGGGCGGGCCGGAGGCGGACACCTTCGCCGAGCCCGCCCCCACCCCCGACTACCCGGGCGACCCCGCCACCGCCCCCGAGGCCCCCGGCCACATCGCCGAGGCCGCCGCCCCGGGGAGGTCCTGATGCCCCATCTGGCCGTCTACGTAGGTCTGCTCCACCGCAGCGAGCAGACCCTCGCCGAGGCCCTGCGCACCGTGGGGGAGGGGCACGCCGCGGAGGCCGATCTCCACCACACCTGCGACACCCTGGCGAAGATGAGCGAGGCGCACGTCCGCCGTCTGGAGCCCGTCGCCCGCCGTTACGGCGAGCAGGCCGCCGGCGAGGACGTCGAGGAGCCCGAGCGGCTGCACGCCGAGGGGCTCGCCGGGGTCCGCGGGGGGCCCGTCGGACTGCTGCGAGACCTCCAGGACCTGTACGTGCTGGGCACCCTCGTCCAGACGACCTGGACGGCCGTGGCCCAGGCGGCCCAGGGGGCCCGCGACCGCGAGCTGCTGGAACTCGCCCACGAGTGCGAGGGCGAGACGGACCGTCAGCTGTCCTGGCTCAACACCCGGCTGAAGGCGGCGGCACCGCAGGCACTGCTGGTCGCGGACTGACCGCGGGCCGCCCCGCCCCGCCCTGGCCGGCGCCGCGCCGGCCGCGTGGACAGCTCCGCGCCCGCGGGGCGGGTCACGGGGACGGGGGACGGAGTTCGCGGTCGAGCGCGCCCCGCGCCGCGGCGATGTACGCCGAGGCACGGGGCAGCTCGCGGAAGGCGTCGGCCATGGCCTCCAGCACCGCGGACAGGGCGTCGACGGGCAGGTTCCGGGCGGTCATGATCCGGCCCGTCCACGCGGTGAAGCCCTCGAACAGCCCGGGATCGTCGACGTACAGCGCGGCCACCAGGTACTCCACGACACGGTGGAGGTCCTCGACGGTGTACTCCCGCTGACGTCCGGCGTACTCCCGCAACTGCGGGAACCGCTCGGGCAGCACCGCCATCACGTCGTCGACGAGCCGCCCGCGGGCCTCGTCGACCAGGACGTGCTCGCGGTCGGCCAGGTGCGGCAGCGCCTCCTCGGCGGTCGGGGGCAGCTCGGAGGGGGGCGCGATGCCCGCCGCGAGGCGCTCGGCCGCGCCGCGGGCGCTGCCGGCCCAGGCGTCGGCGCCCAGCAGACGGGCGTAGCGGCCGCCCGGGCCGAACCCGGCGCCTCCCGCCAGCACGGGCACTCCGGCGGCCCGGCAGGCGGTGACGGCCGCGTGGGCGACGGGCAGCCGTACGGGCAGGGAGCACGACAGGGCCACCGCGTCCGGGCCGGTTGAGTGCAGGCGGGACACCAGATACCGGGCGGACACATGGGCCCCGAGGAAGTCCACGTGCCAGCCGCGCAGCCGCAGCACCTCGGCGACCAGCCGGGCGGGCAGCGTGTGCCACTCGCCGTCGGCGCAGGCCACGACGGCCCGGCCGAGCCGGGCGGGGACCTGTGCCGCCGGGTGGCCGGCGACGGCGGTGACGGCGCGGTCGCTGACGGCGGTGGCCGCGTGCTCCTGCGCGACGGTGAGCCGGTTCTCCGCCCAGCGCACGCCGACCCGCCGCTGCGCGGGCGCGATGACCTCCAGCAGGATGTCCTCGGGCGCGAAGCCCCGGTCCAGTGCCTCGGTGACCTGGGCGACGGCCCAGCGCTCGTCCGCGTTCTCCAGCGCCGTCCAGAAGTCCTCCATCCGGCTCCCGAGAGCCTCCGCTCCCGGGCTCACCGGTCGTCTCCCGCACGGACGTTCCCGCCCACCGCGCTCAGCGGGGTGCGGTGGGCCGCGGTGACGGCCACCAGCGCGATGTCGTCGTGCTCCCGGCCCGCCAGCCACTCGGAGGTGAGCATCCCGACGCGCTCGACGACGGCCTGGGCGTGCAGGCCCGCGCAGGAGCCCAGCGCGTCGGCCAGGCGCTCCTCCCCGAACATCTCGCCGTAGGGCCCGCCCCGGGCCTCGGTGACACCGTCGGAGTACAGCAGGCAGGTCTCCCCGGGCAGCAGGGCGGTGGAGCAGGTGGTCGCGGTCGCCTCCGGCAGCACGCCGATCAGCGTGCCCGAGGTGCGGGCGGCCTCCACACTCCCGTCGTGCCGCAGGATCAGCGGCGGCGGATGCCCGGCCGAGGTCAGCCGCAGCGCGACCCGGCCGGTGCCGGGGTCGGGGGCGCCGAACGAGGCGAGCACCAGGGTGACGAACCGGTTCTGGGGGCCGCTCAGCAGCGTGCGGTTGAGCAGGTCCAGCAGCCGTACGTGGTCGGACTCGACCAGCCGCAGCGCCGCGAGCGTGTTGCGGATCTTCCCCGTCAGGACAGCCGCCTCCGGGCCCTTGCCGGCCACGTCTCCGAGCACGACGTCGGTCTCCCGGCCGGGCCCGTCGGCCGGGAGCACGTCGTAGAAGTCCCCGCCGATGCTCTGGGCGCTCTGGGCGGGACGGTAGGCCCCGGCCAGCTCCACGCCCTCCGGATGCGGCAGTGCGGGCGGCAGCAGCTCGCGCTGGAGCACGGCGACGGTGGCGACCTGCTCCGCGTAGAGCGCGGCGGACGAGATCGCGGCACCGGCGCGGGCGGCGAAGATCCGGGTCACGGTGTCGTCCTCCGGGCCGGCGTCCTCGCTTCCGGCACGGCGCAGCAGCACCATCGCCCCGGCGGTCTCGCCGCTGCCCGGCAGCGGGACGACCGTCGAGGAGACCGGACGGCCGAACCCCTCGGGCAGCAGCCACGCGGGAACCAGGCCGGGATCGACCGGCCGGAAGGACACCGGCGGGAAGCCCGCCAGCGCCTCGGCCAGCCCCGGCATCTCCTCCGGGGACGCGGACAGGGTCTCCTCCTCCAGCCGCCCGTCGAAGACCGCCCGGGTCACCTCCGGGCGGCGGTCCCGCGACAGGCGGACCACGACGGCGGCGTCGGCGAGGTGGCCGGCCGCCAGCCGGGCGGTCGTCACCACGCACCTGCGCGGGTTGAGCGAGGCCTGGAGCCGGGCGGAGGCCCGGGCCAGGAAGGCGGTGCTCTCCCGTTCCGAGCGCAGCGACCGCTCGGCGTCCTCCCGGCCGGTGACGTCGGTGAGCCACCAGGCGGTGTGCCCGTCCGGAAGGGGAGCGGCGTACGCGGTGAAGACTCGCCCCCGGAGGGGCCCGTGCGCGGTCGTGGCCGCCCCGGCGTCCGGTCCCTCGTGCCCGCCGTGTTCGCCGTGCCCGCCGTGTTCACCCCGCGCGGCGGAGACCAGCCAGCCGGGCGCCACGCCGGCATCCGGCGGAACCCCGGGGGCGAGACCGGGCAGCAGGGCGCGCGCCGAGGCGTTCACCAGCGACACCCGTCCCCGCCGGTCCACCGCGATCACCGGCGCCGGCGCCGACTCGACCGCCTGCCCGGCCAGGGCGCGGGATTCCCCGGAGAGGTCCGGAAAGCGAGGAGGGTTGCTCACGGAAGAACGGGGGCACGGCACTCGGGGTGCTCCGCCCGGTCCCCCCTTCGACGGTCGGCGTGGATGGACGGTTGCTCTCTGCCAAGAGTCTCGCGGGGGAGGTGAGGGGCGCAAACCCGTCCCGCCGCGCCCCCTGCGCGCCGGCCCGCGCGGGCTCCGATCGCCTTCACCCCCCTCCCGTACCCCCCGGGGCCGGGACCTCACCCCGGCTCCTGGGCGCGGGGGCCGCGGTCGGAGGCGGGCCACACATACGGCAGATCGTCCGGCACGCCGGGGAACAGGGGCACGTAGTGGTCGGGGTCCTTGCGGACCAGGGAGGAGCGGTGGCTGCGGTGGAAGGCGGGATCACCCAGCCAGGGCGGCAGCTCGCCGGCCGCCTCCAGTTCCTCCTGGGAGCGGGGGACGGCGATGCCGGTCGCGTGCCGCAGATCGGTCAGCATGGTGGCCTCGCAGGTGTCGGCGCGCCCCGCCAGCCGCCAGTGGCGGCAGATCTCCATGCCGTAGCGGACCAGCGCCTCCTCGTACCCCGTCCACATGCGCACGGCCGGGTGCCGGGCCCAGCCGTAGCCGGGCACGGTCAGGGCACGCAGCACCTGCAGGGCCTCCACCCGCTGCTTGCCCAGCCGCCGTGCGTCGAGCACCCGGGCGGTCCCGGCGAAGTCGGCGAGCGGCAGGAACGTCTGCACGGTGTCCCATCCATCCCTTGCGTCCCCCTCGGTGCGGACTGCGATGATCGCAGTCCGCACCGAGGGGCGCAGTCGGGAGGCGGCCGACCGGGTGCCCGGCAGGCCGCCCCCGGGCCGGGGCCCGGGGGCACGTCCGCAGCGCCGCCGGGTCAGCCCTCGCGGGCGTCGACGACGCGGCGGATCTTGCCCACCGACCGCTCCAGGGTCTCCGGATCGACCACGTCCACGTCGACGGTGATGCCGACGCCGTCCTTGACGCCCTGGGCGACGGCAGCCGCCGCGGCCGCGCGTCGCTCGGGTCCGGCGTCCGGGCGGGCCTCGACACGCACGGTCATGTGGTCCATCCGGCCCCGGCGGGTGAGCCGTATCTGGAAGTGCGGGGCGACGCCGGGGACCCGCAGCAGGATCTCCTCGATCTGGGTGGGGAAGACGTTGACCCCGCGCAGGATGATCATGTCGTCGCAGCGGCCGGTGACCTTCTCCATGCGGCGGAAGGCGGGGCGTGCGGTGCCCGGCAGCAGCCGCGTCAGGTCACGGGTGCGGTAGCGGACGACCGGCAGGGCCTGCTTGGTCAGCGAGGTGAACACCAGCTCGCCCTCCTCGCCGTCGGGCAGCACCTCGCCGGTGAACGGGTCCACGACCTCCGGGTAGAAGTGGTCCTCCCAGATGTGCAGCCCGTCCTTGGTCTCCACGCACTCCTGCGCGACGCCGGGGCCCATCACCTCCGACAGCCCGTAGATGTCCACCGCGTGCAGCCCGGCGCGCTCCTCGATCTCGCGGCGCATCCCCTCCGTCCACGGCTCGGCGCCGAAGATCCCCACCTCCAGTGAGGAGTCGCGCGGATCGACGCCCTGTCGCTCGAACTCGTCGAGGAGGGCGAGCATGTAGGAGGGCGTCACCATGATGATCTCGGGCCGGAGATCCAGGATCAGCCGCACCTGCCGGGCCGTCATGCCGCCGGAGGCCGGTATGACGGTGCAGCCCGCCCGCTCGGCCCCGTAGTGCGCGCCGAGCCCGCCGGTGAACAGCCCGTAGCCGTAGGCGATGTGCACCTTGTGTCCGGGGCGGCCGCCGGCGGCCCGGATGGAGCGGGCGACGACGTCCGCCCACACCTCGAGGTCTTCCTCGGTGTAACCGACCACGGTGGGGCGCCCGGTGGTGCCGCTGGAGGCGTGCAGCCTGCGCACCTCGGACATCGGGACGGCGAACATGCCGTAGGGGTAGGTGTCGCGCAGATCGGCCTTGGTGGTGAACGGGAAGCGTGCGAGGTCCGCCAGGGAGCGGCAGTCCTCCGGTGTGACGCCCGCCGTCTCGAAGGCGCGCCGGTAGTGCTCCACGTTGTCGTACGCGTGCCGCAGGGTGGAGCGGAGCCGGTCGAGCTGGAGTGCGCGCAGCTCCTCGCGGTCCATCCGCTCGGCCGCGTCCAGCGAGGCTAGGGCGGGTGCCCGGCCCGGCCTCGGGGCCGGGGCGAGGGCCGGGCGCGGGGGAGGGGTGGTGCCGCCGCTCATGGCGCCTCCTTACCCGCCGGGGCGCCGCGTCCGTCCGCGCCGCGCTCGCCGACGGTGCGGCTGCGTCCGCGGAACTCGGCGATCACCCGGTCGTCCGCCTCCCGCCGGACGGTGACGTCGTAGACACCGCTGCGGCCGAAGCGGGCGCGCTCCTCGGCGACGGCCAGCAGCACGTCGCCCTCGTGGGCGGGAGCGGCGAAGACGACGTCCGCGCCGGCCGCCACGGTCACCGGGCCGCGGCTGTTGCAGGCGCAGGCGAACGCGGTGTCGGCGAGCGTGAACAGAAAGCCGCCGTGGGCGACGCCGTGGCCGTTCACCATGCGCGCCGTCACCGGCATCCGCACCGCCGCCGAGCCGTCACCGGCCCGGAGCAGCTCCATGCCCAGGCCCCGGGAGGCCCGGTCGGCGGCGAACATCCGCTGGGCGGGGCCCTGTCCGGCCTCCGTGAGCTGTGTCATACGCCTCCACCACTCCAGTCGTGGACGATCACGGGCCTCAGGGCCGCCGTGCGGCGCCGCGGGCCCGGACCCGCGCCCCTTGAGCCCGACCGACCATTCGGTTAGCTTTGCGGCGACGCCAGGTAAACCGACGTCCGGACCGCCTGTCAAGGGACGGGACGCCCGCCGGTACGGTCGCCCTGCCCCCGGCGTGCGCCCCGGTGCCCGTGCGGCACACGTACGCGCGGACGGGCACACGGGCGCGGCGGACACGGCGGGCACGGCAGCGGACGCGACAGACACGAGGAGAGCTCATGGCAGCGGCACCGGGAACCGTCGGCGTGGTGGGCGGCGGGCGGATGGGCGCGGGCATCGCGCAGTCCTTCGCGACGGCCGGCTCGGCGGTGGTCGTCGTGGAGAGCGGCGAGCAGGCCGCCGCGGCGGCCCTGGAGCGCGTCGCCACCGGCCTGCGCCGGGCCGCCGAGCGCGGCAGGCTGGAGGAGCCCGCCGAGCGGGTCCTGGCCCGCGTCACCACCGTCACGGCGGTGGAGGACCTGCCCGGCGGCGCCGACCTGGTCGTCGAGGCCGTCCCCGAGGACCCCGCCCTCAAGGCACGGCTGCTCGCCGCCGCGGAGAAGGCCGTCGGCGAGTCGGCGGTGCTGGCCACCAACACCAGCTCCCTGTCCGTCACCGAACTGGGCACCGCGCTGGCCCGCCCCGAGCGGTTCTTGGGCATGCACTTCTTCAACCCCGTGCCCGCCTCCGCCCTGGTGGAGCTGGTCGTGGCCGGGCGGACCGCGGACGGCACCGTGCGGACGGCCCTGGAATGGGTCCGCGCCCTGGGCAAGAAGGACGTCGTCGTCAGGGACTCGCCCGGCTTCGCCAGCAGCCGGCTGGGCGTGGCCCTCGGCCTGGAGGCGATCCGGATGGTGGAGGAGGGGGTCGCCGAGCCCGAGGCCATCGACGCCGCCATGAGCCTGGGCTACAAGCACCCGATGGGACCGCTGCGGCTGACCGACCTCGTCGGCCTCGACGTGCGCCTGGCCATCGCCGAGTACCTCCACGACACCCTGGGTGAGCGCTTCGCGCCGCCAAAGCTGCTGCGGGAGAAGGTCGCCCGCGGCGAGCTGGGCCGCAAGACCGGCCGAGGCTTCTACACCTGGGAGGACTGACACACCCCGGGAGCACCGGCACCCCGGGAGCACCGGTCCCGGGCGGGCCGGTGCCCCGGTGCCCGCCGCCTTCCGCGGCGGGCACCGTACTCCCCGCACCTTCCCTACTTCCCGCGGCGGGCGGTCGCTTTTCGTTGTCGGCCGTGCACCGAAGGTGGCATCCTCCTGTGTGCCGACGGTTGGTTGTCACGGGGGAGGGCCGGTCGGATGGAGGATTCCCGCGCGGGAACGGGCATGCGGGGGCGCAACGGCATCCTGGCCCTCGTCGCCGAGTGCCTGGAGCAGCCGCCCGGTACGGAGCGGCCGGTGACGATGCTGGTCGGCCCGCGGGGGAGCGGGGCCAGCGAGGCGCACGGCGCCGTCATGGGCCGCTTCGGCCCGGAACACCCCTTCGCCTACCTCAACTTCGCCGCGGATCAGGCACTGCTGCCCCGCTACGCCCTCGCCCTGATCGCCCGGCAGCTGGAGCGCAGGCTGCCGCAGTACCGCGTCTCGCGCTTCCCTCGGCTCACCCTCGGCCTGCTCGCCTCGGACCGCGAGCTGCGGATGCCCGACCGCTCGCAGGGCCGGCGCGCCGTCCAGCGGCAGCTCGAGGAGTTCCGGCGGCAGGCCGAGGACCGGCACGGCGACTACCTCTCCGCCTTCCTGGAGGTCGCCGGCAGCGCGCTGGGCGCGCCCAACGGCGCTCCCGCGGTGGTCGCGGCCCTCCTGCGGGACGCCGCCGCGCGCGGCGGCCGCAGACTGCCGGGGAGGGTCTTCGCCGGCGCCCCGCAGTGGTTCGGCGACCACCCGCTGGTGCCCTCCCGGGATCCGTGGGACGCCCTGCTGGAACTCAACATGTGGCGGCACAGCGGCAGCGAGCAGGAGAAGCGGATCCTCGACCGCGTCCTGTTCGCCGCGTTCCTCGACGACCTCCGCCACGACACCACCCGCTGGTTCGCCCCCGGCTCCTATCTGCTGCTGCTGGACAACTGCCACACCGACCAGGGCCGGCTGTTCCTGGAACTGCTCACCGGCGCCCGCCGCGACGCCGCCCTGACCGGGGCCGTCTGCGACCCCCTGACGGTGGTGGGCAGCTCCAACCGCTGGCTGGAGAACTGGGGCTCGTCCGCCGGGGACCAGTGGCCCTGGCGGCTGCGCGGCCCGGACCGGGCCTGTCTCGCCGACTGGCGCGAGCGCCGTCCGGCCCACGACAGCGACGACTCCTGGTGGTACCCGCTGCGGCTGCGCGATCTGACGCTCGACGAGGTGCGCACCGGCATCGAGCTGGCCTCGCCCCGCCACTCCGGCCTCGCCCCCTTCGTGTACCGGCTGACGCGTGGCCTGCCGGTGGCGGTACGGCAGGTGATGGACGTCCTGGACCTGGCCAACACGCCCCGCCGGGGCAGCGGCGAGTTCGACCTGTGGCTGCGCTCCCTGCCCGGCCGAAGGATGCGCCGCGCGCCGCACGACACCCTGGCCGACGCGGCGCTGGACCACCTTCTGGAGGACTTCCCGCAGGCCCAGCGCGAAGCGCTGGTGCGGTGCGCGGCGGCCCGCGACCTGTCCATGGGCAGCAGGGTCCTCGGCGCGGTGACCCCGGGCGGCGCCGGCGAGTCGCTGTTCAACGAGGTGCGCTCGCGCTGGCTGCTGGAACCCGGGCACGCGCAGCCGCGCCTGCACCCGTGGCTGCGCAGACTGCTGCTGTGGCGGCTGGCCGCGGACCCCGGCGAGTGGGACACCGTCCACGACCTGATGGCGGACCACTTCGAGGCGGAGGGCCGGCCCGAGGAGGCGATGTACCACCGGCTGGCGGCGCACCGCGTCGAGGACGTGGTGGAACAGATGGCGGTCCGCTTCCGCGAGTTGAGCGCCGCACGCTGGATCCGGCTGTTCAACGCGGTCACCTCCGCGCCCAACCGGCTGCCCGCCGACCGCTCGCCGCTGGAACTGCTGGGAGAGCTCGCTCCCGAGGTGCCCACCCACTCGATCACCGACGTCTCGGTGATCCGGGGACTGGTCTGCGCGCGCTGGCTGTGGAGCGACCCGCTCGGCGACCCCGGGCTGCGGCTGAACAGCGTGATAGCGGCCAAGTACGACCGGCTGTCCGAACTGAGGGGGAGTGAGATCGTGGCCCTGTACGACGAGGCCGAGCGCTACCGGCACTGGCGCCATCCGCTGACGCTCGCGGACGAGGGGTGATGGGCGTGGCCGGACGCCGGATCTCCCTGCTGACCGTCAAGCGCTCCGTCACCGCCGCCGTGGTGCTGGCCGTCCTGGCCGGGGTGTCGCTGTTCGTCCACGACTGGTACGTCCACCGCGACGACCTGTGCGCGCGGGGCGTGACGAGGATGGAGGAGCCGAGAGCGGAGTGCGTCGGGACCACCGACGGCTCGTACGTCTTCGCCGAGCACCTGGCCGCGGTGAGCGGGAGGATCGAGCGGGCGAACCGGGAGGTCACCGCGGGGGACGGGAAGTACGTCACCGTGGCGTACATGACCTCCGTCACGGTCGACGAGAACGACAGCAACCCCGAGGAGTCCATACGGCACGAACTCCAGGGCGCCCATCTGGCGCAGCAGCGGCACAACGAGCGCTTCACCCCGAAGATCAGGCTGCTGATCGCCAACACCGGCAGCGGCTCCGCGCACTGGCGGCACACCGTCGACGGGCTGATCGGGCTCAGGGACGGCGGCGAGCCGCTGGTGGCGGTCACCGGCCTGGGGCCGAGCACGGACCGCAACCTGGCCGCCCTCAGGAGACTGTCCGACGCCGGCCTGGCGACGGTGGCCAGCACGATGACCGCCACCGGCATCGGCGGCATGGAGGGCTTCGTCCGCGTCGCACCCACCAACGTCGACGAGGCCAGGGCGGCGGCCCGGTACCTCAGGCAGAAGAAGATACGCACGGCCATGGTGGTCCAGGACGTGGCGGAGGGAAACCTGTACGCCGACACCCTGGGCGACGCCTTCACCGAGGAGTTCCCCCGGGGAGGCAAGGAGCACGAACTGGTCGCCGAACGCAAACAGTTCGACTCCTCCCTGGAGGACAGCTGGAGGAACGAGCTGCAGATCCTGTCGAACCAGCTGTGTTTCCACCGGCCCGAGGCCGTCTACTTCGCCGGGAGGGGACGGCATCTCACCCACTTCCTCGACGCGCTGGCCGAGCGGTTCTGCACCGAGTGGGACTTCATCGTGATGACCGGCGACGACACCACCAACCTCACCGACGAGCAGGTCAGAAAGGCCGCCGACAGCGGGGTGCAGGTCTTCTACACCGGGCTGGCCCACCCGGAGATGTGGAAGGACGAACCGGACGGCGCGCCCGGGGCGGTGCAGGCGGCCTTCCGCAAGGGCGGCGTGCTGGAGCAGTGGTTCGGCAGGGAGCGGCACATCGACGGCCAGGCGATGATGGCGCACGACGCGGTGCTGACCGCGGCCCGTGGCGCGCAGATGGCGAGCAGGGGGACGCGTGTCACCGGCCGGGCGGTCGGCAGGATGTTCCAGCTCATGGAGGACAGTGCCCAGGTCAGAGGGGCGAGCGGCACGCTGACGTTCGAGGAGAACGGTGACGCGCACGACAAGGCGGTGCCGATCCTGAAGCTCGCCTCCAACGGCGATCCGGTCTTCGTCATGGTCCTCTCGCCCCGCGGCTGAGACGGGGGGCGGCGCGGGGCGGGAAGCGGTCCGGGGGAGTGGTGCGGGAGAAGCGGCCCGGGACCCGGCCCGTCAGGCCGGCGGCGGGTCCAGCCGGTCGCCGAGCGGGCAGATGCGCAGGGCCTGCTCGATGACACGGCTGCGCCGGTCCCCCTCGGCGGTGGGCAGCGAGACGTCGGCGGTGGCGTCGAAGCGGTAGTGCTGGGCGCCGCCGTTGCTGAGCCGGACGCGGGCGGTCACCTCGCTGCCGGAGGGATCCACGCCGGTCTCGGTGGCCGCGATGACCAGCGCCTGGTGCAGACAGGTGGCCAGCGCGGCCGCGTACAGCTGCTCGGGGTCGTACCCGTGCCCGCTGCCGCCCAGCTCGCTGGGGGCGCCGACCGGGAGGCCGGCCCTCCCGGAGACGTCCACCCGGCCGGTGCCGTGCAGGGAGCGGGCCTGGGCGGTGTACAGATCCTGTTGGGTTGGGGCCATGGGGGAGGTCTACCCGTGCGCTTTCGGTGGAAGGCGCCCCCGAACGCGTGACGCCTCGCGGGCGCCGGCCCGCCTCCCACTGGTCCTCGTGCCGGTCCCGCGTGTCAGCCCGCGTCCTCGGTGCGCATCCGCACCTCCTCGGCCAGCCTCTCCAGGCTCCGGTCGAGTGAGGCGTCGATCTCCTCCCGCGAGGGCGCGTGGCTCTCGTCGAAGAAGGACAGGTGCACGGTCACCTCGCTGGCCCCGCTGCCGATGCCCGCCACCTGGAGCCAGCCGGCGTACGCGCCCTCGTCGCGCGTGCCCCACTCCGCCCGGAACTGGTCGGGCCGGGTGTGGAACAGGGCCCGGACGTCGTGCCCTGTGCGGTCCTCGTGCACGGTCACGGCCGGGGGGTCCTCCACATGGGCGTGGAGGTCCGACGGAAGCCAGCGGTCCAGCCGCTCCGGGTCGCTGATCTGGTCGAAGACCAGCTCGGGCAGGGCGGGCATGGTTCGGGAACGCTCGTACTCGCTCACCGGATCTCGCTTTCGGGTCGTACGGCATCGGACCCGGCACTGGGTACCCCCGTCCGGGCCGGGCATCCCCGCCTTCTCCGTCCGGCCCGCCCCCGGTACGGTCAGCCGAACCCGCCCGCCGCGTCCAGGATCCGCCCGGCCACCCCCACCGAGTCCACCAGCGGGTGCAGCGCCAGCGCCCGCAGCGCCGCCTCGCGCGAACCGGTGAGCGCCGCCTCGATCGCGGCCCGCTCCACGGCCTTGAGCGTGAGCATCAGCCCGAGCTGGTCGGCCGCCACGGCGCCGGCCGCCAGCGGGTGCGCACCGGAGGCGTCGACCAGGCACGGCACCTCGACCACCGCGTCGCCGTCCAGCCCGGGGACGGCGCCGCGGCCGGGGACGTTCAGGATCAGCGTGGTGCGCTCGTCCCGGGCGATCGCCCGCATCAGGGCCAGCGCCACCCGGTCGTAACCCCCGCCCTCCAGGTCGCAGCTGTCGCGCTCCCAGCCGCCGGAGGCCTCGCGGCTCTCGGCCAGGTAGGTCTCCTCGCGCTCGCGGCGGGTGCGCTCCCACTCGCCGTACGCCTGCGCGGGGTCGTCCGGCCGCGCCAGCTCGTAGAAGCGGGACTGCTGGCCGTGGAGGAACTCGCCGCGCGTTTCCCCGGCCCCGCGGACGGCGGCGACCGCCTCGCGGCTGAAGTAGTAGTAGTGCAGGTACTCGTTGGGCAGCGCGCCCAGCGTCCGCAGCCAGTCGGCGCCGAACAGCCTGCCCTCCTCGAAGGAGGCGAGCGCGGCCGGGTCGGCCAGCAGCTCGGGCAGCCGGTCGCGGCCGTCCACCGTGAGGCGGCGCAGCCAGCCCAGGTGGTTCAGGCCCACGTAGTCGTAGCCGGCGCGGTCCGGGTCGGCGCCCAGGGCGCGCGCGGCGCGGCGGCACAGCCCGACGGGCGAGTCGCAGATGCCGATGACGCGTTCGCCCAGACCGCGCTCGCGCAGGACGGCGGCCATCGCCTCGGTCACCATCCCGGCGGGGTTGGTGAAGTTGATGGTCCACGCCCCGGGGGCGAGTTCGGCGATCCGCTCGGCGACGCGCACGGCCACCGGCAGGGTGCGCAGGCCGTACAGCACGCCGCCCGCGCCCACCGTCTCCTGCCCCAGCACCCCCTCGGCCAGCGGGATCCGCTCGTCGCGCACCCGGCCGTCCAGCCCTCCGACCCGGATGGCGGAGAAGACGAAGTCGGCGCCGCGCAGCGCGTCGTCGAGGTCGGTGGTGGCGCGCAGCGCGGGGGCCGGTCCGGTGTGCCGCCCGCGCTGGTGGGCGAGGACCGCGCCGATCGCGTCCAGCCGGGCGCGGTCGGTGTCGTACAGGACGAGTTCGGTGACGCGGCCGGCCCGGTCTCCCGCGTCCTCCAGCAGTGCCCGGTGCACCAGCGGCACCCGGAACCCGCCGCCGCCCAGCACGGTGAGCCTCATTCCCGGCCACCTCCGGCAGCCGCTCCCGGCACGGTCCGCGGCATGGTCGTCAAGACGTCTTGTCTCACGCCGCCACGGTCTCACACCGGACCCGCGCCGGGGTACGGTCCGGCCGCTCAGCCGTGGTCGACCAGCTCCACGTGCCCCTGCGTCCGCGCGCAGTGGGCGGAGCAGAAGAACCGCCCGTCCGCCGACTGCGAGCCGTGGCCCAGGATGCGGCACTGGCAGTTCTCGCAGATGGGCGCCATCCGGTGCGCCGCGCACTCCAGGCTGTCGAAGACGTGGACGGCGCCCGCCGCGTGCACCTCGAAGGCCATCTCGTAGTCGTTGCCGCACACCTCGCACACGCTCATGACATGTGTCCCTTCCGCCGGTCGTCCGCTGGGTGGGTCAGCGGCAAGGATGGCCGCGGACGCCCGCCCGCCCCCTCCGCGACGCGGCGGCCGGGCTCCGACCGGCGCACTGCCACCACCCGCCCGGCCGACGCGCCGGTGCGCCGCGGTGCGGACGGCGTGACGTGCTCACGGCAATAAGGTCCGGGTTCCGGACATCTCCTCTCCGCCGGTGGGGCATGACTGGCCGTGAAACCCACGGTGGGGCCCGGCAGGGCGCACCGACGGACCGGGAGGACGGGACGATGACGGCGACCGCGGAGGCCAGGGACAAAGAGCCGGGGAACGGCGAAGCGGGGAAGGGATCACCGCCCGCCTCACGGCGCGCGCTGGTGGCGGGATCGGTCGGCAACTTCATCGAGTGGTACGAGTTCGGGGTCTACGGGTACTTCGCGACGATCATCGCCGCGCGGTTCTTCACCCCCGAGGGCGGAAGCGACGTCGAGGCACTGGTGAAGACCTACGCCTCCTTCGCGCTGGCCTTCTTCTTCCGTCCGGTGGGCGCGGCCCTGTTCGGCCGGATCGGCGACCGGATCGGCCGCCGCCCCACCCTGATCCTGGTGGTCTCGCTGATGACCGCCGCCACGGCGGCCATCGGCCTGCTGCCGACGTACGCCACCGTGGGCGCCGCCGCGCCGTGGCTGCTCACCCTCGCCCGCGTCCTCCAGGGGCTGTCGGCGGGCGGGGAGTTCGGCGGTGCGGTGTCGGTGATGACGGAGTTCGCGCCGCCCGGCCGGCGCGGGCTGTACGGGGCCTGGCAGTCGTTCACGGTGGCGCTCGGCCTGCTCGCCGGCGCCGGCCTGGCCGCACTGCTGGCCACGGTGCTGGACGAGGCGGCCCTCCACGAGTGGGGCTGGCGGCTGCCGTTCCTGCTGGCCGTGCCGATGGGGCTGGCCGCGCTGTGGCTGCGGCTGCGGCTGGAGGAGACGCCCTCCTTCCGGCGCTCCTCTGGCGCGGAGTCCACGCCCGCCGAGGCCTCCCCACCGTCCGCCGCCTCGACCTGGCGGGCCATCGCCCTGGGGGTCGGCCGCCTGATGGGCTGGTCGGCCGCCGGATACACCTTCCTCGTCGTGATGCCCTCCTACCTCCAGAGCACCCTGGGGGCCTCCTTCCAGCAGGCGCTGCTGGCCACGGTCGTGGCCAACGCGGGCTTCGCGCTGGCCATCCTCCCCGCCGGGGCGCTCAGCGACCGGATCGGGCGGCGGGCCGTGATGGTCGCGGGCACGGTCGCGCTGATCGCCCTCGCCTTCCCCCTGCTGGGCCTCCTCCAGGACCCGGACGCCTCCCGGGCGGCCGGGGCGGCGGCGGTGTTCGCGGCCGGCGCGGCGGTGGGGCTGCTGGCCGGGCCCGGCCCGGCGATGCTCGCCGAGATGTTCCCCACCACCGTCCGCTACACCGGGCTGGGGCTGGCGTACTCGCTGTCCAACGCGGTCTTCTCCGGCTCGGCCGGGCTCATCATCACCGAACTGATCAAGCGCACCGGCGACGCCGACATCCCCGCCCTGTACGTGGTGGCCGTCTGCGCGGCGGGTCTGCCTGCGCTGCTCACGCTGCGCGGCGACGACCACCGGCGCGCGCTGCGGGACTGACCGGGTACGGACGGCGCGTGCGGTGCGGACGGCGCGGACGGCGCGCACCGGCGGGAACGGCACGGAGAAGACGGAGGGCACGGGCATGAGGGTGATCGGACTGATGTCGGGGACGTCCTGCGACGCGATCGACGCGGCGGCCGCCGACCTGGAGATCGAGGGCGACACGGTCGTCCTGACCCCGCTGGGCGACCTGGAGTGCGCATTCCCCGGCGGGCTGCGCCGCGAACTGCTCGCGGCGCTCCCGCCGTCGCCCACCACCATGGCCGCGGTCTGCCGGCTCGACACCCTCCTCGGGCAGGCACTCGCGGCGGCGGCCGACCGCGCCGACCGCGAACTGTGCTCCGAAAAAGCGGAGTTGGTCGTCTCCCACGGGCAGACCGTCTACCACTGGGCGGAGGACGGCCGGGTGCGCGGCACCCTCCAGCTCGGCCAGCCCGCCTGGATCGCCGAGCGCACCGGCCGCACGGTCGTCTCCGACCTGCGCCCGCGCGACGTGGCCGCCGGCGGGCAGGGCGCGCCGCTGGTGAGCGCCCTGGACGTGATGTGGCTGCGCGGCCGGCCGGGGACGCCCGTCGCCCTCAACCTGGGGGGCATCGCCAACATCACGGTGGCGCACGGGGCGCGCGGCCCGCTGGCGTACGACACCGGGCCCGCCAACGTACTGCTCGACACGGCCGTGCGGGAGCTGACCGGGGGCCGGGCCGACCACGACGCGGACGGCGCGCTGGCCGCAGCGGGCGCCGTCTGCCGACCGCTGCTGGACAGACTGCTGGCCGAGCCGTACTACGCCCGGCCCGCGCCGAAGACCACCGGCCGGGAGCTGTTCGACGCCGCCTATCTGCGCACCGCCCTGGCCGGTTTCGGGCATCTTCCGGCCGAGGACGTGCTGGCCACCCTCACCGAGCTGACGGCCCGCACCGTCGCCGACGCCGTACGCGCCGCGGGTGGCACCGAGGTGATCGTCTCGGGCGGCGGCACCCGCAACCCCGCACTGCTGGCCCGGCTCGCCCGCGCCCTGGACGGGACTCTGGTACGCGTGTCCGACGGGCTCGGTCTGCCCTCCGGTGCCAAGGAGGCCTACGCCTTCGCGCTGCTGGGCTTCCTCACGGCCCTCGGTCTGCCCGGCACGGTCCCGGCCTGCACCGGCGCGCGCCACGCCCGGGTGCTGGGGTCGATCACACCGGGTCTGGGAGGACCTCTGCCGCGGCCCTGGGGCGGTCCCGCGCCCGTACGGCTGCGTGTGGCCCGGACCTGACCTTCACATGACCCCCAAATTCGCATCACGGATGCGTATTGATATCTTCATGGCATGCGGCTGACGAAGTTCACCGATCTGGCACTGCGTGTGGTGATGCGCCTGGCGGTGATGGACGAGGGCGAGGTCCCCACCTCCCGGGAGGTCGCCGAATCGGTGGCCGCGCCTTACACGCACGTGTCCAAGGTGGTGAGCCGCCTCCAGCACATGGGTGTGCTGGAGGCCCGGCGGGGCAGGGGCGGCGGGCTGGAGCTGACCTCCCGCGGCCGGGAGGCCTCCGTCGGCCGGCTCGTCCGCCAACTGGAGGGCGCCGGTGACGTGGTGGGCTGCGAGGATCCGTCCGCGCCCTGCCCGCTGCGCGGCGCGTGCCGCCTGCGGTCCGCGCTGTACGAGGCCCAGGAGGCCTTCTACGCGACGCTCGACCCGCTGACGGTGCGGGACCTGGTGGGCGGACCGGCGGGGCCCGTGGTGCTCCGCCTGCTCACCGGCCCGCCGTCCCCCACGTAGCCGCCCGGCCCGACCCGTATCCGAGCCGGCCGCGAACCGAACCAGGTGCCGTGGAGTGGTTCCGCGCGCCCTAAAACTCGCATCCGAGATGCGAATTGAGGAGTCAGTGATGCTGTCCGAGAAGTCCACCGCCGTCGTACGCGCCACCCTGCCGGCCATCGGAGCCGCCATCGGCGACATCACCCCGGTCTTCTACCGCAGGATGTTCGCAGCCCACCCCGAGCTGCTGCGCGACCTGTTCAACCGGGGCAACCAGGCCAACGGCACCCAGAGCCGCGCACTGGCCGGTTCCATCGCCGTCTTCGCCACCATGCTGCTGGAGAACCCCGACCGGCGCCCCGACGCGATGCTGGCCCGCATCGCCCACAAGCACGCCGCCCTGGGCATCACCGCCGACCAGTACACGATCGTCCACCGCCATCTGTTCGCCGCCATCGCCGAGGTCCTGGGCGAGGCGGTCACCCCCGAGGTGGCCGAGGCGTGGGACGAGGTGTACTGGCTGATGGCCGGTGCCCTGATCGCCATGGAGGCGCGGCTGTACGCCGCGAGCGGCCTCGGCGACGGGGACGTGTGGCGGCCCTGGAAGGTGGTCGGCCGCATGGAGGAGACCGCCGAGGTGGCGACCTTCATGCTCCGCCCGGCCGACGACGGCTCCGTGCCGCCCTTCCGGCCGGGGCAGTACGTCTCCGTCCAGGTCGCCCTGCCCGACGGGGCGCGGCAGATCCGCCAGTACAGCCTCTCCTGCGCCCCCGACGGCGACGACCGCTGGATATCGGTCAAGCGCGTCGGCGGCGACCCGGCCGGCGAGGTCTCCAACTGGCTGCACGAGAACGTCCGCGAGGGCGATGTGCTCACCGTCGGCGCGCCCTTCGGCGACGTGGCGCTGGACGACGGCGACGGGCCGGTCCTGCTCGCCTCGGCGGGCATCGGCTGCACCCCGATGGTCAGCATGCTGGCCCATCTGGCCGCCACCGGCTCCCCGCGCCGCACCACCGTGGTGCACGGCGACCGCACCGAGTCCTCCCACGCATTCCGCGAGCAGATGGAGCAGCTCGCCGCCAAGCTGCCCGGCACCGCCCTCCACGTCTGGTACGAGCGCCCCGAGGGCCGGTGGCCGGCCGAGCGCACCGGACTGGTCGACCTGTCCGGCGTCGAGATCCCCGAGGAGGTCCGCGCCTACCTGTGCGGGCCGGTGCCGTTCATGCGCTCGGTGCGCACCCAGCTGCTGGAGCGCGGCGTCCCCGCCTCCCGCATCCACTACGAGTCCTTCGGACCCGACCTGGGCCTCGACGCCGGCTGAGCCCCCGCCGCCCGGCTCGCCCGCCCCGGGGCGGGCGAGCCGGATCACCCCGCTGCGCGGCGGGCGCGGTAGGCGTTGACCTTGGCCCGGTTGCCGCACTCCGCCATCTGGCACCAGGTGCCGGAGCGGTTCTTGGAATGGTCGTAGAACGCCCACTGACAGTCCTCGGACGGGCAGATCCTCAGCCGGCGCCAGGTGCCGTCGAAGGCCGCGTGCCCGGCGATGGCGAGGCAGCGGCCGAGCGCTCCGGTGACGCCGGCGGTGGTGCCGGGCGCCAGCTCCGGTGTCCCGTCGGGGAGGAAACGCAGTCGCACCCCGGCGTCGCGGATGGCCGCGTCGAGTGTTCGCCGGGAGGTGTCGTCCGCCCCGGCGGGGTCCTGGCCCGCGCGGCTCGGCGTGTTCACTCGCGCCAGGGCGCGCAGGGCCTCGCGGACCTCGGTGACGCGCAGGCGGTCGCGCTCGTCCAGAGGGTCGGAGGCGGCGATGAGCCCCTGTTCGACCAGCCATTCGCGGTGGCCGGCCTGGCGTGGCTGGTGGCGCAGTGCTTCAGCGGGGTTCCGGAACTGCTGCGCCACCCCGACCTGCTGGCCAGAGCCTGCCTCATCGGGGTGGCCGGCACTCTGGCGCCGTTCGTGCTCTACGCGTGGGGCGCCGCCGAGGTGGGAGCCCAGGCCGCGGCCGTGAACATCTCCCTCGAGCCGTTGTTCGGCGCCGTGCTGGCGTGGATGTGGCTCGGGCAGACCGTCGGCGGAGTCCAGGCCGCCGGAGCGGTGGTGATGATCACCGCCGTGGTGGCCATCCAGCTCCCGCGGCGCCGGGCCCGGTCCGGAGCCGTACGGCAGCGCGACGACTTCAGGTCGCCGGCGCGTGAACCGGACCGCCCCGAGGGCCGGACCACCGGGCGTTGAGCCGCCGCCCGCCGGATGGCCGGCCGCAGCCGCGCCGACGGTTCGGCGGGCGTACCCGCGCCAAAGCGGTTTGGCCGGCCGGCAGCGGCAGCGCCGGCTCGATCGGCGCCCACTCGTCATCGCTCGGCCTGCGTCTCGCCGCAAGAGCGTTCCACCGGTCCAGGGATCACGCCTCCGTGTACCCGCCGGGGGGGGGCGACATGACGGATACGCCGCAGGCGCGGGGTCCGCTCGGGCCCGTCGAGCGCAACGGTCACTGCGCTGATCCGGGGCGCTTGCGCCGGCCGGCGTTGAAGCGTGCTTTCTTCTGGCGGTTCCCGCACGTGTTCATGTCGCACCATCTGCGGGTGCGGCTCCGGCTGGTGTCGAAGAAGGCGGCCCGGCAGGTCGGTGACGCGCACAGGGCCAGCCTTCCGTCCCGCTCGCCCGAGATGATGCCGATCGCGTCGGCGGCGATCACGCCGAGGGCGTCCTCCACCTGGGAGCCCGGGCTGAGCCGCCACCGCCGCTCGCCCTCGGGTGTCAGGATCGCGGCGGCCCGGCCCTGGGCACTGCGGTCGTTGATGACTTCGACGGCGGATGCGGGCAGGGCCTCCTGGAGCGCGGCCGCTGTCGCGGTGGCGTGGATCGACTCCCTCAGCTCCCGGGCGAGGTCGAACTGGGCGGTGGTGCAGGAGCCCACGGCGAGGCCGCTCACCGCCAGCCAGTCGACGAGCCGGTGCGGCGTGGGGATGCGCTCCACGGCGTTGCCGCGACGCTCCGTCAGGGTCGCCGTGAAGCTGGTCGCCAGCACATTGCCGAGGCGGAAGTCGGGGAACCCAGCGCTCATGGAACCACCATAGCCGGTTGCACGCCGATATGACGGCGTGTTAGAACCGCCTTAGCCGGTTCACGATGGTTCGCGGCCGGTCCCGCGACGGCCAGGAGGTCCCATGCCCCACCCCACCCGCGACGTGCAGGCATTCGAAGCCCGCGCGGCCGACGCCGAACTCGACGACCTGCGAGCGCGGCTGGCCGCGGCGCGACTGCCGGAGGCCGAGACGGTCCACCGAGCCGCGCCCGGCCCCCGCCGGTGGGACCAGGGCGTTCCCCTCGCCGATCTCGTCGACGTCGTGGACTACTGGCGCACCGGGTACGACTGGCGGTCGTTCGAGGAGCGCCTCGAACGCATCGGCCAGTTCCGCACGGTCATCGACGGTCTGGGGATCCACTTCCTGCACCGCCGGTCCACGCGCGCGGATGCCACTCCTGTGGTCCTGACGCACGGCTGGCCGGGCAGCGTCGCCGAGTTCACCGACGTGGTGGACGAACTGGCGGACCCGGAGGACGCGGACGCGCCGGCCTTCCACGTCGTGGTCCCGTCGCTGCCGGGCTTCGGCCACAGCGACAAGCCGGCCGCCACCGGGTGGGGAACCGAGAAGATCGCGGCCGCATGGGTGGAGCTGATGGGAAGGCTCGGCTACGACGGGTTCCTGGCCCACGGCGGGGACTGGGGAGGCAACATCACCACGGTCCTCGGCGGCAGGTTCCCGGCACACGTCCTCGGCATCCACACGACGTTCGCGCAGGCGCCGCCCGGGCTGACGACGGACGGGCTGACGTCGGCCGAGCGCAGATGGGCCGAGGAGACCCGCGACTTCTGGCGCCACCGCGCGGCGTACGCCAAGCAGCAGGCGACCCGGCCGCAGACCATCGGCTACTCGCTGGTCGATTCGCCGGTCGGGCTTCTCGCCTGGATCCTCGACAAGTTCGCCGAGTGGTCGGACACCGAGGACAGCCCGTTCGAGACGATCTCCAGGGACCGAGTTCTCGACGACGTCACCCTCTACTGGCTGACGCGGACCGGCGCTTCGGCGGCCCGTATCTACTACGAGAGCCACAACTCCCTCGACCCCGGACTCCGGGTCGACGTCCCGTCGGCGATCACCATGTACCCCCGCGACATCGAGAAGTGTCCGCGCCCCTGGGCTCAGGAGCGGTACCGGCGGATCGTCCGCTGGAGGTCGCCCGAGAACGGCGGGCATTTCCCGTCGCTGGAGGTGCCCGGGTATTTCGTCGAAGACCTGCGGGAAGGCCTCGCGGCGGTGCTGGCCGCCGGCCGGTGAACGCGCCCCGGCGCCCCGGCCCCGCCCCCTGCGCCGCCGCGCCGCTCACCGCGCGGCGGCCGAGGCCCTCAGCGCGGCGATCACCTCCTCGTCGCCGACCTGGTGGAAGTCCTCGTACCACTGCCCGACCCCCTGGAAGGACGGCGGTGTCTCCAGGCACACCAGGCGGTCGGCCACCCGCTCCATCGCCGCTGCCGCCTGCACGGAGGAGACCGGGACGGCCAGGACCAGCACCTCCGGCTCCAGGACGCGGGCGGCGTGCAGCGCGGCGCGCGCGGTGACGCCGGTGGCCAGCCCGTCGTCGACGACGATCACCGCGCGGCCCCGCAGCTCCAGGGCGGGCCGGCCGCCGCGGTACAGGTGCTCGCGGCGACGCAGCTCCGCCCGCTCCCGCTCGACCTGCCCGGCCAGGTCCCCGGCCGTCAGTCCGAGCATCCGCAGGGACTGCTCGTCGAACAGCGGCGGGCCCTCACCCGCTATGGCCCCGATGCCGAACTCCGGGTTGAACGGCGCGCCGATCTTGCGGGCGACCAGTACGTCCAGCGGTGCGTGCAGCGCGCGGGCGACCTCCTCGCCGACGGGGACTCCGCCCCGGGGGAGGGCCAGCACCAGCGGGTCGCCGATCTCCCCGGCGCGCCGGAGGTCCCGCAGCGGCTCGGCGAGCATCCGGCCCGCCTGAGTGCGGTCGTGGAAGCGCATGATCTGTCTCCCTTCGCTTCCCTGTGGCCCCGCGCGGGGACCGGGTGCCGTGCGGCGGGGACCGGACGACCGGGGCCGGACGCCGGTGCGGCGGCGGGCGGTTCACCGGGGCACCGTCCGCCCGGCCATCCGGACGAACCAGTCGCGGGCCGCGGCTGCGGCCTGGTCGAGGGTGCCGGGCTCCTCGAACAGATGGGTGGCGCCGGGCACCACGTGCACCGTGCACGGGGCCGACAGCCGTGAGGCCGCCTGTTCGTTCAGCCGCAGCACCTCGCGGTCCTCACCGCCGACGATCAGCAGGACGGGCGCGGAGACCCGGTCCAGGGCGCCGCCGGCGAGATCGGGCCTGCCGCCCCGGGAGACCACGGCCCGCACCCGGCCGGGCTGCTCGGCCGCGGCCACCAGGGCCGCGGCGGCGCCGGTGCTGGCCCCGAACAGGCCGATCGGCAGCCGGGCGGTGCCCGGGCGGCCGCCGAGCCAGTCGACGGCCGCCACCAGGCGCCGCGCGAGGAGGGGGATGTCGAAGCGGTACTCGGCGGTGACCATGTCCGTCCGCTCCTCGTCCTCGGTGAGCAGGTCGAACAGGAGCGTGCCCAGCCCGGCGTCCTGGAGGACCCCGGCCACCGCCCGGTTGCGCGGACTGTGCCGGGAGCTGCCGCTGCCGTGGGCGAAGGCCACGACGCCGCGGGCCCCTTCGGGCACGGTGAGGTCCCCGGTCAGGGCGGCTCCTCCGTCGGTCGGGATCCTCAGTGTCCGGGGAATCATCGGCCGCCTCCCGTGCTGTGGGGGATCGGTGCGCCGCCGGGGTACCCGCCGGCCGCGGCGGTATGCGTCCGGGCGCGGGACGGGGGCGGTGCGCCTTTGCCGCGTCCGCGCGCCCTATCGGCCCGCCCCGCCCGCCGGTGCCGGCTTCTCCCGCCGCTCCCCGGCGTCCTCGGGGCCGAACAGCGAGATCGAGCCGTACCGGCCGTCGTAGCCGGGCTCTCGCCGTACCCGGTGGGCGCGCAGCCGCTCGATCGCCTCGGCCGTCTCCGGCTCGCCCGCCTGGCGCACCCGGTCCACCGGCATCTGGAGCAGCAGCGGCAGCTCGGGTCCCAGTGCGGCGGTCAGGCTCTCCAGGGCGCGTTCGACGGTCCTGGTCTTCGGCCCGACCCCGAGGACCTCGCCCGCGATCTCCGGCAGCGGGACGATCTTCAGGGCCTCGCCGCCGGTGGACGGCCTCCGCCCGGGGGTGCGGTCGGCCAGCTCCTCGACCCGGTGGAGCACACCGACGGTCGGTTTCCTGCCGCACACCGGGCACCTGCCGCCGCGCGCCCTGGTCTCGGCCGGTTCCAGCCGCACCCCGCAGGCGCGGTGCCCGTCCAGGTGGTACTTGCCCGCCTCCGGGTACAGGTCCACGGTGCCGGCGTACCCCTGGCCGGTCTCCAGGGCGCGGCGGATCGCGAAGTAGTCCACCTCGGTGTCGAACACGGTGGCGTTGCGGCCCAGGACGGGCGGGGAGTGCGCGTCCGAGTGGCTGACCAGCCGCAGGCGGTCCAGCGAGGAGACCCGCCAGTTCATCTCCGGATCCGAGGACAGACCCGTCTCCAGGGCGAAGACGTGGCCGGCCAGGTCGCCGTAGCACTCGTCCACGCCGTCGAAGCCGGACTTCGAGCCGAGGACGCCGAACCAGGGCGTCCAGGCGTGCGCGGGGACCAGGTAGGCGCCCTCGCCGCAGGACAGGACGGCCTCCAGCAGATCGCGGGAGTCCACCGCCAGGGCGGGACGTCCGTCCGAGGCGAGGTCGCCGTACGGGGACAGGGTGCGGGCCAGGCGCCCGGCCGCGTCGAAGTCCGGCGCGTAGCACAGGTGGTGGATCCTGCGGCCCCGGCCGCCGCGCCGGTAGTTGGTGGCGACCTCCACCTGGAGCAGGAAGCGCAGCGGGCCGCGGCAGGTCGGCGGCAGGTCTTCCAGCACCTCGCGGTCGAGGTCGTCGCGCAGCCGGAACAGCCCCGGCTCCGCGGGCACCAGCGACTCGCGCAGCGCCTTTGCCCACACGGGGTGGAGGAAGTCGCCGGTGCCCAGCACGGTGATGCCCTTGCGCCGCGCCCACCGGGCCAGGTGCGGCAGATCGCTGTTGCGGCTGCACGCCCTGCTGTACCGGGAGTGCACGTGCAGGTCGGCGTAGTAGCGCATGTACCACGCGTGCCCGGGAAGCGCGGCGGCATGACCAGGGGTGCCCAGGGGGCGCGGGGGCGGGGAGGGTGCGGACCGGTGTTAGGTTGCCCGTGGCGCCCCCGCGCCCCGGACGAGCGCGTCGTACCCGGCAGGACAAGACGGCGCAGGTCATACGCAGCAAGGCACATCACCTGCGGAGGTCACGTCGTGGCGTGGGTCGTACTGGTCGTATCGGGGCTTCTGGAAGCGGTGTGGGCCGCGGCGCTCTCGGCGTCGCACGGTCTGACCCGGCTCAGGCCCAGCGTGCTGTTCGTCGTCGCCCTCGCCCTGAGCATGGGCGGCCTGGCCTACGCGATGCGCGGCATCCCCATCGGCACCGGGTACGCGGTGTGGGTCGGGATCGGGGCCGTGTGCACGGCGCTGTACGGAATGGTCGCACTGGGCGATCCCGTCTCCACCGGGCGTGTGCTCTGCCTGGTGCTGATCGTCGCCGGTGTCGTGGGCCTGAAGGTCCTGGAGTGAGTGCGGTGGGGCCGCCCCGCGCGGGCCGGCCCCACCACACACGGCCCGGTGCCCTCCTCAGCGGGAGGTGTCGCCCTCGCCGGAGGCGCCGGTGCCGCCGGGGGCGCCCTTCTCGCGCCCGGTGTGCTCGGTCGTGGCCGGGTCGACCCGCCCCTTGGCGGTCTCGCCGGACAGGTGGCGGACGTGCTCCCTGGCGACCTGCCTGAGCCGCTCGTCCTTCTCGTGCCGTTCTTCCTTGCGGCGGCGTTTGAACATGGTGCCTCGCTCCCTGCCTCGTACGGGCTGCCCGTGCGGGCCGTACGGGCAGCCCGCTGTGGGCGTTCCGCGCTACGCGGTTCCCCGCTCCGGGGTGTCCATGCCTGCCGGGTGGGGAGCAGCGGGGAGGGGGCCGGAATAGGGAGGGGAGTCCGGCTGTTCGGTAAAGTGATTGAACAATCAACCATCGGGATGTGAGTGCAGTGCAGTTCGGAATCTTCACCGTGGGCGACGTCACCCCGGACCCGACCACGGGCCGGACGCCCACCGAGCACGAACGCATCAAGGCCATGGTCGCCATCGCGCTCAAGGCCGAGGAGGTGGGCCTGGACGTCTTCGCCACCGGCGAGCACCACAACCCGCCCTTCGTGCCCTCCTCGCCGACGACCATGCTCGGCTGGATCGCCGCCCGCACCGAGCGCCTGATCCTGTCCACCTCCACCACCCTGATCACCACCAACGACCCGGTCAAGATCGCGGAGGACTTCGCGATGCTCCAGCACCTGGCCGATGGGCGCGTGGACGTGATGCTGGGACGGGGCAACACCGGGCCGGTCTACCCCTGGTTCGGCCAGGACATCCGCCAGGGCATTCCGCTGGCGATCGAGAACTACGCGCTGCTGCACAAGCTGTGGCGCGAGGACGTGGTGGACTGGCAGGGCCGCTTCCGCACCCCCCTGCAGGGTTTCACCTCCACCCCGCGCCCGCTCGACGGCGTCCCGCCGTTCGTCTGGCACGGCTCCATCCGCTCCCCGGAGATCGCCGAACAGGCCGCCTACTACGGTGACGGCTTCTTCCACAACAACATCTTCTGGAACAAGGAGCACACCCAGCGCATGGTCTCCCTGTACCGGGAGCGCTACGCCCACTACGGCCACGGCACCGCCGAGCAGGCGATCGTCGGCCTGGGCGGCCAGGTGTTCATGCGGCGCAGCTCCCAGGACGCCGTCCGCGAGTTCCGCCCGTACTTCGACAACGCGCCCGTCTACGGACACGGGCCGTCGCTGGAGGACTTCACCGAGCAGACCCCGCTGACGGTGGGCAGCCCGCAGCAGGTCGTCGAGAAGACCCTCGCCTTCCGCGACTACGCCGGCGACTACCAGCGCCAGCTCTTCCTGATGGACCACGCCGGGCTGCCGCTGAAGACCGTGCTGGAGCAGATCGACATGCTCGGTGAGGAGGTCGTGCCCGTGCTGCGCGAGGAGTTCGCCGCCAGGCGCCCCGCGCAGGTGCCGGACGCCCCCACGCACGCCTCCCTTCTCGCCCGCCGCGAGGCGGGGGCCGGGGCCGGAGCGGAAGCCGCGGCCCCCGGGGCCACGGCCTGACACGGCCCGGCGCAGCCGCCGCATCCCTCCCGGACACCACCGGGCACACCGGACGCCCCGCACAGGACCCGTAGGAGTACGACCATGGAACCCATCCGGATCACGGCCGTCTCGGCCGGACTCGGCCGCCCCTCCTCCACCCGCCTGCTCGCCGACCGGCTGGCGCAGGCGGCCCGACGGCACCTGGAGGGCGGGGAGCGTCCGGTGGAGGTACGGGTGGTGGAACTGCGCGACCTGGCCACCGACATCGCCCACAACCTCGTCACCGGCTTCCCCGGTCCCGCCCTGGCCGAGGAGGTCGAGGCGGTGACGGGGGCGGACGGCCTGATAGCGGTCACCCCGGTCTTCACCGCCTCCTACAGCGGCCTGTTCAAGTCCTTCTTCGACGTCATCGACAACACCGCGCTGCACGGCAAGCCGGTCCTGATGGCCGCGACCGGCGGCACACCGCGCCACTCCCTGGTCATCGAGCACGCCATGCGCCCGATGTTCGCCTACCTGCGGGCGGTCACCGTCCCCACCGCCGTCTACGCCGCCTCCGAGGACTGGGGCGGCGTGGACGAGAGGGTGGGCGAGCTGTCGGCCCGGATCGAGCGGGCGGGGCAGGAACTGGCGGAACTGCTCGAGGCCCGGCGGAGGCTCGCAGGGAGGGCCGGTGCGACGGGCGTGAACGGTGCGAACGACGCGACCGGGGCAACCGGTGCGGCCGACGGGACCGGCGAGACGGAGACCGTCGTCCCCTTCGCCCGGCACCTGGCCGCCCTCGGCCTGGACTGATCCACCCGCACCCCGCCCGCCGCGTCCGCCCGGGGCCGATACTGGAGCGTATGGGCACCGCGACCGGAACCGGCACCGCGTCCCCCGCCGGCCCCGGGACGGCCGGCGGGGTGGTCGACGAGTACGTGTGCCGCAGTCCGGCCCCCGCCCTGCGGCCGTACGTCGCCCGGTACACCGGCTACCGCCAGGCCGGTCTGCCGCCGGCCCTCCACCGCGGTCTGCCCTCCCCGTATCTGACGCTGATCCTCACCCTGGACGACCGGCTCACCGTGGCCGCCCATCCCGATCCCCGGCAGCCGCCCGGCCACTACGACACACTGCTGGGCGGCCTTCACGCGGCGCCCGCGCTGATCGCCCACGAGGGCAGGCAGTCGGGCGTCCAGATCGCGCTCGGCCCGCTGGGCGCGCGGGCCCTGCTCGGGCCGCCCGCCGGGGAGCTTGCGCATCTGGACGTGCCCGCCGACGCCGTGCTCGGGCGGCACTGCGCCGAGCTCCACGACCGGCTGCGGCAGGCCGCGACCTGGCCGGAGCGCTTCGACGTACTGGACCGCGTCCTGCCGCGTCTGCTGCGCCCGGAACGGACCGCGCGCCCCGAGGTGGCGCGGGCCTGGCACCGGCTGCTGGCCTCCGGCGGTGCCGTCTCCGTCCCGGAACTGGCCGAGGAGGCCGGCTGGAGCCCCCGGCACCTCACCGGCCGCTTCCGCGCCGAGATCGGGCTCACGCCCAAGGCGGCGGCCCGGGTGGTCCGCTTCGACCGGGCCCGCCGGCTGCTCGCGGCCCGGGCCGCCCGGGCCGCCGGGGCCGCCGGGGCCGCGGAAGGTGGCGGGGTGGTCGCGGCGGGCGCGGGCGGGCTGGGGCTGGCCGCACTGGCGGCCGAGTGCGGTTACTTCGACCAGGCCCATCTGGCCCGGGAGTTCCGGGCGCTGGCGGGCTGCGCACCCAGCCGCTGGCTGGAGCGGGAGCACGGCACGCTGTTCCGAAACGTCCAAGCCGCCGAGGGCGCACCGGCGCAACAGTGGGACGTGCGGGGGCTCACCGAGGGCGGGTGAGCCGCGAGAACCCGGAGCGACCCGACGAAGGAGGGCGGCAGAGATGACGGCAGGCACGAACGGCACGGCACCGCACCCCACGGCACCGCACCCCACGGTGTGGCCGACGCTGCGGGCCCACGACGCCCCGGCGCTGATCCGCTTCCTGGCCGACGCGTTCGGCTTCGAGGAGACCCTGGTCGTCAGGGGTGAGGGCGCGGACGCGGACACCGTCCACCACGCGCAGCTGGACTGGCCCGAGGGCGGCGGGATCATGCTCGGCTCGGTGCGCGGCGGCGACGACGACCCCTGGCCCCTGGAACCGGGGAGCTTCGGGGCGTACGTCGTCACCGCACGCCCCGACGAACTCTTCACGCGGGCCGTGCGCGCCGGTGCGCGGGTGCTGAGGGAGCCGTACGACACCGACCACGGCTCCCGCGACTTCGCCGTACGCGACACCGAGGGCAACCGCTGGCAGTTCGGCACCTACCGCGGCGAGCCGCGCGGGGCTGCGCGTCCGCAGCGGGCCGCCGCCGGGAGCTGACGGGGCCGGGAGCGGGGGCCGCCGGGCGTACGGGTGCCGGGGCGCGGAAGCGGGTAGGCGTCCGGACCCCGCGTCCCGTCGCCCGGCAACCGGTGAGCCGGCGAGCCGGACCGCCGGGGCGTTCCGAGAGCCCGAGCCCGAGAGGGAGACAGCCCCCATGACGACCAGCGTCGGCAACCCCGGCAGCACGACGGCCGAGTACAAGAGGTCCCCGAGCCACTTCACCGACCGCATCACGGCCGACGGTGCCGACGGCTGGCCGGTCGAGGCCGGACGGTACCGGCTGGTGGTCAGCCGGGCCTGTCCCTGGGCGAGCCGCGCCCTGGTGGTGCGGCGGCTGCTCGGCCTGGAGGACGCGATCTCCCTGGCGGTCACCGACCCCCTGCAGGACGAGCGGAGCTGGCGCTTCACCCTGGACCCGGACGGCCGGGACCCGGTGCTGGGCATCGCCTTCCTCGGCGAGGCGTACGCCGCCCGCGAGCCCGGCTACGACGGCGGCATCAGCGTCCCGGCGATCGTCGACGTCCCCAGTGGCAGGCTCGTCACCAACGACTACCCGCGCATCACGCTCGACCTGGCCACCGAGTGGACCGCGCTGCACCGCGACGGCGCGCCCGACCTGTACCCCGAGCCGCTGCGCGACGAGATCGACGAGGTGATGGAGGACGTCTACCGCAATCTGAACAACGGCGTGTACCTGGCCGGTTTCGCCAAGAGCGAGCGGGCCTACGAGCGCGCCTACCGCAACCTGTTCGCCTGCTGGGACCGGCTCTCCGAGCGCCTGGCCGGCCGCCGCTATCTGGTGGGGGACACCATCACCGAGGCCGACGTGCGGCTGTTCACCACCCTGGTGCGCTTCGACGCGGTCTACCACAACCACTTCAAGTGCAACCGCAACAAGCTGACCGAGGACCCGGTGCTGTGGGCCTACGCCCGCGACCTCTTCCAGACCCCCGGCTTCGGCGACACGGTCGACTTTGACCACATCAAGCGTCACTACTACCAGGTGCACACCGACATCAACCCCACCCAGATCGTGCCGCTGGGCCCGGACCCGTCCGGGTGGCTGACCCCGCACCACCGCGAGGAGCTGGGCGGCCGGCCCTTCGGCGACGGGACCCCGCCCGGCCCGCCGCCCGCGGCGGAGGAGATCCCCGCCCGGGGCCGGGCCGACGCCGGATCCGGGGCCTGATCCGGTGCCGCTCCCGGACCCGTGACCGGGAGCGGCCCCCGCGGAGTACGAAACCGCCGGCCGGGCCGCATCCCCCGTCTCGGGCGCGGGTACCCCGGCGGGAACGCAAGGAGAGACGCAAGCACCGACGTGGGAGACAGGTGGTCACCGTGCTCGCCGGACGGCTGGACGTGAAGACGCGCGCCTTCTCGGTGGAGGAGGTGCCCACCCCGCGCCCGGGGCCGGGGGAGGTGCTGGTCAAGGTGGAGGCCGCAGGGGTCTGCCTGTCGGACGTGCACCTGATCGACGGCACGCTCACCCCGCTGTACCTGCCCGGGGACACCGTCACCCTCGGCCACGAGGTCGCGGGCGTCGTCGCCGAGCCGGGCGCGGGCGTGACCCGGTGGCGGCCGGGGCAGCGCGTCCTGCTCCAGGCAGGGGAGGAGCGGGACGGGGCGGTGTGGACCCGCGGCGTGGACTACGACGGGGGCTGGGCCGAGTACGCGGTGGCGACCGGGTCGACGCTGGTGGAGATCCCGGACGAGCTGCCCTTCGAGCAGGCCGCGATCATCCCGGACGCGGTGTCCACCCCGTGGGCCGCCATCACCGCCACCGCCCGCACCGAGCCCGCGCGCCCGGCCGGCGTCTGGGGCGCGGGCGGTCTGGGCGTGCACGGCGTGCAACTGCTGCGCCTGGTGGGCGCCGCGCCGATCATCGCCGTCGACCCCCTGCCCGAGGCGCGCGAACGGGCCCTGGCCTTCGGCGCCGACCTGGCCCTCTCCTCGGACGACCCCGAACTGCCCGCCCGGGTGCGGGGGGAGACCGGCGGGGCCGGACTGGCCGTCGCCTTCGACTTCGCCGGGATGCCGGCGGTGCGGGAGCAGGCGGCGCGCTGCCTGGGGCCGGGCGGCAGGCTGGTGCTGGTCGGGCTCACCGACAAGCCGCTGACCATCACCGACGGCACCGCCTTCAGCTACTTCCAGCAGCAGGTGCTGGGCCACTACGGATCCTCCGACGAGCATGTGGTGCGGCTCGTCGAACTGGTGCGGCGGCACCGGCTGGAGTTCTCGCGGTCGGTCAGCGGGGTGCTGCCGTTGGCGGAGGCGGGGGAGGCGGTGGACCGACTGCTGCGCAGGGAGGGCAACCCGATCCGGTTGATCCTGCGCCCCTGACGCGGCGCCGGCGAGGGGTCCGGGCGCGGCGGTGTGCCGGCGGGGCTCCGGTCCGGCGGTACGGGCCGCGCGAGGGGTGGGCGCCGGCGCCGGGCAGGGTCTCGTCCCTCCTGCCCGGCGCCGGAGTGGGGCCGCCGGACCGGCGTCCGTGGGGGGAGAAAAACGCCGGGCCGGCGGGCGGCCGCGCTGCTCGGCTGTTGGTCCGGCGAGCGGGCTCACCGGACCAACGGCCCCGTCGTCAGCGGGCCTTGGCGGCGGACTCCTTCTGGAAGGCGCTCAGGCCGTACGACCAGATCTGGTTGACCCGGCTGCGCTCGGCGGCGTTGGGGTAGGCGTTGGTGCAGGACGGGCCGGGGCCGCCGCCGGACATCAGCTCGCTGCACGGCCCGGAGTAGTTGTCCCGCAGGCCCAGCACATGGCCGGTCTCGTGAGAGGTGACGCGGGTGGAGTTGTAGATCTGGTTCTGCCGGTAGTCCAGGAAGATGTAGCCGTTGCCGCGGCCGTCGGTGCTGGCGTAGGAGCCGCGCGAGTCGTTGCCCTCGTAGTACCGGAAGTCGGCGTTGCTGCCCGAGACCAGGCGCACGTTGCTGACCGAGGAGTTCCAGATCTGGGCGCTGCGGGATATCTCGGTGGCGAACGAGGGCGCCCGGCTGGCGTCGTAGACGACCGTGACGGCCTGCGCCCCCGTGGTCCGCTGCTTGGACAGCGCGGACTCCATCACGGCCTCGAAGAAGGCCCGGGTGTTGGCCTGGTCGGCGGCGGAGCCGGAGTAGGCGGCGATCGAGGCGGGGAGCCGGTCCGCGGGGGCGGGGGCCGCGGAGGCCGGCACCGCGGTCAGGCTCAGGGCCGTGCCCAGACCGAGCGCCGCGGCCAGGGCCGCTCTGGAGGACTTCATGTGGGGGTCTCCTTCTCGTCGGTGAACCCGGGGGCGGAACCTGACGCGGAACCTGTGTGTGGGGGGCCGGGTCCGGCGGAGGAACTTCGGTCAGTCAGGATTGTGTTCGACCTCCGCGCCGCCGGGATGATGCCAACCGGTGATAGCGCCGGGCTATCACCCGTGATCACACCGCCCGGTCTCCCGGCCGGGAAGGCGCGCCGAGGACCCGCCGGAACGGCCCGGGACGGCCCGACTCGCGCGCCGGGAACGCCGGGCATGCCGTTTCGGCGGCGTTTGGACGTCTGGTGCCGCCTGTTGGGGCGTCGTTATCCTCCAGGTGTGGAGCTCGACGTGAGGCATCTGCGTGTGCTGTGCGCCATCGCCGACGCCGGCAGCGTCCGCAAGGCGGCGCTGCGCCTGGGCATGAGCCAGCCCTCTCTGACGACGCAGCTGCGCCGTATCGAGAACGCCATCGGCGGGCGGCTGTTCACCCGGGAGCGCACGGGCAGCCGTCCCACGGCCCTGGGGCGGTCCGTGCTCTGCCGCGCGCGCCCGATCGTCGCCGACATGGCGGCCCTGGTGAGCGAGGCGAGGAGCGCGGCGGCGCTGGCCGGAGGGGCGCGGCTGCGGATCGGCAGTACGGCCAGCCGTGCCGTGGCCGGATGGGTGCGCAGGCTCCGGGACCGCTACCCCGGCGCCGAGACGGGCATCCACATCGACGTCTCGGCCAACTCGCTGCTCCAGACGGTCGCCGACGGGCAGGTGGACGTGGCGTTCGTCCACGAGCCGGAGGGCTTCCCGCTGCGCTTCCCCCCGGGAGTGGAACAGCACGTCCTGGTGGCCAGGGAACCGCAGTTCATCGCCCTGCCCGAGACCCATCCCCAGGCCGGCCGCCGGATGGTCGACATGGCCGACCTCGCCGACGACCAGTGGATCGTCGACTTCACGGCGGACGGGGAGTGGGCCGCCACGCGCCGTGCCTTCGCGACCGCCGGACTGAACCCGCGCATGGTCCACGTGCCCGACAACACCACCGCCGCGGCACTGATCGCCGGCGGCGAGGCGGTGAGCGTGTGCCAGCCCGTCTCCCAGCAGCGCCAGGGAATGGTCATCCGCCCGCTGCGCGACGACCCGCTGGCGGTACGGCTGTTACTGGCCTGCCGGTCGGACAGCCCGTTGGCGGCCGAGATCGCCGGCCTGCGTACCGACCTCATGGCCGCCTACGCCGAGGTCGCCTGGGCCAGTCCCGCCTACCGCTGGTGGCTGCTGCGCCACGGCGGTGCGCTGCTGCCCCCGCCGGAGGGCGGCCCCGCCGGCCCCGCGCCGTCCGCCGCCGAGCCCTCCGGTGTGCCGGCGCCAGGCCGCACGTCCGGCCGCACGTCCGGTCTTACGGACTCCGCGGACGGCCTGGCGGACGGACCGCCGGAGCACGCCCTGGCCGCGGTGCCCGGCCCGCTCCGCGCGGCCCGGCGGCCCGCTCCGCACAGCACCGCTCCGCGCGTGCCCCGGGCACGCGGATGAGGCGTGTGCGGACGAGGTACGTGCTGACGATGCGTGTGCGGCGGACGCTCCCGGGTCAGCCCCTGCCGAGGTCCAGCGGCGGCTCGACGGTGTGGAAGCACTGGGTGCACACATAGCCGCCGTGCGGCCCCTCCTGGACGGACCAGCCGCACTGGGCGCAGTGCATCACGGCCACGTCGTGCGCCGGGACGTCGGAGTGCGAGGGGGTCATCCGGTGGCTCCGCAGTTGCCGCAGGACCAGCGCCCGTCGGGCCCCTGGATCACGGTGGCTCCGCATGTGGTGCAGTTCAACGGCAGTTCCCCTTCCGCCGTGCCCGCCGGGTCCGCCCGCGCCGCCGGTGCGGTCACCACCGGGGGGCGCGGCTGTCACAGGTCACCGTAGCCCGGCGCACGGCCGGTGACGAGACCCCCTCCGCGCGCCCTCCCTCCCGATCCGCCTTCCGGTGCGGTGCTCCGCGCGCCGGGAGGCGCCCGGTGTCGCAATTCACCCCGGCGGCCCGGGCGGGGCTCGTTACCATCGAGGTACCGAATACCGGAATCCGCTCTTCCGAAACGCGGGACCAAGGTGTCTGCTGATCTCTCCTCCGTCATAGCCGCCACCACCCGGTGGCTGGTCCGCGCCTATCCGACCGCCGGCGGCGTGCTCAGCGCCTCCCTGGCCGAGGCGCAGGCGCGCCAGGCGGTCACGGTCGCGGCCTGGCTGCGCTATCCGACACCGCTGGACGCCGCGCTGGTGGCGGTCGCCGGACCGGGCGGCGCCCTGCGGCTGGACCGGATCACCGGCGCGGCGGCCCCGGAACCGGCCGGCCCCGGCGGCACCGACGGCCACGACGGTCCCGGTGGCGCGTCCGCCGGACTGCCGTGGATCCCCCTGCCCCGCGAGCCCGGCGAGACGGGGAGCGCCTGGCGCACCTGGGTGGACGAGGTCCTCGCCAGCTGGGCGGCCTGCCTGCTGACCTCGCCGGATCTGGTGGGGGAGGCGGTGGCCGGTGCCCTGCGCAGCGAGCACGCGCGGGGACTGGCGGTCGACTTCCGCAGGCTGACCGCTCCCGACGGGCTCGACCGGCAGGCCGCGCCCCTGCTGCGGCATCCCGACCTGATGGAGCCGGTCGCCGGACTGCACCGTGACGGGCTTCTGGCCTGCCTCGGCTCCCACCGGGGCCCGGACGCCGAGACCGCCGCATCCGGCTGACCGCGTCCGGGCCCGCCACCGGATCCGGCGGCGGGCCCGGACGGCGTGGCCCGGCGGGCGTGGCTCAGCGGCCGGGATCAGGCCCGCCGCCACAGGGCCGGGGTGTTCGGCGGCTCCCAGCCCGCCTGGGACAGATGCGCCTGGAGGCACGTGTAGGAGGCTCCGCCGTACTCGACCCGGTCGCCGGCCCGGTAGTTCACCCCCGTGCGCCAGGTGCCGCCGGGGCCGTCCGGGGGCGGGGTGGGCGGCGGCGTCCGGGAGACGTCGAGGACGAAGTCGAACGTCGCCTCCTTCGCCGAGCCGACCGTCCGCACGTTCATCAGCAGCGCGGGGTCGAAGATCGCGTCGGTGCCGTTGCGCGGCTCGCCCGGGAAGTAGAGCTGGGTGGTCAGCACGGGGCGGCCCGGCGCCTGCGCCTTGACGTGGATGTGCCGGGTGCGGCCCGGGTACAGGCCGGGGACGATCGTGGTGAGTTCGAACGCCCCCCGCGCGTCGGTGTACTGGTGGCCGCGGAACCGGTAGCCGGTGTTGTCGTAGGTGCCGCCCGCGTCCGCCTGCCAGAAGTCCAGCAGGACGCCCGCGAGCGGCTGGCAGGCCCGGCCGAACACGTACCCGCTGACGGTCAGCCGGGTGCCCTGGGTGCCCGCGTCGACCAGCGAGGTGCGGCGCGGTGAGTTCGGCTTGAAGTACGGGCCCTCCATCTGCGGTGGTGTGGGGTCGTCCCCGTCGTCGCAGTAGGGGGTGAGCGGGAGCGGTTCGCCGGCGGACGACGGCCGCAGGGTGCGGGCCAGGGCCGGTGCGCCACCGGCGATCAGCGGCAGGGGAGCGGCCAGCAGCGCCCCCTTGAGCACGCTCTTGCGGCTGATGGGGCGCGGCCCGGAGCCGGCCTCGGAGGCCGGCCCGGGGCCGCTTCCGGGGCGGGGGGTGGCGTGGTCTTCCACGGTTTCTCCTGCTGTCGGGGAAGGTGGTATGGACCTTTCGCGAGCAGGTCTGAACCTATGCGGGTGTCCGGGCGGAGGCGATGGACAGAACTCAGCGGTCGTGGTGATTCGTTCCGCTCCCGCCCCGGCCCGCCTCGCTTTCCGTGCCCGCCCCGCCGCCCGCGTCCGCTCCACCGCCCTCCCCGGCCCCGCGGCGGAAGGCGCCGGGGGTGACACCGGTCTCCCGGCGGAAGAAGCGGCAGAAGTACGCCGGATCGGCGAAGCCCGTGTGCCGGGCCACCTGGCCCACCGTCATCCCCGTTCCCGTCAGCAGCCGTTTGGCCTCCAGCACCCTTGCTCGCCGCAGAAGCTGTCCCGGGGTGCGCCCGGTGGCCCGCTTGACCGTCTCGTTCAGATGGCCGGCCGACACCCCCAGCCGCGCCGCGCACTCGCGCACCGACAGCCGTCCCGCCTCCGGCTCCTCCAGCAGCCGGCCGAAGTCCCGGGCCGCCCCGGACGCCCGTCCGCCCTCCGTCCCGGCCGCGGCGGGCGGGCCGCCGCCGGACAGCCGGCTCGCGCGGACGAGGAGGACGTGCAGATAGGACTGGAGGACGGAGGCGAAGCCCCCGCCCCGGCCGCGGTACTCCCGGTCCATCTCCCGCAGCAGCGCCGAGAGCCTGACCGCCTCGTCGCGCGGCGGCCGCAGCCACGGCCGCTCCCGCAGTCCCCGCAGCGTCTCGCGGTCCTCCGGGTGCTCCAGCAGGAAGTCGTCGGTGAACAGCACCACCCAGCCGTTCAGGCCCGAGATCCCGCGCCAGTGGTGCACCTGCCCGGGGGCGACCGCGCAGAGGTTCGGCGGGCTCAGCCGCCACGGCACCGCGTCCACCACGTGCGTGCCGCGGCCGCTGGTGACGTAGACGATCTCGTGGAAGACGTGCCGGTGCGGGAAGCCGGCGCGTGACAGCGGACCGATGGTGTCGAAGGAGCCGATGGCGAAAGGCAGTTCGTTCGGCTCGGGCACCTCCAGCCGGTGCAGCGGTACCGGGTTGTGCGTCACTCACCCCACCTCCTCGGCGGCCGGGCGGCCCGGTGGAGCATAGTGCGGGACGCCCGGCCGCCGGGGAGGGATCAGGCCAGCACGCTGAAGGTGCGCGTGGTGCCGGAGAAGGAACGGGCCCCGCCCACCAGGGGCTTGGCGTCGCCGTGGTAGCGGACGCGGTAGCGGCCGGGGGTGGCACCGGCGGGCACGTCCCAGGTGACGGTCACCTTGGAGGCGGCGATCCCGTCGCGCTCCCAGCGGAAGGCCGTCGACCAGTCGCCGTCGTCGGCGACCGTGCGCCACGCCCCGCCCTCGTACCGCTCCACCCGCAGGTAGGTGCTGCCCCGGTGCAGGTCGTTGCCGGGGTGGGCGCCGGCGAACACCGCCGTGACCCGCTCACCGGCCCGGTAGCCCTCGCGCGGCTGGGTCAGCACGTCCCCGAACGAGCGTCCGATCTGCGGGGCGTCCAGCACGATCGGAGGCTGGAGGGCGAGCGGCGCGGCGGAAAGGTCGGGCGGCTCCGGGCCGGTCGGCAGCGCCCGCCCCTCGCGCATCGCACGGGCCAGCTGTGCCGAGACCTGCTGGATCGCGGGCAGCTGCCAGCGGCCGAAGAGGGTGCTGCCGCCCTCGTAGTGCTGGGCGTCGTACTCCTCGGGGGTGGTGAGGTAGTGGAAGTAGGAGTTGGCGTAGCCCGCCACCAGCACGTCGTCCAGATCCGCGCCGGTGGCCTGCGCGACGGTGCGCCGCAGCCGCAGCCCCGCCGCGACGGTGACCTCGCCGGGGACGCCGATCAGGTACAGCCGGCCGATCCGCACCAGCTGCACGGGCACGATCTCCTGCACCCAGGGGTAGATCCGGTTCATCTCCCCGATGGGCACGGCGATCGCCTTGGGCGCGTGGGCATCGCGCAGCTCCGGCGAGACGGTGTAGACCACCGAGTGGGAGATCGCGTCCCAGAAGGGGTTGCCGCCCTCGGAGAAGCCGGGGAAGGCCGGCCCGTCCTCCGTGCTGCCCGCCGCCATGGCCGCGCCGACGGCCGGCTTGGCCGTTCTGTGGGCGCGCCCGTCGCCGGTGAACTCCGGCCCCACGGTGACGTCGGAGAGGTCCACGTACACCAGCCGGGAGTCCACGCCGCCGGACAGCCGGGTGCCGGGCCGGTCCAGCTGCCGCGCGGCGGCCTCGTACTGGAGCAGTCCGTTGGCGCGGGTGCGCTCGAAGTCCTCCGGTGTGGTGGGCGGCTCCAGGTCGAGGTTGGGGGACATGTCGCCGGCGTTGGTCTGCGCGAAGGCGGCGATCACCTCGGGCGCGGTGCCGGCCAGGTAGTCCGCGCCCGCCACCTCGCGCTCCCAGTGGTAGGCGGCGTATCCCTTGTTGTCGGCGCTGATCAGTGTGTTGTCGCCGGACATGCTGGTGCAGTGGGTGGCGAACCAGTTGACCGCGCCCACCAGCCGCCCCTGCCGCTCGATCCGCAGCAGCGTGGTGAGCGGGTCGACGGCGTCGGGGAAGTGGGCTTTGACGTCGGCCGGGTTGCGCTCGAACGCGGTACGGGAGCGGTTGACGCTGGCGCCGAGCAACTCCCCATGGGAAAGGGAGAGTTCGGAGGGAGCCAGATCGGCGTGGGCCCGGCCCACGGCCTCCACGATGCCGCGCACCACCGCGTCGAAGGTCTTGGCGTGGAAGCCGAGCGTGGTGATGTTGTAGAGCAGGTGGTGGGAGTAGCCACCCGGACCGGCGTGGGTGTGGGTGGCGGTGATCATGGTGTTGCGGGCGTTGTAGAGGCCGCCGTACCGCTCGTCCAGGGCGCGCAGCACCGCCTGGTGCACGCTGGAGAAGATCATGGGGGAGTCGACCACGACGAGGGCCACCCGTTCCCCGGCGCTTCCGTCCGGGGCCCGGTCGGCGATGACGAAGGCGCGGGCCCGCAGCCGGTTGTGCAGGCCCTGGGCCTGCTGGTCGGTGCGCCCGTAGCCCATCATGCCGACCTCGGCGACCTCGCCGGTGGCGTCCGCGATGCCGCGTCCCACCAGATAGGCGCCGGCCCCCGCGGCGCCGGCCTGCCCGGGTGCGGCGGAGGTGCGGCCGGCGGTGGTGCCCTCGGCGGCGTGGGCCGCGGCCGTGGGGAGCCCGGCGATGCCGAGCCCGGCCGTCGCGGCGGCGGCGCGCAGGACGCCGCGGCGGCTGCTGCCCGGCGTACGGGCGGGGGCTTCCGGTGCGTCCGGTGTGTCCGAGGTGGTGCCGGACGGTGTGCGCCGCTGGGTTCGGGGATCGCTCACGTGCGGCTCCTCACGGTGCAGTAGGGGGTTACCGCCGGTTTACCGACAGGCGTTGTGAGCATGACACTCATGGCATCCGCAGACAATCCGTCTGCGCGGGATCGCCGCCGGAACGGACGCGGCGCCCCCGGCCGTTCCGGCCGGAACCCGCACGGCGGGTACGGCCCGCCCCGTGCCACGCCACGCCGGGCACCGGCCCCGCAGGCGGAGCCGGCCGGCTACCAGAGATCGCCCTCGCGCCAGTCGCAGACCAGCTCACCGCAGGTGTCCAAATCCGCACCCCCCGCCACCGACAGCACGTGGACGCACCCGTCGTCCTCCTCCGTGCGCACGGCGCCCGAGGGGGTGAGCGCCGAGACGGGCCCCCGCCACAGCAGCCAGCCGCGCGCCGCGTAGAAGCCCAGCGCCTCGTCGCTGGAGGCCAGCGCCCCCAGGTCGTACGCACCGCGCACCACCCGCTCCAGCGCCCCCATCAGCGCCGCCCCGTACCCGCGCCCGCGCCGGTCGGCACGGACCCCCACCCCCTCCACGTAACCGGCGCGCAGCGCCCGGCCGCCGTGCAGCAGCCGCCGCTGCACCAGCGAGGCGTGGCCCACCAGCTCCGGCCCCTCCCAGGCCAGCGCGTGCACACCGCCCAGGGCGTGCTCCCAGTCCTGGTCGGTCATGTCCCCCTCGAACACCTCGTCGAGCAGGGACCGGGCCGCCGCGCGGACGGAGGCGTCCAGATCCGCCGTGTGGACGAGGGAGATCCCGCCGGAACCGCCGCCGTCCCCGATCCTGATACCGGTCATGCGCCCATCCTGGCAGCACACCGCCGCCCGCCGGCGTGTCTCCACGGCGACGGGCGGCGGCGGTGCCCGGGGGTGAGGCCGCACCAGGGGGGCGGCGGGCCGGGCAGGGGCGGTACGCCTCAGCGGCGTCCCGGCCCCCGGCCGCGCAGCCGGCTCAGGGCCTGCTTGGCCTGGTTCCGCTTCCTGGGGTCGGAGGCCATCCTCCTGGCCTTCGCGGTCAGTCGGCGGCCCTGCGGGGTTCGGGAGAAAATGGCGATCTTGCTCAGAATGCCCGGCACGGTTCCTCCAGCTGATCACGGGCGCCCGCCGCGGCGAGCCGCACCCTTTGCACTCGGTTGTCCTCTTCGCCTCCTACCCCGGCGGGCGCGGGTGATGTGCGGGCCTCCCGGGGCCGGACCGGACCGGGACGGGACGGGGCCTTTGGGCGGCCTTCGGAACGCGTGTTCCGGGCGTGGGCGGGCCGCTCTAGGATGAGCCCCGGTTCGCCGGCGACCGCGGGCGGGAGGGAGAAGCGGTGAAGCGTCCCACGATGGTGGACATCGCCCGCCGTGCGGGGGTCACCAAGAGCGCGGTGTCCTTCGCGCTCAACGGCCGCCCGGGGGTGTCGGAGGCGACCCGCGCCAGAGTGCTCGCCATCGCGCAGGAGCTGGGCTGGCAGCCCAACAGCGCGGCCAGGGCCCTGTCGGACGGCAGGGCCGGGGCCTTCGGGCTGGTGGTGGACCGCCCGGCCCGCTCCCTGGGCGTCGAACCGTTCTTCATGCAGCTGGTCTCCGGCATCCAGGACGAGCTGTCCGGGGACGGCACCTCCCTGCTGTTCACCGTCGCGCCCGACGCGGACGCCGAGACGGCCACTTACCGGGCCTGGTGGGCGCAGCGCAAGGTCGACGGCGTCTTCCTGGTCGACCTGCGGGCGGACGATCCCCGGATACGGGCCCTGGAGGAGCTGCGCCTGCCCGCCGTGGTGATCGGCGCACCCGTCGGCACCGGAAGCCTGCCCGCGGTGTGGAGCGACGACGCGGCCGGGGTGCGCACCGCCGTCACCCACCTCGCCGACCTCGGCCACCGATCCATCGCCCACGTCACCGGGCCCGCCGCCCTGCGGCACACCCTCATCCGCACCGAGGCGTTCGCCGCGGCCACCGCCGAGCGCGACGTCACCGGCCGGAGCATGGAGGCCGACTACAGCGGCGAACAGGGCTGCGCCGCCACCCGCGCCCTGCTGGAGGGCGACGACCGCCCCACCGCGATCCTCTACGACAACGACGTGATGGCCGTCTCCGGCCTGAGCGCCGCGCAGAGCCTGGGCGTCCGCGTCCCCGCCGACGTCTCCCTGGTGGCCTGGGACGACTCACCGCTGTGCCGGCTGGTCCACCCCGGGCTGACCGCGCTGCGCCGCGACATCGCCGCCTACGGCGCCCTGGCCGCCCGCCGGCTCAGGGACGTCGTCGCCGGTCACCGCGTCGAACACAGCCGCGCCCCCGACCCCACCCTCACCGTCCGCGCCAGCACCGCCGCCCCCTCCCGGAGCGCGGCACCGCTGTAGCCCCGCCCGGTACGGGTCGGCCGGGCGCGGGCCGTGCCGGAAGCACCGCCGGGCGGCTCCCGGGCGGACCCGGGGTCCGTTCGTCCGGGTGCGGTCGTCCTGCCCGGCCCGGCTGATCGGGAACCGGAGTGTTGGACCACGTGCGGCCCGGAGCCCCGGGATCATGCACCTCATGAACGTGTTCAGCCAGGTCGCCGCCCTGACCGCCGCAGCGGTCCACGTCTTCGTATGGCCGCTGGAGAGCTTCCTCTACGGCAGCGCGCGCGTTCGGCTCTTCCTCACGGGAAGCACCGCCGACGCGCCGGAGGTCCGGCTGTGGCGGGTCAACGTCGGCTTCTACAACCTCTTCCTCGCGCTCGGCCTCATCGCCGGCGTCGTGAGCCTGCACACCGGCGACGCGAACACCGGACGCTCCCTCATCGTCTACGTCTGCCTCTTCATGGTCGCCGCGGGAACCGTGCTGTTCGTCTCCGACCGCGGACTGTGGCGCGGCTCCCTGGGGCAGGCGGCGCCGCCCGCCATCGCACTGGCCGCGCATGCCCTGCTCGACTGACGGGGACGCGCCTTGGAGGGCGTTTCACCTCCTTTCGCATGCTTGTCTCCGGCGCGGCCCTCGTGGCATCGGAGACAAGCGTCCCTCTGGTGCGGAAAGGAGCCACCGGAGCGTGAGAGCGGTGGGAGGATGTGCCGATGGGGATGGCCGACAGCGACAGCGAGACCGTTCAGTACGTGCGGTTCCAATCGCCGCACCGGAACAGCCGAGGCCACTTCACCGGCGTTTTCGGGCTCGTCAACAAGCTGGCGAGGGAGGGAAGGCTCTCGGACGAGCAGGAGTCCTTCCGCCGCCGCAACAACAGTTGGTACGACGCCGCGTACACCGACCCCTCGACCGTTGACCCCGGCGTCTACGACGACGAGATCAACCCCGGCGCGGCGGCATGGTTCAAGCCGTCGGCCACTCATCTCCTCGCCCGCGTTCCGGGCTATCTGGAGATCCTGTCCGCGCACGGCGTCGACTGCCGGGTCCTGCGTTCCGCGGACCCGGGACGGATCGTCTACGAGGACGACGTACAGATCGTGGTCGTGCCACACGCGCTGGAAGCGACTGCCGCCCACGGCGTCAACACCCAGACTTGAGGCGATGCGCGGCACCTGGACCTCGAACCGAACAACCCCGCCGGTGCGGAACGTCCTCGCGTTTTCGGCCGGCCCGGCCGACGGCGACGGCGCACTCCTCTCGCCCCGGGCGGGGCGTCAGGTCTCGGGGTTCAGCATCGCCGCCGCGGTCGCCCGGGGATCGCGGACGGGCTCTCAGCCGATGGTGACGACACGCGCCCAGGGCGGTGGGGCGTCCGGGACGTAGTAGGGGTCTTCCTCGTCCACGGCGCGGGCGGGGCGAGGGAAGAGACCGACGACGGTGCGGCAGGGCGGCTGCGCGGAGGGCCACGGCGTCTGCCCGTCGGTCAGGGCCACGATCACGTCCGGGCGGGGCCCGCAGCGCAGCGCCCGCTCGAAGCCGGAACGCAGGTCCGTCCCGCCGCCGCCGACCAGCTCCACGTCCTCGGCCCGGCACAGGGGCACGGCGACCCCGGCCGCCGCGTCGCAGGAGATCACCGAGACCAGGTCGCGCCGCCCGCCCACCGCCCGCGAGATCGCCACCACCTCCAGCAGCGCGCTGCCCAGTTCGGCGTCGCTCACCGACCCGGAGGTGTCGATCACGACGCGGACCCGGGGCGGCGTACGCCGCAGGCTCGGCAGCACCACGCCGGGGACACCGGCCGAACGCCGGGAGGGCCGCCGGTAGCTGTGGTTCTCACCCGCCCCCGGCGCGCCCGCCGCCGAGCGGACCGCCGACCCCAGCAGCCGCCGCCACGGCTGCGGCGGATGGAACGCCTCCTCGGCCCACCGGCGCCAGCCCTCCGGCGCGTCGCCCGGCCGTCCTTTGATCCCCTCGGCGACCCGGAAGCGGACCGCGTCCCGCTCCTGCCTGCTCAGCCCGTGCGCCCCGCCGGGCCCCAGCTCCCAGGGCCGCTCCCGTCCGTCGGCGCCGCTGCCGCAGTCCAGCCAGGCCAGGTCCGTTGCGAGCCCCGACATCGAGGCCGTCCGCAGGTACTCCTCCATCAGCAGCCCGTCGGACAGCCCCAGTAGCGACGGCAGCACCGCACCTGCCGGGCGCGGCAGCCCGTCACCGTAGATGTCGTCGTTGATCTCGAAGTCGGCGGCGATGTTCCGCCGCAGCGACTCGCCCGGTCCGTACTCCCCGTGTTCCCGCGCGTATGCCTCGCTGCGCTCGTGGTGGTCGCGGAGCAGATGGGAGACCTCGTGCACCCATACGCCCGCCAGCTCCTCCAGCGGGGTGCGCGCCACGAAGCCGGGGGAGACGTAGACGCGCCAGTGCGCGTCCACCGCCATCGTCGGCACCGAGCGGTCCTCCACCACGCGCAGCGCGAACAGCGCGTGGGCCAGATAGGGGCGGACCTTCACCGCGTGCAGCCGGGCGGCCAGCAACTTCTCCATGTCCAGGGCGAGTCCGGCCCGGTCGGCCGGGCCCGGCGCGGGCCGCCGCGCCGGAGCCGGCACCCGCGCCGGGCGCGGCAGTGGACGTTCCGTGTTCCCCGTCATCGGCCAGCCTCCGCCGTACGCCCGGCCCCGGTCGCCGCCCGTTCCGCCACCCGCTCCACGGACCGCTCCGCCCGCCGGGCCAGGCCGATCACCCCGGCCAGCCGTTCCACCGCCTCCGGCACCTCCCAGTCGTCGCGCCGCAGCGAGGCCAGCGTCTTCGCCGGGGCGATCAGCAGATCCGGGGCACCGGTCTCCATCGCCCTCACCAGCACCGCCCAGCCCGCCTCCCACCGTTCCCGCTCCGGCCGCGCCCCCACGGCCGTCACCACCGCCTCCAGCGCCGCCTGGCGCAGGTCACCGCGCTCCGGAAGCTCGGCGGCGGCCGGATCGGCCAGCAGCGACTCGGGGTCCGGCAGCTCCATCCGGTCCAGGTGCGCCAGGAGTTCGAGCCCCGGTCCGTCCCCCACCGCGCCCCGCACCAGCAGCGCCAGCACCTCCCGCGAGACGGAGGCCGCCGTACCGAAGGCCAGCAGGGTCAGCGCCGCCTCCCAGCTCCGGGGCGAGGGCCAGGCGCCGCCGCGCCGCGTCTCGCTGCCCGGCAGCCGGTGGACCAGCGTCGGCCGGGCCTTAAGGAAGCCGCAGACCGCCCGCCGGGCGAAGGCCACCGCCTCCGGCAGCCGCTCCGGCGCCAGCCGGGGCAGCTCGGCCCGGGGCCAGACGCCGCCCAGCCCGCGCACCACCACCTCCCGGTCGTGCGTCCAGTGCAGATGCACGAAACGGTTGGCCAGCGGCGCGCTCAGATCCCAGCCGTCCGCCGCTGACGCGGGCGGATTGGCCGCAGCCACGATCCGGACCCCCGGTGGCAGCCGCAGCGCACCGACCTTACGCTCCAGGACGACCCGCAGCAGCGCGGCCTGGACAGCCGGGGTGGCGGTGGAGAGCTCGTCCAGGAAGAGCAGCCCCCGCCCGGCCCGCACGAGCTCCACGGCCCACTGCGGCGGCGCCATCGGCACCCCCTGCACGGCCGGGTCGTCGCCCACGACGGGCAGCCCGGAGAAGTCGGACGGCTCGTGGACGCTGGCGATCACGGTCGTCAGCGGCAGGTCGAGGGAGGCGGCGAGCTGGGTGAGGGCGGCGGTCTTGCCGATGCCCGGCTCGCCCCAGAGCAGTACGGGCAGATCGGCCGTGACGGCCAGGGTGAGCGCTTCGAGTTGCTCGTCGGCGCGCGGCTCGGTGGTGGTCGTCCGCAGCAGGGACAGCAGGTCGTCGGCCACGGCCAGACGGGCGCCGGTTACGCGGTCGGCGTCGCCGGCACCGTCGGCCGGGGCAGCGGTGGGCAGGAGGGTGCTGGAGGACATGGGCATCACCTGATTCGGGACAGGGGGCGGGACGACCCACCCCGGACGTATTGGGAAGTGCTGCGCGGATGAAGGGACTTCGGTGGGGAACGGCCGGTCGGCCGAGCAGCCGGTCAGCGGGGCAGGGCGGTGCGGGGCCGGACCCGGCCGGCCCGCTTGTGGCGGATCGCGGGTGGCGTGTGGCGGTTCAGCCGGGGGCGGCGGCCCGCCCCCGCGCTGACGGCTTCCGTACCGGCGGCGGGGTGCACGGCGACGAGCCCCGCGCGGAAGAGACCGTGGTCGATGCGGCGTGCCGCGGCCGACCTCAGCTCCTCCCGCAGCGGCCCGTCGCGCAGGACCGCACCGGGGCCGAGCAGCCCTTCGACGACGGCCAGCGCTCCGGCCACGTCACCGTGGCGCAGCCGCTCCCGCACCGCGGGCAGGGCCTCCGGGCTGCGGTGCACCGCGTCGATCGCCCGCAGACAGGGCAGCGGCGGCCCGCCGAGCGCCACCAGCAGCTCCTCGCGCCGCAGTTGGGCCGGATCGTGGTCGACCGCCGTCAGCACCCCGTCCCGCAGCGCGATCCGGTGGACCTCGCCCCGGCACTCCACCCGGTGCGGATCACCGGGCCCGGCCTCCGGACCGGACGCGGACGCCGCACCGACGATGGGCGCCGCACCGGACTCCGCCAGCGCGGCGGTGACGAGCGGATGCAGCCGACCGGGCGTGACCAGCCCGGCCCGCAGCAACTCCAGATCCGGGAGGACCCGGGCCGCCGCCTCCGGCAGCACCGGAAGCGCGGCGACCTCCTGCGGCGGCAGCGCCTCCCGCAGCGGCCGGAGGGCCGGGACATGGCTGTCGTCTGGGGCGACGAGTTCGAGCACTGCGCGGCTGCGCGCACCGAGCCGCACGGTGAACGTACCGCGAGTGCGACCCTCGGCCCGCAGCAGCAACTCCGCCTCGGCGGCCCAACGACCCACCGCCCAGGGCGAGTCGGGAACAGCGAGCCCGCCGGGCGACCACGGCTCCACGAACGGCACCCCGCCCGCTCCCAACACACCGCATCGACAGGCCAGTTCAGCGCTCCGCCCGGCATCCCACAGATGCCGGTGCAGGTCGAGCCGGAAACGCCGGTCGGGATGCGGATGGTGCCCGAAAGGATCGCTTCCGGGCCCCTCCCACAGGGCCAGGGACATCCGCTGCCCGGCGTCCGCCCAGGCCGGAGGCGTCCGCACCACCAGTTGCGGTGACACGGCGCCGGGTGATGCCGGATAACGGGCCAGGCAGACGGTCAGGCCGGGCCGCAGCCGCCCGTCGGGGGCGATCCGGGGCATGTGCCAGCGCAGCAGATCCGGCGCCAGTCGGTGCAGATCCGCACGGAGACGGGTGACGAGTTCGGTGCCGTGGCGTTCGCGCACGGCGCGCAGATCGAGATCGACGTCGACGCGGGCGGCGGCGCAGGCCCCCGCCCAGTCACCGGCCGCACGGCGCGCGGTCGCGGTCTCGATCATGGACGGTGGCACGGCGTACTCGCGCACGCGCCGCCACATCAGCAGGCGGGACGGAACCGAGTTCACGAGGTGATGTGCCATCAGCACTCACCTTGCGGACACGATTCCCCCAATCCACAAGAGGAGAAGTTCTTCATCGTCGGCATCGTAACCACACCTGCGACGGTCTGTCAGTCCCCGGTGTGCCCGCCGATGTGAACGGTCCGCTCATACCTTCCCGACGACGACCCTGTCCGGTACCAGCCTCTCCAGGTCGTCCACGTCCGAGGTGAAGACCGTCACCCGGCCCGGCTGCTGCCGTGCGACGACGGCGAGTACGGCGTCGATCGCGTACTTGTGGCCGTGCAAACCGGCCCGGCTCAGAAGCCGACGTGCCTGCCGGGCCTCTTCCTTGCCGACGTCCGCGACGGTGAGGCGGGAGAGCACCCAGTCCCAGCGCCGCTCGGTGGTCCTCCCGTCGTACGCCTCGACAAGAGTCATGGGTGAGGTCACCACCTCGGCCTCACCCCGGGCCGCGAGGTCGAGCCGGGCGATCATGGCGCGGTCGCCACGCACGGCCAGCGACAGAGCCTCGCAACCCAGAACGAAGACGCGGGGCGGCGCGTTCCCACCGCTCTGCTTCCTCACGCGGCCTCTCCGGGACGGTTCCGTGCGGTGGTGCGGCGGCGCTCGTGCTCGGCATCGAGGTCTTCCAACTCCCGTAGTGCCGCAGCGCGCTCGCTCTCGGTGACCGGCCCGTGTTCCTCCTCCAACCAGTCGACCAGCTCCCGGAGCCGGTCCCGCTCCCGCTTCAGGCGCAGTGCCTCGGTGAAGTACGCCGACAGGCCGCGCTCGGTCACTTCGGAGCGGATCTCCTCCAGGAGATCCTCCGGGATCGTCACGGTGACCTTCTTGGTTGCCATACACGATACCATACTCATGGTGTTTCCCCCCATACTCGGTGAATCAGCAGGCCGCACGGAGTTCCTCCTGTTCCGTGCGGCAGTCGCGGCACAACTGGCCGGGCCGAGCCGCGCGGATGGCGCGTTCGCAGCCGTCGCAGGTCTGGAGGGGCAGGACGACGGGCTTGGCGGGCGACGGGGTCTGGACGGGCGCGGGCAGGGGCGGCTCGCCGAGGCGGAAGGCCAGGATGCGGGCCGGACGGGCCAGGAGCCGTTCGGGCAGGCCGGCGGTGAGCGTCTCGGTGATCCGGGCGGGGGACACGCCCGCCGCGAGCCACCGGGCCACGTCCGGGGCGAGCCGGGCGGCCTCGCCCTCGGAGAGGATCAGCCGGGGGTCGGCGGCGCGGAGGGAGGCCAGGACCCGCACCGCGTCCGGATCGGCCTCGCCGAGCGGAGCGGGCGGAACCTGCGGCGACCGCACCACCGCCGGGAGCGGGTCCGGGGGAGCGGTGGCCGGAGCTGGAGCAGACGGCAGAGACGCCGGGTCGGAGGCCGCACGCGGCGCGGGCACGCGGACGGGCGCGGGACGAGGCCGGCGGCCGGGCGGCGGCGTGGGATCCGGGTCGTCGTCGCCCGGCGGTACGTCGTGGAAGTACGTGCGGGTACGGACCCGGCCGTCCGGTCCGCGCTCGCGCCGCCGCTCCAGGTGGCCGAATGCTTCCAGCTCCCGCAGAGCACGGGAGATCAGGATCTCGCCCTCGGAGAAGTGCTCGCACAGCGCGGTGATGCTCACCGGAGCGCCGTCCGGGAGGGAGGAGATGTAGGCCGCGACCCCGATGGTGACCGCGCTGCCGGGCCGCTGGGCGAGGACGTTGGCGAGGACGGTGAAGTTGGCGGTGAGGCGGGTGCGTACGTGGATCACGCCGGATGTCGGTGCACCGGCGCGGGCGCGCGAACGCGCGCTAAACTGCGAGTCAGCCATCGGGAAGTTGCGCTCTTCCTGATCGGTGAGGCCCTCGATCGGGATGCCAGTCCCGGCCGGGGGCCGCAACTTTTTGCGGTTGTCGCGGTGAACGTAACCACTCGCTTTTCAAACCTGCAAGCTCGTCACCCGTACGGGTGACGAGGGGAAAGGGTGGGTGGGTGGGAGGTTCTTTCTCCGGGTTCCTTAAGGGAGTTCGTGGCCCGCCGGACCCTCGTGGGCGAGGGTCCGGCGGGACCGGGAAGCCGACGTACACCGGCCCCCGGACCGCTCAGGCGCGGCGGCCGGCCTTCAACTCGCTTATGAAGGAAGCCCAGGACGCCGACGGGAACGCCAGCACCGGCCCGTGCGGGACCTTGCTGTCACGGACGGGGACGCTGCCGGGGAAGCCGTCGGCCACCTCGACGCAGTCGCCACCCGCCTGGTTGCTGTAGCTGCTCCTGCGCCACTCGGCGTCGTTGAGTTCGGGACGGGACACTCGATTCACGGTTGTCCTCCAGCGCGGATCGGATCATGTCGAGAGACATGAGCGGGGGCAGGGCTGCCGCCCGCAGCCGATCGTAAATCTCCGAGTAGCGCTTGACTTCGGACGGCTCCTCGATGAGCTGACCGAAGTCGGCACCCTCCTTGTAAGCCACTTCCGAGCCGTTCGGGAGTTCCAGCACTGTGAGCGAACCGCCCAGCGCCTCGTGCCCGCCTTGTCCGAACGGCAGCACCTGCACGGTGATGCGGAACTCCTGAGCGGCCTCCAACAGCCGGACCAACTGGTCACGCATGACGGAACGGTCGCCGATCGGACGCCTCAACACCGCTTCGTCCAGGACGACCCACAGGTCGGGGCAGTCGGACGACCGGAGTCGCCCCTGCCGCGCCAGCCGTGCGGCGATCCGCTCCTCCAACTGCTCCCGGCTCTTGAGGAGTACGTCGAGACTCAGTACGGCCCGTGCGTAGTCCTCGGTCTGGAGAAGACCGGGAACCACATGCGCCGCGTACTGCTTGATGGATACCGCCCGCTCCGAGAGGTGGATGAACCTGCGAGACCAGTCCGGGAACGTCTCGCGGTAGACGTACGGCCACAGGTCGACCAGCAGGTCGTCCGCTGCGAGGGCGTCGTCCAGCGTGCGCGCCAGCTCGAGCGTCGGTCTCGCCCCGGAGGCCCGCTCGACCTGGGTGATCCGGCTGGCGACCACATGCGCCTTCTCACCCAGTTCCGCCTGGGTCAGCCCGGCGGCGACGCGGAGTCTGCGCACCCGCGAGCCGAACAGGGCCGCCATCGATGCCCCGGGATCAACATCCTTGGCCAAAACATCACTTCCGTTTCTTACGGGCTGGAAGGTAAGGCTTCATCCCCTTCCGAGCCTAGGCTCGCCGGTCGATCCTGAAGCACGGAACGTAATGATCCGCCTACGTTGCGGATCGAACGAGGAAGCGAAGGACGGCTTTCGTGCTGATGACGACGACCACGCCCGACGAGGAACCGCAGCCGGGCGCGGCACACCCGGGAGGCCCCGAACCCCGGCTGTTCACCATGCGGTTCACGTCATCGCCCAAGGGGGCGCGGCTCGCCCGGAAGCTCGCCGTGCGGCGCATGGAGGAGTGGGGGTGGCCGGCCGTATCGGACCTCTCGTGCACCGTCTCCCTGCTGGTCGGTGAGCTGGCCGCCAACGCGGTACGGCACGGCCGGGTGCCCGGACGCGGCTTCCGCCTCGCGCTCGAAGTGCGGGGGAACGTGGTCCGCATCGAGGTCTCGGACGCCTCCCCGGTCCCGCCTCCGGCCGCCCCGCCCTCGCCGTCCGCCGACGACGAGTCGGGGCGCGGCCTGCTCCTGGTGGACATCCTCGCCACCCGCTGGGGCGCGGTCCCGCGCGACCCCGTCGGCAAGACGGTCTGGGCCGAGGTGGCGGCCCTGGACCACTGAAAGGACCGGGCGGTTGTGCCGGGGTGTTCGCCGGCGCCTTCCGGTGTGCCGTGGAGAATGCGTGCATGTCCATCCGAGCTGTGCGCCTGAACGAGCTGCCCGTCCTCCAGGACATCGAGAGGGCCGCCGGGCAGTGCTTCCGGGACATCGGCATGCCGGAGATCGCCGAGGACGAGCCGCTCTCGCTCGGTGAGCTCGCCCGCTACCACCATGCCGGGCTGGCCTGGGTCGTGGCCAACGGCGCCGATGTCCCGGTCGCATACCTGATCGCCGACCGTGTCGACGGCAACCTCCACGTCGAGCAGGTCTCGGTGCATCCGGACAGCGCGCGCCGCGGTGTCGGCCGGTCGCTGCTGGAGCATCTGGCGGCACACGCCACGAGCGAGGGCGCACCCGCTCTGACTCTCACCACGTTCGCCCAGGTCCCGTGGAACGCCCCTTATTACGCACGCTGCGGTTTCCAGACCATGGACGACACCGGGCTCGCTCCCGGTCTGCGGAAGATCCGCGAGCGCGAAGCGGCCCACGGCCTGGACCGGTGGCCGCGGGTCTGTATGCGCCGGGCACTGTGACAACACAGCGGTGCCGGCGCGGGTTCGCTCAGGGGCCGGTGGTGCCGTCTATGCGTTCCCGCAGCAGGTCCGCGTGGCCGTTGTGGCGTGCGTACTCCTCGATCAGGTGGACCAGGATCCAGCGCAGCGATACCTCCTCGCTGCCCAGGTGCGCGGCCTCCTGCTCCGAGAGCCTGCCGGTCGCCTCCAGTGAGGCGCCGGCGGTCAGTTCGCGCCCCCGTGCGACCTCGGCGCGCCAGGCGGCCAGCGCCTCGTCGATGCCGCGCTCCGGGACGAGCCCGAAGCCGTCTCGGCCCGCGTCCGGGTGGACCGGTGGCACGTCGAGACTGGCGAACACCCGCTGGAACCAGTTGCGTTCGATCTCCGCCAGGTGCTGGACCAGGCCCAGCAGTGTCATCTGCGACGGCTCCAGCGGTGCGGTGCGAAGGCTGTGGTCGTCCAGCCCCGAGCACTTCAGCACCAGGGTCTCCCGGTGGAAGTCCAACCAGCCCTCCAGCATGGTGCGTTCGTCGGCGCGCGGTGGCGGGACGGTGCGCTCGTGCGGTGTCGTGGTCATGTGTTTCCTCTCCTCGGTGTCCTCCGGAAGATCATCCCCGAAACGGGGCCGACGCCGTCCGGACCGGATGGTTACCGCGCACGGTCGGGGCTCCAGTCGTAGGCTCCCGGAGCCGTCTCGACGACTTCGCGGGGCCAGGCCAGCCGTACCTGTTCCAGACGCTCCCGGTGCTCAGCGATCCAGTCTCCCCGGGGCCGGACGCCCAGGACCGTCGTAAGGCGGTCCGGGTCGCTGATCTGGATCGACAGCAGGCCGTCCTCGTGCACATGGATGTCGAGGCTCAGGCCGCGGCCCGAGTCGATGCCGGCTGTCCGGCCCGGCCCCAGGCTGGACAGCTGCTGCTCCCAGGAGTCCAGGTCACGCTGCGAGAGGTGAAGGTCGAGTCGGGCGTCGACGAAGCTCGCGGAGGCGAGCACGTCCGCGCGCAAGATGTCGTGGCCGATCAGAATGCCCGGCCGGAACCGCCCCGTGATACGCACGACGCAGCGGTTCCCGTCCGGATCGGCGAGGTGGATCAGGTCCGTCGGAGCTGGTTCCGTCACCAAGCCGCTCGCTTTCGTATGCCGACGTGGGCTGCACTGTCTTTCCGAACCAAGGGAGCCCGCTGGTGGACCATGATGGGGTGTCGGATCTCCTCGTAGGTCAGTTCCGGTTGACGAGTTGCAGGGCAGCGACCACCTCAATTACAAGGCCGGTGAACATATATCCCGCGCCCAGGAGCCGGGCTAGACTGGTCGGCGACATCAACATGCGTGAGCGAAAAGGAGATGCGTTGATCCAGATTTTGGCTATTCGCTCGCCCAGTCCTCTGTAATTGACGGCGAGCGTGAAACCCGTCAAGAGGAAGACCAAGCCGGAAATCCCGGTGAAGAAGAAAGGGAACAAGCCGGGATCGCCTGTCTGAACTGCCAACCTCATCAAAACCGTCCAAAACGATAGCGTTCGAAGTTGGGGCAGACTTCCGCCCCAGCCTTGTGTCACCTGCGGGGTGGCCAGATGCTATCAAGTGATGGGCCGGTAGGTTTTGGTGCTGAAATCAAGGTCTGATGTGGTGTTTCTTCGATCCTTTCGGAGCTGGCGCGCTGACCGTCAGCCCGCCACCCGGGTCTCGGCGAACGGACAGGCGATGGACAGTACGTCGCCGGCCCGGAAGTCCACATCCTCTGCCATGGGGCCAGATTAGGGCGTGATCAGGTGAGGTCGGGGTCCGTTCCGGGGCGACCCCTGGTGCCCGGACGTGAATCCGTCGGCAGTCCCCGCTGCGCGGCCCATGCGCTGTGCCGCCGCCTTGCCCGCGCCGTGCGTCCGAACCTGACGGCGGGACGGTGGATCGCGGCGGTTGCCTCGTCGAGAGGGCGGGCTTGGGGCCTGGAAGGGCGCGGGCCGGTGCCTCACGCGCTGTGCGCGATCTGAATCAGGTTGCCGCAGGTGTCGTCCAGGACCGCGGTGGTGATCGCGCCCATCTCCAGCGGCTCCTGGGTGAAGCGCACCCCGAGCCCGCGCAGCCGGTCGAACTCCGCCCGTACGTCGTCCACGGCGAAGGAGGCAGCAGAGATGCCGTCCTCGGCCAGTGCCGTCCTGTACGGCCGCACCGCGGGATGGCCGGAGGGTTCGAGCAGCAGCTCGGTTCCGTCGGGATCCTCCGGCGAGACCACGGTCAGCCACCGGTCCGTACCCAGCGGGACGTCGTGCTTCTTCACGAAGCCCAGCACGTCGGTGTAGAAGCGCAGGGCTTTGTCCTGGTCGTCGACGAAGACGCTGGTGAGGTGGATCCTCATGGTTTGCTCTCTGGGGTGTCGGGCCTGAGCCATCGGGTCACGATGAGCTCAAGGGGTTCGGTGTTCAGGTCGTGGAACTTGTAGCGGCCCTGGCGCCGTGAAACGACCAGGCCGGCGGACTCCAGTACGGCCAGGTGCTGGCTGATCGCCTGGCGGGACAGCCCCAGACCGTGTTTGGTCGCCAGCCGTGCGCAAATCTCGAAGAGGGTCTGGCCGTCCCGTTCCACCAGCTCATCGAGGATGCGCCGGCGGGTGGGGTCGGCCAGTGCCTTGAAGAGGTCCTCCGCCACGACCAACACCATAGGCAAGTGGGTACTTGCCTATCAAGGGGCGTGCCGCCTCGTCTGGTCGAAGAGGCGGGCCCCGCTGGTTCGACCCGTTTTCGTGTGCCGACGTGGGCCGCATCGCCTCCTATCGTGGGACGGGCGGCGCATCCGGGCCCCGGCCCGGAGAACCACGCATCCGGAGCCAAGCCGGCGCCTGCGGGCAGCCGTCGGTCACGTCCGATCGGGCGCGTGAGCGGGCGGAAGAACGACGGTGAGCCAATCTGTGTTCGCATCGACTGAACCAAGAAATCTCAAAAAGAAACCGGAGCGGTGTGAAATTGGCAGCGAGAAAACCGGCACTGGTCGGTTCGGCGTTAGTGGCGCTGGCCTTCAACGTCGCGTCCTGTGACGATTCACCTTCCGGTGATGCGGGTGATTTCGTCAGAAACCCGGTCGCCTTGATAGAACCTCCCGGTGGCGCCCGATTGGAGCGCGACACCCCGGATCCCGACCCTCCCTACAGGATCGAAGGAGTCCACGCATCGCTCGTGGACGACGCCTCGTACGTCGGCGAGCGATGCGGAGAGAGGAAGGTTCGGGAGGCAACGGGGGCGGGGCCTGTCGTGCTCATGTTGAAAGGTGAGGAGTCTGTTGAAAGCTCCTACTCCGCCTATGGTCAGATAAGTCGGAAAACCTTCGATGAAGGATTCGAAGTTCAGAGCAGAGAGATCGTCATGGCCGCCTCCTACGAGGTGCCGGGTGGGAAGTTCGGCCGTCTCACGGCGACTCCCCTTTATGACGTATACAGGTACTGGGCGAACGGTGGCGAGGATCGGCGCATTTCGGGGACCGCCGCGATTCCCGTGGGGTACTGCTACGTCAGGAGTGCTTCCTGAGAGTCAGAAACCCCTCAACCTCGCGTTTCAGGGCGGGCGACGCGCCGGCCTCAGCACCCGGCGCGAGCGCGAACTGCTCGCCGCCCTCGGCTGACAGCCGGGGAGCACCCGGACGGACGGCAGCGGAAGGCGCCGGGCGGCGGGGCCCGGCGCCTCAGCCGGGGCGCCTTGCCATGACGACCACGCCCGGACCGGTCTGCTCCTCGGCGGGCAGGCGGAGCTCGGCGACCGGAAGCAGGCCGGCCCGCTCGATCAGCTCCACGAGCTGCTCCGGTCGCCACTGGTGTGTCGTCCAGCGGACGGGCACGCCTCCGTAGGCCTCGGTGCGCGCGATGTCCTCATCGCCGACGTGTGTCGCCGTGATGAGGTGTCCGCCCGGCTTCAGGGCGCGCGCGAACATGGCGAGGACCTGGGGAAGGACGTCGCGGGGAAGGTTGAACAGCGACCACCAGCCGAGCACGCCGCCCAGGGACGCCTCACCGAGTTCGAGCTCGGTGGCGGAGGCGACGTCGAAGCGGCAGTGCGGGTAGAGGCGGCGCGCGTTCTCGATCATGCGGGGGGAGAGGTCGACCCCGGACACCTCGAGTCCGCGTTCGGCGAGGTAGGCGGTCACCGTTCCGGGGCCGCAGCCGACGTCGAGGACGGGCCCGAGGCCGTGCACGGTGTCGGCGAAGGCGTCGATCGAGGCCTTGAGCCAGGGATGGGTGCGGATGTCGCCGCATCCCGTCGTCCGGACCATGTGAACGTAGTTGTCGGCCACTCGGTCGTAGGACTCACGGACCGTGTCGAGATCGGCCGGGCGGTCGATGGGGTGTAAGCGCATCGACCGAGGATAGGACAGCCTTCCCTGGTCACGGGACCGTCGGCCTCCCCGTCGGGCCGAACGGCACTGGCCGCCGGAGCGGCGCGGTGTTGTCATGGGGAGGGAGGACGGCGACGGCGCGGACCGGCCGGCGAAGATGCGGCCGCCCCGCCGCGACGCGGAGGAGGCCGATGCCATGCTGTACCGCCACACGGTCGGTGACGTGATGACCGAGGACGTGGTCACCTTCCGCCCCGACACACCGCTGTCGGAGGTCGCCGCCCTGCTGGACGCCAACGACATCGTCGCGGCCCCGGTTGTCGACGACGACGGCGCCCCCGTCGGCGTCGTCTCCGCCTCCGACGTGCTGCGGCACGAGACCGGCATGCCCGATCCGCAGGGTCAGGACGGGGACGACGAGCGCTCCTGGGGCAAAGCCCGGGCCCGGACCGCGGGCGCGCTCATGAGCAGCCCCGTCTTCACCGCCCGCGCCGACTGGACGATCCCCCGGGTCGCGCGGGAACTGCGCAGGCGGCACGTCAAGCAGCTGCCGGTGGTCGATGACGACGGGCTCCTGGCCGGCATCGTCACCCGCAGCGACCTGCTCGACGTCTTCGTCCGCTCCGACGCCGAGATCCGCGAAGAGGTCGAGCAGGACGTCCTGGGGGACATCCTCGACCTGGACGAGGACGCCGTCGCGGTCGAGGTCCGGGACGGGGTCGTCACCCTTCGGGGGGACGTCCCGGAACCGCGTCTCGTCCCGGTGGTCGTGGGCCTGTGCCAGGGCATCGACGGGGTCGCGGGGGTGGAGGCCCACCTCGCCGCCGCCCGGACGGGCTGAGAGGGCGGTTCGTGAGGTGATGTCCGTTTCCGTATGGGGGTTATGCCAGGGGCGCTGGTCGTAGCGGTGGCCATTGCTTCCTGGTGAAGCTGCCCGGGTCGGCTTCGGTTAGGACGCCGGGTTCGGCCAGGCGTTTCAGCTTGGCACGGGTTCCTTTGATATCGAGTATCTGCCCTGGTGGCCGCCGCGTGGGGTGCGTTGCCGGTCCGGGCCTGTCCGAACCTGATTTTGGTATCAACCGAGTTGCGTTGATTCCTGAGATCGCAACACAGCGCCGCGGGGGCGTGGGCGCAGCTCCTGATGGGCGCTAGGCCCCGGGTGCGCCCTATAGGTGGCAATGGGCGGGGATTGTGGATAGAGCCACCCATCACACCGTTTCACCGCCCAGGCCGCAAAAATAGCGAGATAGGGAAAGTGTTCGAAGGTGACGCTCGGGTCACGATGGAATGAGTGATCTTGCTCGACTCTTGCGCAGCGGTATACGGTCCCGGAGCGCCAGGTAAACGATCATGGTCGGTTCAGGGCTTATTTGACTTGCGCATCATGTATTCCGCCGCTCGAATGACGTAAGCGAAACATTCTAGTGATACGCCACATGAATTACGCCAAAGCCGCCCGCTGGTTCGCCGGCGCGGCGGCTTTGGCCGCCGTCCTGGTCACGGGCCTCTTCCTGTATCAGCCCAAGGAGGATCAAGCCGGCGCCAAGCAATCGGTGACGCCGAAGCCGTCGACGCCTCAAGCGTGTGCGGGCAAAACCGTTCGCTGCCACCTACTCTCCACTGGGATATGGGCGGTGATCTACGCGCCCCTTCCCGATACGGAGGCCCCGCACGCCTCAGCCACCTTGAAGTCCAAAGAACAGGACGGGCTGGTCTTCTGGGATCCCGGAGGCCCGGGACTCCGCCCTCTCGAAGTGGGAATCACACGGTCACTTCTTCCTTCGTGGCTGAAGAACGAGACCGTGGCGATGTTCGTCGAGCCGTGGGCTGTCCATGAAGTCAGCCCGGACTGCCTCGACGTCCTGACGAAGGTATCGGGTGGTGGCGAGCTTTCCGAGCGGCAGGTGAAGGAATGGCCTGATCAGTTCAGGGGCTCCTGTGCTCTCGATCTTCACCGCCTCGATCGCGCGGAGTACGAGGAATCCTTCAAAGAGCTGAGCGAGAAGGAAGGCAGGATAGCCGGTGTCTACGCACAGTCGTTCGGCGCGGTCCGGGCAAGTGCTGTAATGCCCGAGTTGAAGCGCACCGGCGGCTGGGCGGTTATGGATGCACCTGCCCCGCCGCCAGGAACGCACGCGACCACACTCATGGTCGAGCGAAGCCTTGCTGTGGAAGAAGGCTTGCAGGACGTCATGGGGTGCACAGGTGACGATGCGACCGCCGACTGCCGGAAAGCTCTGCACCGGACGCTGCGCGAAATGGGTAGCGACAACACGACTCCGACTGGTCTCGGAGGCGGTGTCGAGCAGTATGAGCGGATGACCGCTCTGTTCTCACTCTCCAATAATATGGAGAGCAACAGAAAGCCCCTCCGCGAAATCTTGACGAACTGGCCTGAGTTGAGTGCGACCGACCAGGAGGTCGTAAAGTCGGGAAGCTACGCTTTCACCCGACGTCACGGAGACGGTCAAGTCCTGCCGGATTTCGTTGGATACATCGCCAATATCTGTCCAGCATACGACGGTTGGGGGGCAGGGGCGGGCTCGCAGGAGAGGAATCCGCTCGGGGCGGCAATGGCGCGTATGCATTACCCATGCTCGGCAATGCCAAGTGATGCAGAAGGATCTGCGTGGACGCTTCCAAAGCCAGAGGATGTGCCGAGGCTGCTTCTGCTCGAAAATCCCCAGGATCCCGTCACTCCGCAGAGTGCGGCGGACGCATGGGGTGAGAAGTATCCTGGCGCTGATCGTTTCGAATACGATTACCTGGGGCACACGAAAGCACCCGACAAGCTCAGCCAGAAGATTTCGGCTTGGCTCGCAGGGGCAGGCAACTGAGCCGGATGGATCGGAGGGCGCCCTCGGCCATTGGCCTCGATCTTTCGTGAGGGTCCGCCGGCGGGTCGTCCCGGCCGTAAGTAGGTCTTCGGCCGGGGTCGTGGCGCACACGAGCGGCCCCGTGCTCCTCCCGTGGAGAAGCACGGGACACGGGGCCGCCGGGGTGGAGCGGGGCCCGGAAGCGCCGGGTCAGCGGAACGCCAGTATGCCGCCCTTGTTGAGCCCGGCATCGTCGTAGTACATGTGTCTCACCAGGAAGAGCCCTCCGTCCTGCCAGTACGGGCGGCCGCTGCCGGTGGCCGGGATGCTGCGCTGCGCGTCCTCCTCCTCCGCGGGCAGTTCCATGTACGGGGTCGCCTCGCCCGTCTCGGGGTCGATCAGCGTGAGCACCCCCGCCTTGGCCATCGGGTACGTTTCGTAGCTCATCAGCTTGCCGTCGTGCATCGTCAGCGGACTGGCGAGGCGTTCCCCGGTGGGTTCGGAGCGCCACTTCGGCTTGCCGTCGGACAGGTTGAACGCCTCGATGTCGGCGGTGACGCCGTTCTCGCCGGCGATCAGGTACGTCTGCAGGTAGAGGGCGTCGTTCGCCTTGTCGACGACGACGTTGAAGCAGCCGGCCAGGGTGATGCCCTCGCAGGTGAACCGGTAACGCTTCTCGGGGATGGTGATCTTCGACCGCGCTTTGCCCTTGTCGTCCAGGATCATGATGTCGGTGATCTCGATGGAGTCGCCGGCCCGGACGCCGAACGCCGGAGGATCGACCGAGTAGATGTGGACGATCTCGGTTTCCCCGGGAGCTTTCCACTCCCAGCCCTTGCCGCCGTCCTCCTCGACCAGTTGGAGTGATTGCTTCTGCCCGTAGTCGCACTCGACCTTCGCGATGAGCCGCGGGCCACCGACGTAGGACGTGTCGCCGCAGTCGGAGTTCTCCTCCGTCTCCCACAGGCGCTTGCCGGTGTCCAGGTCGTAACCGACGGCGTTGCCGTTCCAGGCCGCGGCGACGGTACCGCCGCTGAGCGCCATCTCGGTGGAACCGAACTCGTTCATGTCCGAGTCCTCGCTGGGCAGGTCCTTGCGCCACAGCTCCTTGCCCCGGACGAGGTCGATCGCCATGACCTTCTCGCACCTGCGACCCCACTGCAGTGCGGCCTTGCCGTCCGAAGCGTGGGGAGTGGCAGCGCATTTGGGACCGCGGGTCAGATCGATGCTCCAGGCCTCCTCGCCGGTCTCCATGTCGTAGGCGGTGACGGCGTCGAACGACGCGTTGACGAGATTCCCGCCGGCGAACCAGGTGCCGTGGCTCTCGAAGACCAACTTGTCCAGGTCGGGCAGTTCCGCGGGGCCCACCTTCCAGGCCAGCTCGGCGCGGCCCTTGCGCTCGGTGCCGCCCCCCTTCTCCCCGGCGCCGCCCCCCTTCCCGGCCTCGGCGCTGTCGCCGGTGTCCGCGTTCTTCCGGGCGGTCTTCTCGCCTTCGTCCCCGGTCAGGAACCACACTCCGCCACCGGCGAGGAGCAGGACCGCCACGACCGCGGCGACGATCGCCAGGACCTTGCCCTTCCCGCCGCCACCGCCGGCCGGTGGCTGACCCCCCGCGCCGGGCGCGGGCTGCTGCGGGTACTGCCCGTAGCCGCCGTACCCGTATCCGTACTGCCCGTGGGGCGGTACCCCCGGCTGCGGGGGCCCTGCGGGCGGCTGCTGCTGCGGTGGCTGTTGCGGCGGCGCGGGGTACTGCGGGTAGCCGTAGGAGGGCGGGGGCTCCTGCGGCGGGCCGAAACCCTGCGAGGGCGGCTGGTTGAACGGCGGCTGCGACATGGGCCTCTCGGTCACGCACGGGCCGGCTGCCCGGTCCCCCGCACCTTCGCGGGACGGAGCCGATCGGAAGCGGTCCACCGCTTCTCGACCTGGAACACCGGCGGTTGAAGTCGAACTCTTTCTACCACCCGTCCCGCCAGGGCCTGTTGGGGGAGCGGCCCCGGCCGATCGGCGCGGGCGCGATCACTGGCGGCTGAGGGCGCGGGTGATGCCCGCCGCGGTCGTCGTGGCCAGGATCCAGCCGGTGACGACGAGCAGATACGCCAGCCACTGGTACGCGCCCTCGGGCGCGAAGGCGGCCTCCTGGCCGAAGCCGATGACCGGCAGCAGCAGGTCGAGGGTGTAGAAGAGGGGGTTGAAGTCGGGGGCCTCGTCGGCCTTGAGCGGGCGGGGGTGCTCCCCGGCGAAGACCAGCGTGCCGGCGAGCAGCAGCATCAACAGCCAGCCGGCCGCCCGCATCGGGCGGAAGCCGTAACCGACGGTCACGTCCTGGAGATACCCCCAGGACCTGGCGTACGGGGGCAGGGAGCGGCGGTGGCGGCGCAGTTTGGCGAGCTGCACGGTGCGGGCGCCCGCCTCGTCGCCCGCGGTGCGGTACGCGGTGGCCAACTGCTCGTACGAGTACGGAAGATGGCCGTTCTCCTCGCGTTCCAGCAGCGGCAGCCGCCGCTCGGCGGGCATATGCGGGGTCAGCCGCCGGTAGGTGAGCCCGTCGAGCCTGACCTGTTCGGGCCACACCTCCGGGGCGGCTTCCAGCAGATCGAGCCGGGCGCCACGCAGGTTCACGGCCCCCTGCACCGGGGCCGTGCCGCGCAGCCACAGTTCGCCGATGGTGCTGACGCTGGCCCGCAGCGCCTGCCCGGCGGGGTTGGAGAGCCGCGCGGAGCTCAGGACGAGTTGGCGGGGGATCGTGGCGCCGCTGAGGTTGACCATGCCGCGGGCGCGCAGCCGGGCGGCGCGCAGATCGGTGCCGACCGACAGGGTCTCGGCCTCCAGCGCGAGGCCGCCCGGGTCGTGGAGTTCGGCGTCGTCGAGGTTCACCAGTCCGCCGACGGTGGCGCCGTCCATCCGCACCCGGCCGTGTGCGGTGAGCCCTGTCGCCCAGACGTCGGTGCCGACCGTCGCGTGGTTGAGCTGGAGGACAGGTTCCGGCCGTTCCCCGGAGTCCTCCCGGCCCGGGCCCGGTGACGGGTCGCCCTGTGCTCCGGGGGCGCCCAGCACCGCGCCGTCGAGGAAGAGCGCCCCGGACAGCTGTGCCCCCGCCAGCCGTACGGGACCGGTGACCCGGCAGCCGGTCATCCGCAGCACGATGTCGACGCGGAGGGTCCCGGCGGTGAGGCCGGGGAGCACCGAGTCGGTCAGGACGAGGGCGCGGACCTGCGCCCCGTAGAGGTTCGGCGGCCGCTCGAAGTGGCAGGACCGCAGCCGTACGGCGGGCTCGACCGTCCCGTACATGAGGTCCAGTCGGCCGGTGACGCGCGCGCCGGTCAGCTTCAGGCCGGGCACCTCGCCGCCGGTGGTAGGGCCGTCGAGCAGCAGTGCCCGCAACACCTCGGCGCGGATCGTGCGCCCGGGGCCCCACGAGGCACCGTCCGCCGGGTCGTCGTCCGCGTTCTCGCGCAGGTCGACGCCCTTGTTGAGCGGAAAGGCCCGCCACACGCGGAGTTCGGCCGGGGTGAGGTCGGTGATCTCCACCCGGCGGATGCTGCCGTGGTTCCGCCGGGGGCGTCAACTCCGTTTGTGCACACAGGTATTCGAGGTCACGGTGTGGCTCGGGCGCAGGGCTCAGGAGGCGTAGAGGGCCTCGATCTCCGCCTCGTACATCTTCGTGATCGCCGCCCGCCGCATCTTCAGCGACGGCGTGACCAGCCCCTCCCGCATGCTGAACTCCGCCGGCAGGATCCGGAAGGCCCGGATGGACTCCGCGCGCGACACCGCGTTGTTCGCCTGGGACACCGCCCGCTGGACCTCCGCGTGCAGCTCCTCGTCGCGCAGCACCTCCCGGGGCGACAGCGGCTCCCGCCCGCGCAGCCGGAACCAGTGCTCCAGCGCATCGGGGTCGAGGGTGACCAGCGCCGCGACGTAGGGGCGGTCGTCGCCGACGACCAGGCACTGGGAGATCAGAGGATGGGCGCGGACGCGGTCCTCCAGCACCTGCGGGGCGACGCTCTTGCCGCCGCTGGTGACGATGATGTCCTTCTTGCGCCCGGTGATGACCAGATAGCCCTCGTCGTCCAGGTGGCCGACGTCTCCGGTGGCGAACCAGCCGTCGCGCAGCACCCTGGCGGTCGCCTCGGGGTCGTTGAGGTAGCCGGCGAAGACGACGTCGCCGTGCACCCAGATCTCCCCGTCGCGGGCGATGTGGATCGAGTGGCCCGGCATCGGGCGGCCCACCGTGCCGAACTTGACGCGGCCCATCGGCTGGCCGGTCACCGCCGCGGTGGTCTCGGTCAGCCCGTAGCCGTCGTAGACCGTGATCCCGGCGCCGGCGAAGATCAGGCCGAGCTCGCGGCGCAGCGTGGAGCCGCCCGAGACCGCGTACCGCACCCGCCCGCCCAGTACCGCCCGCAGCTTCCGGTACACGGTGCGCTCGAAGACCGCGTGCGAGGCCCTGAGCACCGCACCGGGGCCGGGGCCCGTGCCGGCGTCGCGCCGCTCCACGGCCTCGGCGTAACGCACCGCGACATCCATCGCCCGGTCGAACACATCGCCCTTGCCCGCCTCCAGGGCGGCCTGCCTCGCCTTGCGGTAGATCTTCTCGAAGACGTAGGGCACGGCGAAGACGAACGTCGGTCTGAAGGACGCGAGCGCGGGCAGCAGCTCGGCGGGCGCGATCTCGGGCTGGTGGCCCAGCAGTACGCCGTTGCGGACGCAGAAGACCTGCACCATCAGGCCGTAGATGTGGGACAGCGGCAGGAAGGCGAGGATGGCGGGCCGATCGCCCTGCGCGGCGATGAGCCCGGGCCAGCCGGCGAGCAGGATGTCGCACTCGGCCGCGAGGTTGGCGTGGGTGATCACGCAGCCCTTGGGGCGGCCGGTGGTGCCGGAGGTGTAGGTGACGGCGGCGACCGAGCGCGGTGTCACCGCCAGGCGGTGGCGGTCCACCAGATCCTCGGGGACGCCGCGCCCCAGCTCGGTCAGCTCCCGCACGCAGCCGGTGTCGAGCTGCCAGATGCGGCGCAGAGACGGCGCCGCGTCGCACACCGAGCCCACCGTCATGGCGTGCTCCTCGTGCTCGACGACGACCGCCACCACCTGCGCGTCGGCCAGGATCCAGCGCACCTGCTCGGCGGAGGAGGTGGGATAGACGGGTACGACCTGGGCGCCGATCGTCCACAGCGCGTAGCTGAACAGCGTCCACTCGTAACGGGTGCGGGCCATCACCGCGACCCGGTCGTCGAACCGTATGCCGTCGGCCAGCAGGCCCTTGGCAAGGGCCCTCACCTCGTCGCGGAAGGCGGCGGCGGTGACGGTGGCCCACTCACCACCCGCCCGATCACCGCCCGCGGGGGCCTGGCGGCGGGCGAGCTGCGCGAAGGACGGGTCACGTTCGGCCAGTTCGTGGACCGAGTCCGCCAGCCCTCCCTTCCGCATCGGCTCCACCACGGGCGGAAGAGTGAAATCGCGCACGGCACCCCCATCACCGAACCTCCGCCGCATCGCGTTCCGGGCGGCAGGGGGCGAAAAATACCGATGAACGCACCCGTTGCCCAGGGCTTGATCAGAACCGTTCCTCTGTGCGACTCCTCCGGGCCCGTACGGTCCATCGGGGCGGGGCCGGACATCGCGACGGCGCGCGGGGCACGGCAGCGGCCGGAGGGCGCTCCCCCCATGGGGCGCCCTCCGGCCTCGTGCCGCCCGCGCACCCGGGCGGCACGCGGTGGTGGTCAGGAACGGAACCGGACTCCGGCTCGGGTCGGGACGGTGCTCACACCCGCTGCCACAGCGCCGGGGTGTTCGGCGGCTCCCAGCCCGGCTGTGCCTGGTGGGCCTGGAGGCAGCGGTAGGTCGCGCCCCCGTAGGTCACCCGGTCGCCGGCCGAGTAGACGGCGCCGGCCTGCCAGGTGCCGCCGCCCGGCGGGTCGGTGGGCGGGTCGGTGGGGTCGGGGCCGGGGCCGCCGCCGGTGGTCTTCAGCGTCAGGCCGTAGGCGGAGAGGATCTCGTTAAGCGGCTGGTAGTAGGTGGTGCCGCCGGAGGAGCAGTTGCCGGAGCCGCCGGAGGTGACACCCTGGGCCTGGTTGCCGGAGATGTAGGAGCCGCCGGAGTCGCCGGGCTCGGCGCACACGGTGGTCCGGGTCACGCCGGTGATGGTGCCCTCGGGGTAGGTGACACTGGTGTTGTGCTGCTGGATGGTGCCGCAGTGCCAGCCGGTGGTGGAACCGGAGCGGCACACGGAGGCGCCGACGGTGGCCTGGGTGGAGCCGGCGACCTGGACGCTGCCGCTGGAGGTCTTCACGTACGGGGTGGCGGTCCAGTTGGAGTTGGCCGCGACCCAGGCGTAGTCGTTGCCGGGGAAGGACGAGCCCTGGAAGGTCCCCAGCGCCACCTGGTTGTAGCCCGAGACGCTGGTTCCGGTACGGCCGCAGTGGCCGGCGGTGGCGAAGCCCTGCTGGCTGCCCTTGGTGACGGGGAAGCCGACCGAGCAGCGTCCGCCGCCGCCCATGTAGTACGCGTCGCCGCCGCGCAGGTCGTACAGCGGACGGGGCCGCTCGGCGGACTTCACCACGCGCACCGGGCCGCCGTCCAAGTCCAGGCCCGCCGCCTCGGCGAAGGCGCGGGCCTTGCCGGTGTCGGAGGCGCGGACGACGACGGAGTTGGTCCTGACGTCGACGTACCACACCGGCGCGGCGGTGGTGGCGTTCTTCCGGGCGGCCCGGTCCAGCGCGGCCTTGGCGGCGTCGAGCTCGGCCAGGGTGTGCTCGACGACCCTCGCCCGGGCGCCCTGAGCGGTGATCGCGCGGGTCTCGGAGGCGTCGGTGGTGGCGACGGTGAGGGTCGCGGAGTCGTCGCCCGCCACCCAGGCGCCGGCGAAGTCGCCGCCGAGCGCCAGGCGCAGTTTCCCGGCGGCCTCTCCGGCCCTGCTCTCGTTCACCAGCCGGTCCTTGGCCTGGCCGGCGGTGAGGCCGAGATCGCGCTGCATGGCCTTGAGCAGGCCGGGCGGTACGGAGGACAGGGCGGACGAGGCGGGGTGGGCGTCCGCCGACTGCGGGGCGGAAGCGGCGGGATCGGCCGTCGCGGTGCCCGGCAGCAGCCCGGTCAGGACGAGTGCGCCGGCCGCCACGGCGGCCGCGCACGCGCCTGCGACGCGTCTGTGGAGCATGTGGTTCTCCTCGGTTTCGTCGGGGTGACCGAAACCGTAGACGCGGACGCGGTGGGGGGAGGAGCTGTCAACTCTCCTCCCCCCACCGCGTTATGGAAGCCGCCGTACCTCGTGTGACCTGCGGGTTCCGTCGCGTCGCAGTGCGCGGGTCAGTGCACGGATCAGCGCTTGCCCGCCGGGGCGAGGTGGTCCAGGGACGTGGTCAGGGCCTTGCGCCGCCCGTTCTTGGCCGGGGCCGAGACCACCTCGAGCCGCTCGAGCGCGTCCAGGGCGCGACGGGCGGCCGTACGGGAGAGGGAGAAGCGCTGCTGCACATAGACCATGCTGGCGTTCTGCTCGGTGACGACGGCCTGTGCGATCTCGCGGAGCGTCCCGGCGTCCATCCCGGCGGCCTCCGCCTCCAGGGCGAACGGGCCGCCGGCGGGCTCGGCGCCGGATTCGGCCGGTCCGGGCTCCGCGGGCGGCTCGGCGGCCGCGGCAGGTGCCTGGGGGGCTTCGGTCTCCTCGGGCGAGGAAGCCGCCTGCTTCACGATGCGCGCGGCGGGCGCCTCGGCCTTCTCGTCCTCGGCCGGCCCGGACCCAGGGGCGGTTTCGTCGGCGTCCCCGGCCTCCCGCGTGGAGGCGTCGGTGGCCGCGGACGGCACGGCCTCGTCGGCATCCTCGGCAGCCGGCTTCGGCTCCGCTTCCGGCTCCGGCGTGCGGGGCGCCGGGGTCTCGGCCGCGGGGGCGGCGGGAGCCCGGGCGGGTTCTCCGGCGTCTCCGGCGTCTTGCGTGGAGGCGTCGGCGGCTGCGGGCGCCTCGGCGGGTGCGGACGGCGGCTCGTCGACGGAGGGGGATTCCAAAGCCGCGGCCTCAGCGCCGTCGGTCTCCTCGGCAGCCACGGTGGCCGTGGCCACCGTGGCTGCCCCCTCGGCCCGGGGAGCGGGGATCTCGGCGGGGGTTTCGGCCTCCGGGGCGGGCGCCTCGGCCTTCACCGCCTCCGCCGTGGGGGAGGCCGGCTCGTCGGCACGCGGCTCCGGCGCCCCGGGCGCTCCGGTCTCCGGCTCCGGGGAGTCGTCGTCCCGCGCCTGCGGTTCCCGTGTGCTGTGCTCGGGCTCCGGCGTGGGGGAAGCCGAATCCCGGCTCTCCTCCAGGTCCTCCTCCCGGCTCTCCTCCCGGCTCTCCTCCAGGTCCGACCGGTCGGACCGCTCCGGCCGAGGGGCGGAGTCAGCGGGATCGGAGAAGAACAGACCGCCCACCGAAAGCCGTTCCGGAGCGGTCTCCTCCACGGAGACCGTCTCCACCAGGACGGAACCGGAGACGCTCCCCTTCTCCTCCTCGCGGCGTTCCGCCTCCTGCCGCGGCTCGGCCCCCGGCTCGGTCAGCGGTTCCGCCTCGGCGCGGACGGCAGCCGCGTCCTCCTCCGTCTTCGTCCCCTCGGTACCGCTCTGCGCGGCGGTCCGCTCACCGGCCGCCGGGGCGCGGCGGCTCAGCAGGACACCGGCCCCCGCCGCGACGAGGAGGACGGCACCGCCCGCCAGGAGCGGCACGGAGCCGCGAACGGCCCCGAGGCCGAGGAGGAGCAGGCCGACCAGGCCCAGGGCCGCGAGCACGGGCGCGGCCGCCTTCGTACGTTTCTTCCCGGCAGGACGCGGAGCACCCTCCTGCGGGGCCGGCGCCTCCGCGGCGGTCCGGCCCGCTCCTCGGCAGCTTCGGTCTTCGCTCTCGTGGTGGCCGATGACCCCGTCGGTCACCGGCGCCCGCTGCTCGCAGACCGGGCATGTATCGCGACGCATTCAGCCCCCTTGTGGCACTTCCCAGGACGACGGACTGTAGCGGACCGGGGGATGCCACCGTGGGGGTGGTACCGGCACTCCGCATCCGTCCGGGCGTACGCCCCGACCAGCGGCCCGCCGATCGCCGCGCAACTCCGTTCTGCTACGGGACCCTTGGCGGCGGGGCCGGACGGGCCGCCGAGCCACCCGCCGGAGGCTCCGGCGTGTCGCGCGGTGCCGTCCCGTCCGATCTCATCCGATCGTCATCCCGCGTTCATCCGACCCCCGCCGGGGAAGTCGCGCCGAACCCGGGGTGGTCGGCCAGCCACCGGGTGTAACTGGCGCTGCGGGCGGCGGCCTCGGTGTGCGCCGCGCGGGCCTGGGCGACCACCGGTCCCGCGACGCCCGCCGCGGGCGAGCCCGGATGCCAGCCGACCAGATGCCGCCAGCGCAGCGGAGCCCCGGCCAGCGGTCGGGTCACCACGCCCGGAGCCGGCGGGAACGTAGCCCGGCACAGCCCCACCGCCCGCCCCACCTGCACCAGATGGACACACGAGGCGGTGTCGGTCTCGTAGACGCGGGCGGGGGTGAACCCGGCGCGGGCGCAGACGGCGGCGAAGCAGTCCGCGAAGCAGCCGTCCCCCGGCACGTCGGCCCATGACTCCCCGGCCAGCCCGGCCAGTTCCACCTCGCGCCGTTCGGCCAGCGGATGGTCCCGGCCCAGCATCACGAACACCGGGTCGACGGCGATCTCCCGCCACACCAGCCGGTCCGCCGCCGGCGGCGGGCTCTCCCCGCAGGCGCCGACCAGGGCGAAGTCCACCCGCCCCTCGACCACCAGCGCGGCGATCTCCCGTTCCGACCAGGAGGTGCGCGTGGTCACCGCCACCTGCGGGTGGGACTCCGCCAGCCGGTCCACCAGGCCGCCCAGCAGCGGCCCGTGCGTACCGCCGAGCCGGAAGCGCGGCATGCCCTCCCACGCCCGCGCGAACCGTACGGCCTCCTCCTGGAGTTCACGCACCGCGGGCAGCAGCACACAGGCGCGGTCCAGCACCAGTTCGCCCAGCGCGGTCGGCCGGACCCCGAACCGGCCGCGGGTGAACAGCGCCCCGCCCAGGGCGCGTTCGATCCGCTTGAGCTGTGCGCTGAGGGCCGGCTGGGCCAGGCCCAGTGCCGTGGCCGCCCGGGTGAGACTGCCCGCGTCCGCGATCGCCCGGATCGTCTTCAGGTGCCGCAGTTCCAGGTCCATGCCCGACAGCTTGGGCCGCCCGGTACGCCGGGGCAATACATCGGCAGGGGATTGGTACGGACCACAACTCCGGTATGCGGTCGCCGAGTCGGCGCCCGGGTTAGGCTCTGCGCATGTCCGGGGCAGCGCAGAGGTTCGACTCGTCCATGGCCGCCTGGCGGCAGTGGCAGCAGGCCCCCTGGGGGCGCCTGCGCTTCGCCCTCGCCGAGGCCAACCTCCTGCGCCATCTGGACGGACTCGGCGACGGCCCCCTGCGGATCCTGGACCTGGCCGGGGGAGACGGCGGCGACGCCGTCCGGCTCGCGGCCCGCGGCCACCGCGTGACCCTGGTGGACCTCGCCCCCGGGATGCTGGCCGCCGCCGGGGAGCGCGCGGAGGCGGCCGGAGTGGCCGACCGCGTCACCCGCGTCCGGGCCCGTGTCGAGGAGTTGCCGCGGGAGATCGCCTCGGGCGGCTGGGACGTCGTGCTGTGCCACAACGTCCTCCAGTACGCGCGGGATTCGGACGCGGCGGAGGAGATGCTGGCGGCGGCCGTGGCGCCGCTGCGGGAGGGCGGCGTGCTGTCGGTGATGGCCGTCAACCGCCACTCCGCCCCGCTGGTCGCGGCCGTACGCGGACTGGACCCGGCCGCCGCGCTGGCGGCCCTCGACCGGGACCGCGCCGAGGGCCGCACCTTCGGCACCGCCATGACGCTGTACACCGCCGAGGAGATCGCCTCCCGGCTGGAGGACCTGGGCTGCCCGGGGGCCGCGCACTACGGCATCCGCAGCGTCAGCGACTACATCACCGACGACGAGCGCAAGCACGACCCGGCCTTCTACGCCGACCTGGAACGGCTGGAACTCGCGCTCACCGACCGGCCCGCCCACCGGCACACCGCCCGCCTCTTCCAGCTGATCACCCGCCGGGGGCCCGGCGCGGGCCCGGTCAGGGCAGGGTGAGGATGCGCGGGCCCTCCTCGGTGACCGCCACGGTGTGCTCGATGTGGGCGGCCCGGCTGCCGTCTGCGGTGCGCAGCGTCCAGCCGTCGGTGTCGGTGCGGTAGGCGTCGCTCCCGCCGGCCATCAGCATCGGCTCGATGGCGAGGACCACTCCGTGGCGCAGGGGGAAACCGCGCCCGGGGCGCCCGCGGTTGGGCACGTGGGGGTCCTCGTGCATGCGGCGGCCGATGCCGTGGCCGCCGAAGTCCCGGGGCATGCCGCAGCGGGCCGCCTCGGCGACTGAGCCGATGGCGTGCGAGATGTCGCCGATCCGGTTTCCGGCGGTGGCCGCGGCGATGCCCGCCTCGAGCGCCTCCCCGGTGGCCTTGACCAGTTCCAGGTCGGCGGGCCGGGGAGTGCCCACGATGAAGCTGACGGCGGCGTCACCGGTCCAGCCGTCGAGTTCCGCGCCGCAGTCGACGCTGACCAGGTCGCCGTCGCGCAGCCGGTAGCCGTCGGGGACGCCGTGCACGATCGCGTCGTTGACGGATACGCAGACCACCGCCGGGAACGGGGTGGGCGCGAAGGAGGGCCGGTAGCCCAGGAAGGGTGAGCGCGCCCCCGCCTCGGCCAGGACGGCGCGCGCCGCCTCGTCCAGCTCCCGCAGGGACACTCCGACGCCCGCCGCGTCCCGGGCGGCCGCGAGGGCCCGGGCGACGACGCGCCCGGCCTCCCGCATGGCCTCCAGTGCCGCGTCGGTCTTGATCTCCACCATGGTCCACCGCTCCTCGTCCGTGTCGGGCCGCCCGCGCCGGGCCGGGGCGCATCGCGCCAGGCCGATGCGAACCAATTCTTATACCGGTATTAGTATCACGGTCATGGTGAGAACTCCTCTGACCCCGTGGGAGCGGCAGCGCGGGGAGCGGCTCGGCGCGCTGCTGCGCGAAGCGCGCGGCGGACGCAGCATGGTGGAGGTCGCGGCGGCGGCCGGGGTGTCGGCGGAGACGCTGCGGAAGATCGAGACCGGGCGGGCGCCGACCCCGGCGTTCTTCACCGTGGCGGCCCTGGCGGCCGCGCTGGGGATCTCCCTGGACGAACTGGCCGCCGTCTGCGCCCAAGGTGGCGACGACGGCGAGCGTGCGCTGACGGCGTAGCGCCTTCCCGCTCCCTCCCTCTCGGCCGGTCCCGGGCGGGGCCGCTGCTCGCGCCGCCGCCGAACCGGGTGCGGGAGCCGCGTTCGGCCGGTCGGTGCCCACGGGGTCTTCGGGTGAACGCGGCGGTTTGCTTGCGCCCCGCCGGGAGCGGCGTCCTGTGGCGCGAGAAGCGAGACGAGACGTACCGTCTCGGATGTGCTACGGTCCGGTCATGCCCAAGCAACCGATGGCCGCCCGGCGCAGCGCGGCCTCCCGCGCCGCGATCCTGGAAGCGGCCTTCGAACTGGTCGGAGAGGTCGGCTACGGCAGGCTCGGCATCGAGGCGATCGCCTCGCGTGCCGGAGTCGGCAAGCAGACGATCTACCGGTGGTGGCCCTCCAAGGGCGCGGTGCTGTTCGAGGCGATCCTCGTGCGCAGCTTCGGCGACGGCGAGGAGCCGGTGCCGCTGCCCGACACCGGTGATCTGGAGGCGGACCTGCGCACCGTCCTGCGGGCCACCGCGCTGGAGCTCGCCAGTCCCGAGGTGGACCGTCCGCTGCGGGCGCTGACGGTCGCGATGGTCGAGGACGAGGCTCTGGCCGAGGAACACCGCATCCGCGTGGAGCAGCCCACCCGGGAGGCCAAGCGGGCCCGGCTGCGCTCCGCACAGCGCGCGGGTCAGCTCCCGGCCTCACTGGACCTGGACATCGCCGTCGACGCGATCTTCGCGCCGATGGCGCAGCGGTGGCTGACCCGCAGCGGGCCGCTGACCGAGGAGTACGCCGACGCGCTGCTGGAGACCGCGCTCAACGGCCTGCGGCACCACGGCCCGAACTGAAGGGGGAACACATGGAGACCTTCGTCGAAGCGGGGGACGGCTACCGACTGTGGGTCGAGACCGCCGGAGAGGACGACCTGCCACCGCTGCTGCTCATCATGGGCGCCGGAGCGAGCGGCCTGGGATGGCCCGACGCGCTCGTGTCCCGGCTGGCGCGGCACCACCGCGTCATCCGCTACGACCACCGCGACACCGGCCGCTCCACCCGCGCCTTCCACGAACGGCCCTACGCCGTGCGCGATCTCGCCGATGACGCCGTGGCGGTGCTGGACGCGCTGTCCGTCGACCGGGCGTACGTGGCGGGGATGTCGATGGGCGGCTACCTGGTCCAGTTGCTGCTCCTGGACCACCCGCGGCGACTGCTCGGCGCCGCGCTGTGGGGCACCTCCGTGCTGGGCGGCGCGCGCCCCGACCCGGAGATCCCCGACGAGGACCTGCCCGGCCCCGACCCACGCCTGCTCACGATGTGGGAGCAGATGGGGCAGGAGCGCGACCAGGAGGCCGAACTGGAGTGGCGGGTGGAGCACTGGCGCCTTCTCAACGGCGGCGTACTGCCCTTCGACGCCGAGGAGTTCCGCGATCTGGAGCGCCGGGTCGCCGCCCACAGCGGTACCTGGGCCACGTCGTCCGCACACGCGCTGGCCGACCAGTCCGGCATGGAACGGGGAGCGGAACTGGCGCGGGTGACGGTCCCGACCCTGGTCGTCGACGCACCCGAGGACCCGGTCACACCCCCGCCGCACGCGGCCCGGCTGGCCTGTGCGATCCCCTCCGCGCGGCTGGTCACCGTCCCCGGGCTCGGGCACGCGCTCGCAAGCGCGGCCGTGCCGCCGCTGGCCGACGCGATCCTCGCCCACACCCGCTCCGCCGGCGCGGGCGGCCGTACGCCCTGACCACCGGCCGCGCGGGGCCCGGTCCCCGACCGGGGGGGCCGGGTGGGGCGGGTCAGGGCGGAAAACGGGAGGACGCGGACGGACCGCGCCGGTGAGGATGGGGCACGTGGACACCGAACGCCGAGAACTCTGGGACATCGCGCCCCTGCACGTCGGGCATCCCGAGGCCGCGGCCCTGCTGCGCGCGTACTACGAGGACATCGTCGGCCGCTACCACGGCCGCCGCGCCACGGAGGAGGAGGTCGACGCGGCGCTCGCCGAGGAGCCCAGCGACGATCTCACCCCTCCCACCGGCCACTTCCTGGTGGGCCGGTGGCAGGGACGGCCCGCCGGATGCGCCGGCCTGCGCGTACTGGACGCGCGGACCGCCGAGCTGACCCGCCTCTTCGTGCTCCCCGGCGCGCGGGGGACGGGCGGAGGCGCGCGGCTGCTGGCGGCGGCCGAGCGCGCCGCCGCCGAGGTGCTGGGCGCGCGGGTGGTCCGCCTGGACACCCGCGCCGATCTGGTCGAGGCCCGCGCCCTGTACGCGCGCGGCGGTTACGCCGAGATCCCCGACTACAACGGCGGGAAGTACGCCGACCACTGGTTCGAGAAGCGGCTCAGTCCGTCACCCTGAAGGCCCCCTTCGCGCCGCGTTCGGCGTCGCTCATGATGTGCGAGACGAACGGATAGGTGCCGGCCTCGGGGAAGGTCAGCTCCACGAACCCGCCCGAGGCCGGGGCCAGATCCAGCACCTGCGCGCCGCCGCTGCCCGGATCGTCCGGACGCAGCCGGTAGGCGCCCTCCTGGTGGACGGTGTCGAACTGGCCGCCGACGACGTGGAAGGCGCTCGGACGGTTCGGCCCGGCCGCCAGCACCCAGATCCGTACCCGCTCGCCGGTGCGGACGGCCGGCGGGTCGTGGGCGTACTGGTTCGCGTAGCCGTTGAAGACCACGGCGTCGGGCCGCAGGGCCGCCAACTTGTCCGCGTCGGCCGTGCCGCCCTGCCCGCCCAGGTACAGATCGGACTGGACGAGCAGGAACTCCCGGTCGGCCTGGGGCAGTCGTGGTGGGTCGATCACCACGGCCCCGTACATGCCGTTGGCGATGTGCAGCGACATCGGCATCGTGGAGCAGTGGTACATCCACACCCCGCTGCGCTCGGCGGTGAACCGGTAGGTCAGCGACTGGCCGGGTTCGATGGTGCGCATCGGCCGGTCGGGGGCCAGCGCCCCGGCGTGGAAGTCGACGCTGTGGCCGATCGACCCGTCGTTGACCAGGGTGATCTCGAAGGTGTCGCCGACCCGGCCGCGCAGGGTCGGGCCCGGCGCGGTGCCGCCGAAGGTCCACATCCGCTGCCGCACCCCGGGGGCGACCTCGCGCACGGTCTCGCGCACCGTCAGGGTCCGGCGGTGGACGCGCGGCCCGGAGCCGCCGGCGGCGGGCGGCAGCACGGCGTCACGGGCGGTGAAGCCGGGGGCGGGCTCGGCCATGGGGTCGAACGCCGAGGCGGCGGACTCCTCGCCGGCGCCGCCCCGTTCGCCGTGCTCCCCGTGCTCCCCGTGTTCCGAGGGGCCCGCGGGCCCCTCGGAATCCCGCGGGTCGGCCGCAGTGCCGCCACCGCTGTCGCCGGTGACCCGTACGCCGAACACCATGCCCATCCGCCGGTGCCCCACCACCGAGCACCAGCCCTCCAGATCGCGGTCGACGACCCCGGCGTCCAGCGTCTCCCGCTCGCCGGGGGCGAGCCGGCCGGTGCGGGCGCCGGACTCCAGCACCAGATCGTGGCCGTCGTCGCCCTCGTTGCGCACCTCGATCACCAGGCGGTTCCCGGCGGGCACCTCCACGGAGGCCGGGTGGAACCGCATCCCGCGCATCACCACCTCCACGGTGGTGGTCCCACCGGTGGCCCGCACACCTGCGTCCGTCGCGCCGTCCGCCGTGCCCGAGGCGGCACGGGGCAGGGCCGGCAGGGAGCGCACATCCGCCGCGCCGCCCACCGCGACCGCCAGCACCACCGCCGCCAGCCCCGCGGCGACGCCGCCCAGGACGCGGTACGGGCGGGCCCCTCCGCCCGGCTTCCCGGACGGTTGCGCGGGCGGCCGTGCGGGAGGGGCCGAGGCCCCGCCCCGGCGGGCCCGCAGGCCGCCCGCGACGGTGCGGACCAGCAGCACCAGGAAGGCGACCAGCACACCCAGCAGCAGCACCGAGCCCACCACCCGGACCACCGAGGGCACCGGCAGCAGGCACAGCGCCAGCGCGGCGTTGCCCGCGGCCAGCCGGAAGGGCCAGCCCCGCTCCAGCGCGGCGGAGGCGGCCCGTACGGCGGCCGGCCCGCCGCCGAGCACGACCGGCACCAGGAAGGTCAGCGCGCCCAGCAGGGTCTGGGCGATCCACCCGGCGGCCAGCGGCGCGGTCAGGGCCGGCACCCGCGCCGCCGCCTGCGGCCAGGAGGACGAGGTCAGCAGGACCCAGGCCAGGCCCGCCAGCGAACCGAGCAGCCACACCCCGCCCGCCGCCACCGACCAGGTGGCGAAGGAGTGCGGCGCCTTCGTCCGCGCCTCGCGCGTCCAGGGCACGCCCGCCACCGCCCACCCGGCGGCGTAGGCGGCGACCCCGGCGGCGGCCAGGGGCGGCGGGCCGGCGAGCACGGCGGCGACGGCCGCGCCGAGCCCGGCGAGCAGTACGGGCAGGGCGCGCCGGCCCGCGCGCTCCGCGCCGTCCGCCACCTTGGTGCGCAGCATCGTGGGCCACAGGGTGATCAGCGTCCCGGCCACGGTCAGGCCCACCCAGCCCAGCAGATTGACCAGTTGATGGGCCGTCAGCAGCCGTGCGTGGAGGCCGCCGGACAGATCGCCGCGTGCCATGACCACGCCCAGCGCGGCCCCCGCGGGCAGCAGACAGGCGGCGGCCACGTAGTAGCGAACGGTCATGGTGAAACGGCCGGGCAGGGCGCGGCGCGTCAGCCGCACCAGCCACACCGCGTGGGCCGTCACCGCGCCCGCCACGGCCGTCCCGCCCGCCAGGACGGCCGGCCACACCCCGGCGGCCATCCCGCCGATCACGGCGGCGGCGCCGGCGTTGAGGCAGACCAGCCGCCATGCGGCCGGGGCCCCGCGGTTCGCCTCCGGCAGCCGCAGCACCGAGGCGGCGAAGTGCCCCGACCAGACGACGATCGCGTTGCTCACCGCACCGAGCAGCAGCAGATGGGCCATCAGCCAGCGGGCGGACGGCAGGAAGTGGTGCCCGGCCGCCGCGGCGGCGAACAGCGTCAGCCACAGCGCCACCACCGCGTTCGCGCCCAGGTGCCAGGAGGCGCGCGGTGAGCGCCCGGTTCTCCCGGCAGGCGAGCCGCCGGAGGGGCCGGGGGAGGGGGAGCCGGGAGGAGGGGAGAGGAGCGTCACCGGGAGACCTCCGGGGCGGAGGGGGTGGACGGGGAGGTCTGGGTGGACGGACTGGGCGAGCCGGGCCCGGCGGCCCGGGGAGTTCCGGCCCGGGAAGCACCGGTCCGGGAACGGCGGGCGGCGGCCACCGACGAGGACACCGCCACCGCCGCGAACAGCAGCACGGCGGCGATGTTGAGGGCCCCGCCCAGCCGCCAGGCCCACTCCACACCCCGCAGGTCGCCCACCAGGACCCGCAGGGCCAGCGAGAGGTGCAGCAGCCAGGCCGGTGCGGCGAGTGCGGGGTGGTAGGGGAGGGGGCGGCGCAGCACCGCGGGCAGGATCACCGGGGCGTGCGCCATGATCATCGACAGCACGAAGCCCAGGAAGACGCAGTGCACCACCGCGTCGTACCGCGCCCCGCCGGCGATCGGCCCGTACACCAGCCACAGCGCTCCGGCCAGCCCCAGCCAGGCGTAACCGGCCAGCAGGCAGGCGGCGCCGAAGCGGGGCAGCCCGGTGGAGCGCAGCGTCCGGCGGGCGACGTCGTACGCGGTGAGCCAGCCGACCAGGGCCAGCAGCGCGGCCCCCAGCAGCAGGGTGCCGGCGGCGGGCCACAGCAGGGCGGCGACGGCTCCGGTGAGCACGGCGCCGGAGCAGGCGAGGAAGGAGTGTTCGGCGCGGGGCGGCAGCAGCCCCACCCGGGACAGCTCCAGCCGCTCCCCGGCGATGGTCAGCACCAGGAAGGCGGCCAGCCAGGGCAGCAGCCGGGGCACGTCGAGTCCCCCGAGCCACAGCAGCGCGGCGCCCAGCGCGGCCACCGCGCCCGCGGCCTGCACGGCCAGAGCCGGGCCGGGCTGCCGCCGCCACAGCCGGACGTACACCGCGAGCAGGACGGCGGCGCCGGAGGCGAGCAGCAGCCCGCCCGGACGGAGTCCGCCGGGCGCGATCACCAGCAGGCCGCCCGCGCCCAGGCAGGCGGGGGAGAGGTACCCCCAGCGGGCGCCCAGGGCGACCGCCCGCTCCAGCGACACCAGCGCCCCGGCGAAGCCGAGCACCAGCAACACGCCGTGCACGCGCGGCAGTCGGTCGGCGTCGACGGGGGCGGGCAGGCCGAGCAGCAGCAGGGCGGCGTCGAGCCCGGCGAGCAGGGCCAGCCCGGCCGGCAGCAGCAGGACGGCGCGGCGGGCGCCCGTGCGCCGGGCCGCGGCGGCGGCCGGGACCGCTCCAGGGCCGGTCACCGGTCCCCTCCGGTGGTGTCGTCCTTCGACGGTCCGTGCGGTTCGGCGCCCAGGCTCAGCCGGCAGGCGTCCGGTTCGGCGAAGGGGTGCAGCGCCACCCGCTCCGCGTCCCCGCCCAGGGCGGCCAGCCCCGCCCTGACCAGGCCCTCGTGGACGGCGCAGACCACGCCGGGGTACTCGCGGGCGGCCTCGACGAAGGGGCAGCGCGGCAACCGCACCTCGCGGGCCGTCCCGCCGGGCCCGTCCGGCTGCGGGGCGAAGCCGATCTCCTCCAGCAGCACCAGCACCCTTGCGCGCGCCTCCCCGGGATCGCGCGCGGGCTCCTGCCCGGCGAGCAGGGCGCGGCCCCACTCCTCCCCGGCGGCCAGGGCATCGGCGCGCGGGTCGGGGCTGGTGCGGGCGATCCGCGCGGCGAGGACGGTGGCCAGCCCGGCGTACTCACGCACGGCGGACTGCTGCGGCGCCCGGGCCCGGTAGAGCCAGGCGGGCCGGCCCCGGCCGGCGGCCGGGGCCCGCTCGCGGTCGGCCAGACGGGCGTCGACCAGGGCGTCGAGGTGCTCGCGGACGGTGTTGGAGTGCAGTCCGCACTCCGCCGCGAGGCCGGCGGCCGTGACCGGCTGCGTCCGGCCGCGCAGATGCTGCAGGACCGCCCTGCGCTGCCGGGAGACCGGCGGACGGTCGTCCGAGCCGCCGCCCGGCAGTGGACCCTTATTTCTCACGGACATGTCCGTAGTATATTGCTCGCGCCGGCCCCGGACGACCCGGTGGGCCGCCCACCTTCGGGAGGAAAGCCATGAGCACTCTCACCCTCGCCTCCGACCCCCGGGATGCCGCGGCCGTCGAAGCCGTCGAGGCCCACCACGCGCAGCTCGCCGGCCAGTTGGCCGGACGCGTCGCGATGCTGCTGGACGCGGCCGACCGCGACCCGGCCGCCACCGGCCGTGCCCGCGCGGGCCTGGTCGCCTTCTGCGACCGCGAACTCCTCCCGCACGCCGCCGCCGAGGAGTCCGCCCTCTACCCCGCCGCGCACCGCACCGACGAGGCCCGGCTGCTGGTCGACGGCATGCTCGCCGAGCACCGCAGGATCGGAGCGCTCGTCGACGCACTGCGCGCCCCGCTCACCCCGGCCCGCGCGGCGGCCGACGCCCGGGCGCTCCAGGTCCTCTTCGAGGAGCACCTGGACAAGGAGAACGCCCTGGTGCTGCCGCTGATCGCCGCCGCGCCCGACGTCTCCCTGGCCGAGATGCTCGCCGGAATGCACGAACTGCTCGGCGGCCACGAGGAGTCCGGCCACGAGGAGTCCGGCCACGAAGAGCCGGGCGGGACGGGCCGGGGCGGCGAGGAGGGCGGCTGCGGCGGGGGCTGCGCCTGCGGGGAGACGGACGCAGGTGAGGCGCCCGAACTGGACGTGCGCGAGGTCCCGCACGCCATCCGCCACGCCACGGTCTTCGGAGCGCTCGAGGCCGTTCCCGAGGGACGGTCCATGGTGCTGGTCGCGCCGCACGACCCGCTGCCCCTGCTGGCCCAGATCGAGCAGCGCACCGGCGGCGCCTTCGCGGTGGAGTACCTGGAGCGCGGCCCGCGTGCCTGGCGTCTGCGCCTCACCCACCGCTGACGCGGCCGCCCCCGGTCCGGGCCCGGGACCCCCGGGTCCGGACCGGGGGCCGAAAGTCCCGGCGCGGGGGACCTTCGCCGCCCGAACGCCGGCACGCCCCGGAACGACAATCGGCCTCGATGTCCCGATCATCCGCCGCGACCGCGACGGGACCCTGAGGAGCGCACGTGACCACCCCACCCCCGGCAGAGGCGGCAGACGCCCCGCCACCGGGCACCCCCGGCCCGTCCACCCAGGCCGACCGGCCGCCCGGACCCCGCGGCGGACCCCCGCCCACGAGCACCTCGCGGCGGGCGCCCCTGTTCGGAGCCGCGGCCGGCGTCCTGCTGACCGTGCTGGCCGTACTGGTGGCCGGGACACCGGGCGGCGGGGCGGAGGCGGCGGGCGGCGGGGCGGAGGCGGCGGGCGGCGGGGGCGCCGGCACCGCCGCCTCCGGGACGCGCACCGTGCGCGTGGAGCTGAAGGCCATGCGGGTCAGCCCCGCCACCGTCGAGGTCCCCTCCGGCACCCGCCTGGTCCTGGAGGTCGTCAACCGGGATGCCATGCGGCACGACCTGCGTGTGGAGGACGGTCCCGCCACCCCGATGCTGGCGGAGGGCGACACCCATGTGCTGGACGTCGGACCGGTCACCGCGAGCCGTGAGGCGTGGTGCACCGTGGCCGGACACCGCGCCGCGGGCATGAGCATGCGCATCGCCGTACGGGAGGGCGGCACCGGGGGCACCGGCGGGGAGGAGGAGCACGGGGGACACGCCCCGGCCGCAGGTTTCTCGCCCGGCTGGTCCTCCCGCCCGGCCGCGCTGCCGCCCGCCGGCCCGGGCCGAACCCACCGGGTGACCCTGCGCACGGTGGAGAAGGACATCGAGGTCGCCCCCGGGGTGCGGCAGCGGATGTGGACCTTCGGCGGCACCGCGCCGGGCCCGACCCTGCGCGGCCGGGTCGGCGACACCTTCGAGATCACCCTGGTCAACGACGGGTCGATCGGCCACAGCGTCGACTTCCACGCCGGGGCGCTGGCCCCCGACCGGCCGATGCGCACCATCGAACCCGGCCAGTCGCTGACCTACCGGTTCACCGCCGAGCGGGCGGGCGCCTGGCTGTACCACTGCGGCACCGCGCCGATGCTCCAGCACATCGCCAACGGCATGTACGGGGCCGTGGTCATCGATCCTCCCGGCCTGCCCGAGGCCGACCGGGAGTACCTGCTGGTGACCTCCCAGCTCTACCTGGGCACCCCCGGCGGCGAGGAGCAGGTGGCGAAGATGCGCGCCAACCGCCCGGACGCCTGGGCCTTCAACGGGGTGGCCGGCCAGTACGCCGAGGAGCCCCTGACCGCGAAGGCCGGGGAGCGGGTCCGCTTCTGGGCGGTCGCGGCCGGGCCTGGCGACGGGGTCGCCTTCCACGTGGTGGGCACCGTCTTCGACACCGTCTACAAGGAGGGCGCCCACCTGCTGCGTCCGGACGATCCCGGAGGGGCCCAGGTGCTCGATCTGGCCCCGGCGCAGGGCGGTTTCGCCGAGACGGTGTTCCCCGAGGCCGGCCGCTACCCGTTCGTCGACCACGACATGCGCCGTGCCGAGGCCGGCGCCCACGGAGTGGTGGAGGTGAGGAGGTGAACGGGGTGGACGCCTGGGCCCTCGTACGCTTCGCCCACGTCATCGGGGCCGCGCTGTGGGTCGGCGGGCAACTGACCCTGTCGCTGGTGATCCTGCCGCTGGCCCGCCGGATGCCGGCCCCCGAGGCCCGGGGGCGGTTCGTCCGGGAGGCCGGACGCCGCTTCGGGAAGCTCACCGGGATGGTGTTCCTGCCCCTCCAGCTGACCAGCGGGGTGGCGATGGCCTGGCACAAGGGGGTGACCTGGGCCTCGCTGGCCGAGCCCGGCTACGGGCGGACCCTGGCCGCCAAACTGGCCCTGTTCACCGCCGTGATGGCCGTCGCCGCGCTGCACGGGCGGGCCCACTCGCGGGGCCGCCCGGAGCTGGCCCGCGCCCTGGCGGTCGCCTCCCTGGTGGGCTCCCTGGGAGTGGTGCTCCTGGCCGCGGCCCTGCCCGTCACCTGATGGACGCCGCGCCGCGGGGGCGGGTGCCGCGGGGGCGCGCCGGGCGGCCCCGGGAAGGGGAGACCAATGGTCCCTCGCGGGACCTCTTGGTCCCTTACGGCCGGACAGGGGTGTGAAGACCCTTGAGGTGCGGGCATGGCACCGGCCGCTCAGGGCACCTGGGCACACACCGCCGGTTTTGGCCCGCGACACGGAGTCACCATCGAGCCGGTTGAGGACGACATGACCACACTGCCGTACGGAACGGATACGGAAACCACCATGGACCGTGAGCCGCGTGGGACGACCGCGCCCGCCCGTCCGACCGCCGAGGGGGCCGGCGCCGACGAGGCCGCGAAGCGGCGTCTGCTGATGCTGACCGTCGCCACCCTCGGCTTCGCCCTGAACTTCTGGGCCTGGGCGCTGCTGAGCCCGCTGGGGCCCCGCTTCCAGGAGATCCTGGAGCTGTCCTCCTTCGAGCAGTCGCTGATCGTCGCGGTGCCGGTGATCGTCGGCTCGGTGGGCCGTATCCCGGTGGGCGCGCTCACCGACCGGTTCGGTGGCCGGGTGATGTTCCCGCTGGTCTCCGCCGCGACCATCGTCCCCGTCCTCTATCTGGGTCTGTCCGGCCACACCTCCCTGGCGGGACTGCTGGTCGGCGGCTTCTTCCTCGGCATCGGCGGCACCGCCTTCGCCATCGGCGTGCCGTTCGTCAACGCCTGGTTCCCGCCCGAGCGCCGCGGCCTGGCGGTCGGGATCTTCGGCGCGGGCATGGGCGGCACCGCCATCAGCGCCCTGACCACGGTCCAGCTCGTCAAGGACCACGGCACCGCCACCCCGTTCGTGATCACCGCCGTCGCCCTCGCCCTCTACGCGGTGCTGGCCTACGCCGTGCTGCGCGACGCCCCCGGCCGCACCGTGCCCTCCCAGCCCCTGCTGCGCCGGCTGGCCGCCACCGCCCGTCTGGAAATCACCTGGCAGGCGTCGGCGCTGTACGCGGTGGCGTTCGGCGGCTACGTCGCCTTCTCGGTCTACCTGCCGGTCTACCTCAGGACCGCCTACGGCCTGGAGCAGACGGACGCGGCCAACCGGATGGCCGGATTCGTAGTGCTGGCGGTGCTGATGCGCCCGATCGGCGGATGGCTGTCGGACCGCTTCGGCCCGGTACGCGTCCTGGCCGCCTCCCTGGCGGTGGTGGTCGTCGGGGCCGTGATGCAGTCCTTCACCCTGGAACTGGCCCCGCAGGGCACCGTGGCCTTCCTGTCCATGGCCGTCGCCCTGGGCGCCGGCAGCGGCGCGACCTTCGCCCTGGTCTCGCTGGCCGCCCCGGCGGACAAGGTCGGCTCGGTCACCGGTGTGGTGGGCGCCGCGGGGGGACTGGGCGGATTCCTGCCGCCGCTGGTGATGGGCGCGGTCCACGGAGCCACCGGCTCCTACGCCATCGGCCTGGCGCTGCTGGCCCTGGTCGCCGCGGCGGCCCTGGTCTTCACCCTCACCGGGGTGCGGCGGGCCGTGGAGCGGCACAACGCCTGACGGCACAACGCCTGCCCGCCCGGAGGACGAGAGGAAGGAGGAGACATGTGCGAGTACTGCGGCTGCCAGTCCCTGGAAGCCATCGAGGAGCTGACCCGTGAACACGACACGGTCGTCAACATGATCGGCGAGGTGCGTGCGGCCCGAAGCGACGGCGACGTCCCCCGGATGGCACAGGCCGCCCGGAACATCGCAGCGGTCCTCGGCCCGCACACCGAGGTCGAGGAGCACGGCCTCTTCCCCGCGATGAGGCAGGAGTTCCCCGACCACATCGCGGCGCTGGAGGACGAGCACCGGCGCATCGAGTCGGTGCTGGCCGAGGCCGAGGGCGGCACACCGGCCGACCCGGACTGGCCGCGGCGTCTGTGGGAGGCCCTGGAGACGCTGCGCGAGCACATCCTCAAGGAGCAGGACGGCGTCTTCCCCGCCGCCCTGTCCGTCCTGGACACCGAGGACTGGGAGGCGGTCGCCGCCGTCCGCGGCCGCGCCGGATCGGGGAAGCCCGCCGCCGCGGCCTGACCGCGCGAACGCGCCGGTGAACGATCGGAAACCGTTCCGAACGGCCCGTGTGAGATCTTGTTTCCCGGGTAATCAACGTGCCAGCACCGGCGCGGGGCGGGGATCGTGTCCACTCGGAAGTGAGCGCCTGGCCGTCCGCGGCCCGGTGCGCGAACCGACTTCCGATCCCGGGAGGGACGCGCTGGTGAGAGCGAGGAACAGGAAGACAACGGCGGAGAGGGAGCAACCTCCCGGCCTGGACGGTGAGTTGACCGACGCCCTGGTGGGCAGCCGCCGCTTCTTCACCCGCGCCGAGGTCTCCGGGGACCGCCGGGCCCTGTACCGCATCGGCGGACGCCAGGCCGACACCTTCTACCGCGACCGCTGGTCTCACGACAAGGTGGTGCGCTCCACCCACGGGGTCAACTGCACCGGCTCGTGCTCGTGGAAGGTGTACGTCAAGGACGGCATCATCACCTGGGAGGCCCAGCAGACCGACTACCCGTCGGTCGGCCCCGACCGCCCCGAGTACGAACCCCGCGGCTGCCCGCGCGGCGCCGCCTTCTCCTGGTACACCTACTCGCCCACCCGGGTGCGCTACCCGTACGTGCGCGGGGTGCTGCTCCAGATGTACCGCGAGGCGAAACAGCGCCTGGGCGACCCGGTGGCGGCCTGGGCCGACGTCGTCTCCGACCCCGAGCGCTCCCGGCGCTACAAGTCGGTGCGCGGCAAGGGGGGTTTGGTACGGGCCACCTGGGAGGAGGCGGCCGAGATGATCGCCGCCGCGCACGTCCACACCATCAAGGAGTACGGCCCCGACCGGCTGGCGGGCTTCTCCCCGATCCCGGCGATGTCGATGGTCTCCCACGCCGCCGGGGCCCGCTTCTACTCCCTGCTCGGCGGGGCGATGCTGTCGTTCTACGACTGGTACGCCGACCTGCCGGTGGCCTCCCCGCAGGTCTTCGGGGACCAGACCGACGTCCCCGAGTCCGGCGACTGGTGGGACGCCGGCTATCTGGTCATGTGGGGCTCCAACCTGCCGGTGACCCGCACCCCCGACGCGCACTGGATGGCCGAGGCCCGCTACCGGGGCCAGAAGGTCGTCGCCGTCGCCCCCGACTACGCCGACAACGTCAAGTTCGCCGACGAGTGGCTGGCCCCGCAGCCGGGCACCGACGGCGCGCTGGCGATGGCCATGGGGCACGTGATCCTCAAGGAGTTCTTCGTCGACCGGCAGGCCGGGCGCTTCGCCGACTACGTCAAGCGCTACACCGACCTGCCGTTCCTGGTCCACCTGGAGGAGGGCGGGGCGGGCGCGTACCGGCCGGGCAAGTTCCTGACCGCCGCCGACCTCGGCGGCGCCGAAGCGGAGGCGGAGAACGCGGAGTTCAAGACCGTCCTGCTGGACTCGGCCACCGGGGAGCCGGTGGTGCCGAACGGCTCGCTCGGCCACCGCTGGGGCGAGTCCGGCGCCGGGAAGTGGAACCTGGAACTGGGCGACACCGACCCGCTGCTCACCGCCTCCGGCGGTGGCGAGGCGGCGGTCGAGGTCGAACTGCCCCGCTTCGACACCCCCGACGGCCGGGCCGCGTCACTGCGCCGCGGTGTCCCCGTGCGCCGGATCGACGGGAAGACGGTCACCACCGTCTTCGACCTGCTGCTGGCCCAGTACGGCGTCGCCCGCGACGGGCTGCCCGGCACCTGGCCCACAGGCTACGACGACGCCTCCCAGCCCTACACCCCCGCCTGGCAGGAGGCCGTCACCGGTGTCCCGGCGGAGAAGGCCGCCCGCATCGGGCGGGAGTTCGCCGACAACGCCGAGGAGTCCGGCGGCCGCTCCATGATCATCATGGGGGCGGGCACCAACCACTGGTTCCACTCCGACACCATCTACCGGGCCTTCCTCACCCTGACCACCATCACCGGCTGCCAGGGCGTCAACGGCGGCGGCTGGGCCCACTACGTCGGCCAGGAGAAGGTCCGCCCCATCACCGGCTACTCGGCGCTGGCCACCGCCGCCGACTGGAACCGGCCCGCCCGGCAGATGATCCAGACCGCCTACTGGTACCTGCACACCGACCAGTTCCGCTACGACCCCTTCAGCGCCGACACCCTCTCGGCGGCCTCCGCGGGCGGCACGTTCACCGGGAAGACCACGGCCGACGTCATCGCCCAGTCCGCCCGCATGGGCTGGATGCCCTCCTACCCAACCTTCGACCGCAACCCGCTGGCCGTGGCCGAGGACGCCGCGGCGGCCGGCCGCGAGGTGGGGGAGTACGTGGTCGAAGAACTCAGGGCCGGGCGGCTGCGGTTCGCCGCCGAGGACCCGGATGACCCGGCCAACTTCCCCCGCGTGCTGACGGTGTGGCGGGCCAACCTGCTGGGCTCCTCCGCCAAGGGCAACGAGTACTTCCTCAAGCACCTGCTGGGCACCGACTCCTCCGTGCGCGCCGAGGAGGCGCCCGAGGGGGCCCGCCCGCGGGACGTGGTCTGGCGCGAGCAGGCCCCCACCGGCAAGCTCGACCTGCTGCTGTCGCTGGACTTCCGGATGACGTCCACCACCGTCTACTCCGACATCGTGCTCCCGGCCGCCACCTGGTACGAGAAGCACGACCTCAACACCACCGACATGCACCCCTACGTGCACTCGTTCAACCCGGCCATCTCCCCGCCCTGGCAGACCCGCACCGACTGGGACGCCTTCAACACCATCGCGAAAGCGTTCAGCCGGCTGGCCGCCGACCACCTGGGCACCCTCCGCGACGTGGTCGCCGCCCCGCTCCTGCACGACACCCCGGACGAACTGGCCAACCCCCACGGCCGCGTACGGGACTGGAAGGCCGGCGAGTGCGAGCCCGTCCCCGGCCGCACCATGCCGAAACTGGTGACCGTCGAACGCGACTACGCGGCCGTTGCGGACAAGATGACCGCCCTGGGCCCCCTGCTGGACGACCTGGGCGCCACCACCAAGGGCGTCACCTTCAAGCTCGACCGGGAACTGGAGTACCTGCGCGGCAAGAACGGCACCGTCCACGGCGGCGCGGCCGACGGCCGCCCCTCCATCGCCCGCGACGTCCAGGCGTGCGAGGCGATGCTCGCTCTGTCCGGCACCACCAACGGGCACCTGGCCACCCAGGGCTTCCGCACCGTCGAGGCCCGTACCGGCACCCAACTGGCCGACCTTGCCGCCGAACACGAGGGCAAACAGGTCACCTTCGCCGACACCCAGTCCCGGCCCGTCCCCGTCATCACCTCCCCCGAGTGGTCCGGGTCGGAGTCCGGCGGGCGGCGCTACTCGCCCTTCACCATCAACGTCGAGCGCCTCAAGCCCTGGCACACCCTCACCGGACGCCAGCACTTCTTCCTCGACCACGACTGGATGGCGGAGCTGGGCGAATGGCTGCCCGTCTACCGGCCGCCGCTGAACATGCACGCCCTCTTCGACGAGCCCCAGGTCGGCAGTACCGGCGAACTGGGCGTCACCGTGCGGTATCTGACCCCGCACAACAAGTGGTCCATCCACTCCGAGTACCAGGACAACCTGTTCATGCTCTCGCTCTCCCGCGGCGGACCGACCGTCTGGATGAGCCGGGAGGACGCACGGAAGATCGGGGTGGCCGACAACGACTGGATCGAGGCGGTCAACCGCAACGGCGTGGTCGTCGCACGCGCGATCGTCTCCCACCGCATGCCGGAGGGCACCGTCTACATGCACCACGCGCAGGACCGGCTCATCGACGTGCCCCGCGCCGAGACCAGCGGGCGGCGCGGCGGCATCCACAACTCCCTGACCAGGCTGCTGATCAAACCCTCCCACCTGATCGGCGGCTACGCCCAGCTCTCCTTCGCCTTCAACTACCTCGGCCCCACCGGCAACCAGCGCGACGAGGTCACCGTCATCCGCCGCCGCTCCCAGGAGGTGACCTACTGATGAAGGTCATGGCCCAGATGGCGATGGTGATGAACCTCGACAAGTGCATCGGGTGCCACACCTGCTCGGTCACCTGCAAGCAGGCGTGGACCAACCGCAGCGGCGTGGAGTACGTCTGGTTCAACAACGTCGAGACCCGGCCCGGCCAGGGCTACCCGCGCCGCTACGAGGACCAGGAGACCTGGAAGGGCGGCTGGGAGGTCAACAGGCGCGGACGGCTGAAGCTCAGGGCCGGCGGCCGGTTCAAGAAGCTGATCACCATCTTCTCCAACCCCAAGCTGCCCGCGCTCGACGACTACTACGAGCCGTGGACGTACGACTACGAGACCCTCACCAACGCGCCCCTGCAGGAGCACACCCCCGTCGCCCGGCCCAAGTCCCTCATCACCGGTGAGGACATGAAGATCACCTGGTCGGCGAACTGGGACGACAACCTCGGCGGGGCACCGGAGCACGGAAGCAAGGACGTGCTGGTCGCCGAGATCGCGGACAAGGTGAAGTTCGAGTTCGAGCAGACCTTCATGTTCTACCTGCCGCGCATCTGCGAGCACTGCCTCAACCCCTCGTGCGCCGCCTCCTGCCCCTCGGGGGCGATCTACAAGCGCAGCGAGGACGGGATCGTCCTGGTCGACCAGGACCGCTGCCGCGGCTGGCGGATGTGCGTGACCGGCTGCCCGTACAAGAAGGTCTACTTCAACCACCGCACCGGCAAGGCGGAGAAGTGCACCTTCTGCTTCCCGCGCATCGAGGTCGGTCTGCCCACCGTCTGCGCCGAGACCTGCGTCGGGCGGCTGCGCTACATCGGCCTGGTCCTCTACGACGCCGACCGCGTGCTGGAGGCCGCCTCCACCCCCGACGACAAGGACCTGTACGAGGCGCAGCGGAGCATCCTGCTCGACCCGGACGACCCGGAAGTGATCGCGGCGGCCGAGCGCGAGGGCATCCCCCGCGACTGGATCGAGGCCGCCCAGCGCTCCCCGGTGCACTCCCTGATCAACACCTACAAGGTGGCCCTGCCGCTGCACCCGGAGTACCGCACCATGCCCATGGTCTGGTACATCCCGCCGCTGTCCCCGGTCGTGGACGCCGTGCGCGGCACCGGCCACGACGCCGAGGACCGCGGCAACCTCTTCGCCGCCATCGAAGCGATGCGCATCCCCGTCGAGTACCTCGCCGAACTGTTCACCGCCGGCGACCCGGCCCCCGTCGACGCCGTGCTGCGCAGGCTCGCCGCCATGCGCAGCTACATGCGCGACATCAACCTCGGCCGTGAGCCCGACGCCTCCATCCCGGCCGCCGTCGGCATGGGCGAGGAGGAGATGTACGAGATGTACCGGCTGCTGGCACTGGCCAAGTACGACGAGCGGTACGTCATCCCGCCCGCCCACGCCGAGCAGGCGCACGGCCTGGAGGAACTGGCCACCGAGTGCAGCCTGGACTACGAGGGCGGCCCCGGGATGGGAGGGGCCGGGCGACGGGCGGGAGGCTCCGGCCCGTTCGGGGAGGCGTCCGGCGGGCCCGACCCGGTGGCCGTGGAGAACTTCCGGATGCTCCACGCCCGCCAGACCACCGACTCTTTCACCGACCCGGCGGACAAGGCCAATCGCGTCAACCTCCTCAACTGGGACGGAAAGGGCCGCCCGAAGGGGCTGTTCCCCGACAGTCCCGGCAGCGGGGAGGCGCCCCCGAGGGAACCGATGGACGGCACCGACCCGAACGCCGAGAGCGAGCCGAAGCCATGACCCCCCGCACCACCGACCACACCCCCGAGCGCGCCACCGGGCACACGTCCGGGCACACGTCCGGACCGGAAGCCTCCCTGCCCGCACCGGCCTGGCAGGTTCAGTCGCTGCTGCTGGCCTACCCCGACGAGCACCTGGACGGCCGCATCCACCTGGCCCGCCGGGTCGCGGCCGCGCTGCCCGCACCGGTCGCGGCCCCCCTGCACCGCTTCCTGGACCACGCCGAGCGCACCGGCGCCGCCCGCCTGGCCGCCGAGTACGTGGAGGTCTTCGACCACCGCAGACGCTGCTGCCCGTTCCTGACCTACTACGCCCACGGCGACACCCGCAAGCGCGGTGTGGCGCTGCTGCGCATCAAGCGGACGTACGCCGCCGCCGGACTGCGCCTGACCGACGAGGAACTGCCCGACCACCTGGCCGTCGTCCTGGAGTTCGCCGCCGGCGAGCCCGAGGCCGGGCGGAAGCTGCTGACCGAGCACCGCGCCGGCCTGGAACTGCTGCGCCTGGCCCTGCACGACACCGGCGCGCCCTGGGCGCACGTCCTGGACTCGGTCTCGGCCACCCTGCCGCCGCTGGGCGGCGACGAGCGCGAGGCCGTCGCCCGCCTGGCCGCCGAGGGTCCGCCCGAGGAGGAGGTGGGCCTGGCGCCCTTCGCCCCGCCCCAGTACATGCCCGACCCGGTGGGAGGCCGCCGATGACGCACCTGGCCCAGAACACCGCCGACCCCGGCGCGCTCGGCATCCTGCTGTGGGTGATCCTGCCGTACGTGGCGCTGGTGCTGTTCACCGGCGGACACGTCTGGCGCTACCGCTACGACAAGTTCGGCTGGACCACCCGCTCCTCCCAGCTCTACGAGAGCCGGCTGCTGCGCATCGGCAGCCCGCTGTTCCACTTCGGCATCCTGGTGGTGCTGGTCGGCCACGTCATCGGCCTGCTCATCCCCAACAGCTGGACCGAGGCGGCGGGGGTGAGCGAGCACACCTACCACGTCACCGCCGTCGTGCTGGGCCTGATCGCGGGCGTGAGCACACTGGGCGGGATCGCCATCCTGATCTACCGGCGCCGCACCGTCGGCCCGGTCTTCAGCGCCACCACCCGCAACGACAAGCTGATGTACCTGATGCTCACCGCGGCACTGGTACTGGGGCTGGCCGCCACCGTGGCCGCCAACGTCGTCGACGACGGCTACGACTACCGGACCACCATCTCCCCCTGGTTCCGGTCGATCTTCTACTTCCAGCCCGACCCCGCGCTGATGGCCGGCGTGCCGCTGCTGTTCCAGCTCCACGCGCTCAGCGCGCTGGCCCTGTTCGCGGTCTGGCCCTTCACCCGGCTGGTGCACATGCTGACCGCTCCGCTGGGGTACCTCACCCGTCCGTACATCGTCTACCGCAGCCGGGACACGCAGCTGGGCTCGCGTGCCACCCGGCGCGGATGGGAGCGTGTCCGATGATCACTCCGCAGGGCGGCCCCGAGCCGGACCGCGAGAAACACCCCGCCGGAGAGGTGGCCGGGCTGAAGGCCCAGGGGGAGTGGCTGCTGGCCGAGGCGGGGGCGGCCGACTCCGGGCGGAAGGCGCAGACCGTCGTCAAGGTCCCCGGACTCAGCGTGACCCTGATGGCGCTGGCCTCCGGCCACGGACTGGCCGAGCACCAGGCGCCCGGGGCCGCGACGCTGCTGTGCCTGACCGGCCGGGTGACGCTGAGCACCGTCGAGCGGGAGTGGGAGCTGGGCCCGGAGGACCTCATCGCCATCCCCGCGGAACGCCACCGGCTGACCGCCGACACCGACGCCCTGGTACTGCTCACCGTCCGGCTGGACTGACCCCGCCGGGCGGCCCGGCGCGCAGGGCGCCCCGTCACCGCGCCCGCGCCGGGCCGTCTCACAGCAGGCCGGTCCAGTAGTCCCAGAAGCGGGTGAGGACCAGCAGCACGATGACCGCGTACCAGGTCGCCAGGATCACGCCGTGCATCTCCAGCACGGCGCGCAGGGCGCCCCGCGCGCGGCGCGGCACCGGCAGGACGCCGTGCCGGAGGTTGTGCAGCGTCACGTACCAGAACAGCGGGATGGTGACGGCCCACACCACGGCGCAGTACGGGCAGATCCGGCCCAGCTCGTAGAGCGACTGGTGGATCAGCCAGTGGACGAGGACGACCCCGGCCAGCGCCCCGGCGTTCAGGGCCAGCCACAGCACCCGGTGCAGGCGCGCCCCGGAGAGCAGGGCGGCGCCGAGGGCGGCGACGGCGGCGAAGGCGCCCAGGCCGAGCAGCATGTTGGGAAAGCCCAGCACGCTGCCCTGCGGGCTCGAAAGCACGCTGCCGCATCCGACGACGGGGCTGATGTCGCACGAGGGCCGGTAGTCCGGGTCGCCCAGCACCCGCCAGCCGTCGGCGGTCAGCCGGAAGGAGGCCAGCCAGCCGACCAGCCCGGCGAGGGTGACGACCAGCGCCGTCGCCCGGCCCGCCCCCAGGGGGGAGCGCCGCGCGGGCGCGGCGCTCCCGGGTTCCTCGGCGCTCTCCTCCCGTGGGGCCCGTGCTCGCGGGGCCGGCGCGGCCGTCACGCCCGGCTCCCCGTGCGGCCACCGGGCCTGTGCCCTCCGGTTCCGTGCCCCCCGGTGCGGGGCCGGGGCGCCCCGCCCCGGGGGGCCGGGACCGCGGCGCCGCTCCGGCTCCGGTAGACCAGATAGGGCCGGGCCAGGTAGCCGACGGGGGCGGACCAGACGTGCACCAGCCGGGTGAACGGCCAGGCGGCGAAGAGCAGGCAGGCGGTCAGGGCGTGGAGCTGGAACAGCAGCGGCGCTCCGGCGATCGCCTCCGGCTGCGGCTGGAGGGCGAACAGGCCGCGGAACCAGACGGAGACGGTGGAGCGGTAGTCGTACCCCGCGCCGAACACGTTGTGGGCGGCGGTCGCCGCGATGCCCAGCACGACGGTGGCGGACAGCAGAGGGAAGAGGATCTTGTCGCTGCGGTCGGTGCCCAGCCGGATCCGGCGGGTCAGCAGCCGGCGGGCGCAGAGCATGCCGAGCCCCGCCACCATGGCCACTCCGGCGACCGAGCCCGCCCACACGGCCGTCAGGTGGTAGGTGTGCTCGTCGATGCCGACCGCCTCCGTCCACGAGGCCGGCACGGCGAGGCCGACGACGTGCCCGGCGATCACCATGAAGGCGCCCAGGTGGAACAGCGGGCTGCCCCAGCGCAGCCACCGGTGCTCCAGAAGCTGGCTGGTGCGGGAGGTCCAGCCGAACTGGTCCTGCCGGTAGCGCCAGACGTGTCCCACCGCGAACACGGCGAGGCAGATGTAGGGGACGGCCACCCACAGCAGGAGTTCGGCGCCGCTCGCCGCGGCGAGGGGGGCGGGTGAGGCGTTCATCGGGAGCCTTCCGGGGTCGGCGGGGGCGGCATCAGGGTGGGCGGGGCCTGCCGGGGCGGGACGAACGCGCCCGGCGGCGCGAACTCGCCCGCCCCGTACGGGTCGAGTCCGACGTCCTCGGCGGGCGGGCCCTGGGCGGCGAGCTCGGCGACGGCCCTCAGGTCGGCCTCGGTGGCGGGCGGCAACAGGGTCAGCAGCGCGGCGAGCACGTGCCGGTAGGGGGAGCCGCCGTCGGCCAGCGCGTGGTGGATCAGCTCCAGCCCGCGCCGGTGCTGCCGCAGCGGGGCCTCGCCAGCGCGCGGTCCGGCGAGCGAGGCGTACTCCAGGACGACCGGGAGGTGGTCGGGCAGCTCGCCGCCGTCGGTGTCCCAGCCGGTGGCACGGTAGCGCTGGGCGAGGGTCAGCAGCGCCATGCCGCGGCGGCGGGTGTCACCGTGCAGGTAGTAGGTGAGGTAGAGGCCGCTGCGGCGCCGCAGGTCGAACGTCTCGACGTAGTGCCGCTCCAGCGCGTCCGGCTCCTGCCCGGCGTACCACTCGGTGAACGCGGCCAGACGCTCGGCGGCGGGGGAGGGCGGCAGCGCCCCGACGGCGGCGGTGAGCACCGGCCGGGCGGCGGTGAGCGGGGCGTCCGGATACTGCAGCAGCAGGGACATCAGCCGCAGCAGCAGGGCCCGCGTCTCCTCCTCCTCGGGCGTGAGCGGGGCGGCCGACCGGTGCGGGCGGCGCAGGGCCGCCTTCACCCGGGTACGGACGGTGGCGGGCGGGGAGGCATCCCGGACGGAGTTCGGGAGAGGGCTCATGCGTGGTCTCCCGTCGAGGCGCGGCGCAGGGTGGGGATGCCGAGCATCACGCGGCGGCCGCCGGAGGGCCGCGGGTCGCCGGAGGACTCCACGGGGCAGCGGTTCTCCATCGCGGTCAGCGCCGCCGCGTCCTCCTTGTGCGCGGCAGGCACGACGTAGCGGTCGGCGTACTTGGCGACGGCCAGCAGGCGGTGCAGGTCCTCGGCCTCGCCGGGAGTGAGCCCGACGGCCCTCAGGGCCGCCTCGTCGCCGGCCTCGCCGAGGGCGCGCTCGCGCATGTAGGAGCGCAGCGCGGTTAGCTTCATCAGCACCCCGCCGACCACGTCCGCGTCCCCGGCGGTGAACAGCTCGGCCAGATACTCCAGGGGGATGCGCAGCCGGGTGACGGCCGCGAACACGTGGTCGGGATCGTCCTGGTCGCCGCCGGCCGCGTCGACGGCGTCCAGGACGGGCGACAGCGGGGGCACGTACCAGACCATGGGCAGGGTGCGGTACTCCGGGTGCAGCGGCAGGGCCACCCTGTACCTCATGGCCAGGTCGTACACGGGGGAGCGGCGGGCGGCCTCCAGCCAGTCCTCCGGGATGCCGGACGCGCGGGCCGCGGCGATCACCTCCGGGTCGCGCGGGTCGAGGAAGACACCGCGCTGGGCGTCCAGGAGGTCCTTGTCGTCGGGGGTGGAGGCGGCCTCGCCGACCCGGTCGGCGTCGTACAGGAGCAGGCCCAGGTAGCGCAGCCGCCCGACGCAGGTCTCGGAGCAGACGGTGGGCTGCCCGGCCTCGACGCGGGGGAAGCAGAAGGTGCACTTCTCGGCCTTGCCGGTGGCGTGGTTGACGTAGACCTTCTTGTACGGGCAGGCGGTCACGCACATCCGCCAGCCGCGGCAGCGGTCCTGGTCGACCAGGACGATCCCGTCCTCGACCCGCTTGTACATCGCGCCGGACGGGCAGGCGGAGACGCAGGCCGGGTTGAGGCAGTGCTCGCACAGCCTCGGCAGGTGGAAGAGGAAGGTCTGCTCGAACTCGAACCTGACCTTCTCGGCCCAGTCCCCGCCGAGGTTGGGGTCGCCGCCGGCGTTCTCCGGGGCGCCCCCGAGCCCGTCCTCCCAGTTGGCGCCCCAGGTGATGGAGGTGGGCTTCCCGGTGAGCACCGAGCGGGGGCGGGCGACGGGCATGTCCGGCCCGGCGGGGGCGCTGACGAGGTTGTCGTAGTCGTAGGTGACCGGCTCGTAGTAGTCCTCCAGGGAGGGCAGGTCCGGGTTGGAGAACAGCGACAGCAGCCGCCTGACCCGGCCGCCGGAGCGCAGGACGAGCCGCCCGCGCCTGTCCAGCATCCAGCCGCCCTTCCACTGGTCCTGGTCCTCGTAGCGGCGCGGGTAGCCGACGCCGGGCTTGGTCTCGACGTTGTTGAACCAGGCGTACTCCACGCCGCCGCGGTTGGTCCACGTCTGCTTGCAGGTGACCGAGCAGGTGTGGCACCCGATGCACTTGTCGAGGTTCATCACCATCGCGATCTGGGCCATGACGCGCATCTCAGTACTCCACTTGCTGGTCGCGGCGGCGGATGACGGTGACCTCGTCGCGCTGGTTGCCGGTCGGTCCGTAGTAGTTGAAGGCGTAGGTGAACTGCGCGTAACCGCCCGCGAGATGGGTCGGCTTGAGCAGCAGCCTGGTCAGGGAGTTGTGGATGCCGCCGCGCCTGCCGCTGACCTCGGTCCTCGGCACGTTCACGTTGCGGTCCTGGGCGTGGTACATGTACACCGTGCCCTCGGGCATGCGGTGGGTCACCACCGCGCGTGCGGCGACGACGCCGTTGCGGTTGTACGCCTCGATCCACTCGTTGTCCCTCACGCCGATCCTCTCGGCGTCCTCCCGGGACATCCAGATCACGGGGCCGCCGCGGGAGAGGTCGAGCATGTACTTGTTGTCCTGGTAGTTGGAGTGGATGGACCACTTCGAGTGCGGGGTGAGGTAGCGGACGGTGACCTCGGCCCGGCCGTCCTCGCGCAGCTGCTCGTCGCCGTAGTGCCGGGGCGTGTTCAGCGGTGGCCGGTAGACGGGCAGCTGTTCGCCGAGCTCGGCCATCCAGTCGTGCTGGACGAAGAAGTGCTGGCGTCCGGTGAGGGTGTGCCAGGGCTTGAGGTGCTCGGTGTTGATGACGAAGGGCGAGTAGCGGCGGCCGCCCGTCTCCGATCCGGACCACTCGTACGAGGTGATGACCGAGCGCGGCTGGGCGCGGGTGTCGGCGAAGGTGATCCGCTCGGCCTCGCGCTCGGCGGACAGCTCCACCAGGCCCTCGCTGCCGGTCTGCCGCTCCAGCTCGCGGAAGCCCTCGGTGGCCAGGCGCCCGTTGGTGGTGCCGGACAGGGCCAGGATCGCCTCGCACATGTCGGAGGCGGTGGCCAGGGAGGGCCGGCCGGCGGCCACCCCGTCGCGGACGGTCCCGCAGCGGCGGCGCAGTTCGCCGATCTCCTGGTCCGGGTGGACGGTGACGCCCTTGGTGGTGGTGCCCAGGGTGTCCAGCAGTGGCCCGACGGCGCGCATCTTCTGCGCGACCGCCGCGTAGTCCCGCTCGACGGTCACCAGCTTGGGCATGGTCCGGCCGGGCACCGGCTCGCACTCGCCGGCCTTCCAGTCCCGCACCACCCCGCCGGGTTGGGCGAGTTCGTCCGGGGTGTCGTGCAGCAGGGGTACGGCCAGGACGTCGGTGCGGGCGCCCAGGTGCTCCTCGGCCAGCTCGCTGAACCGGTCGGCGAGGGTGAGGAAGGTGTCGTAGTCGGTGCGGGCCTGCCAGGGCGGGGCGATGGCCGGGGTGAAGGCGTGGACGAAGGGGTGCATGTCCGTGCTGGACAGGTCGTCCTTCTCGTACCAGGTGGCGGCCGGCAGCACGACGTCGGAGAGCAGGCCGGTGGAGGTCATCCGGAAGTCCATGGTGACCAGCAGGTCGAGCTTGCCCTCGGGCGCCTCCTCGCGCCAGACCACCTCCCGCGGGCGTCCCTCGGGCGGCGTCTGCCCGGAGCGCACGGCCGCGTCCGTGCCCAGCAGGTGGCGCAGGAAGTACTCGTTGCCCTTGCCGGAGGAGCCCAGCAGGTTGGCCCGCCACACCGTCAGCACGCGGGGGAAGTTGGCCGGGTCGTCCGGGTCCTCGGCGGCGAACCGCAGCCGCCCGGACTTCAGCTCCGCCACGATGTGCTCGGGGACGGGCCGGCCCGCGGCCTTCGCCTCGTCCGTCAGATCGAGCGGGTTGCGGTTGAACGCGGGGTGCCCCGGCGTCCAGCCCAGCCGCACCGCCTGCGCCAGGCAGTCCGCGAACGCCTTGCCCGTGAACCGCCCCTCACCCAGCGGAGAGGCCAGCTCGCCGGGCCCGAACGCCTCGTAGCGCCACTGGTCGGAGTTCAGGTACCAGTACGAGGTGCCGGCCATGTGCCGGGTCGGCCGCTGCCAGTCGAACGCGAAGGCCAGGTGCTGCAGCCCGGTGACCGGGCGGACCTTCTCCTGGCCGACGTAGTGGGCCCAGCCGCCGCCGTTGACGCCCTGGCAGCCGGTCATGGTCGTCAGCGCCAGGAAGGCCCGGTAGATGGTGTCGGAGTGGAACCAGTGGTTGGTGCCCGCGCCGAGGGCGATCATGGAGCGGCCGCCGGTGCGCTCGGCGTTGCGGGCGAACTCGCGGGCGATCCGGGCCGCCTGCGCCGCCGGGACGGAGGTGATCGTCTCCTGCCAGGCCGGGGTGCAGGGCCGCTCCGCGTCCTCGTAGCCGGTCGGCCAGTCACCCGGCAGGCCGGGGCGCTCCACCCCGTACTGGGCGAGCATCAGGTCGAAGACGGTGGTGACGAGCTTCCCGCCGATCCGGAGCACGGGGACGCCGCGCACCATGCTGCCGCCGCCCTCGGTCGCCCCCTCGTCGAACCGGGGCAGCGCGACCGCGGCCGTCTCCCCGGCCCGCTCCAGCAGGCTCAGCTCGGGCACCACATCGCCCAGGTCCAGGTTCCAGCGCCCCTGCCCGGTCCCGGCCCAGCGGAAGCCGAGAGAGCCGTTCGGCACCACCGGCTCACCGGTGCGGCTGTCCAGCAGCACGGTCTTGGAGCCGGCGTTCTCCGCCCCGGCCTCGGCGCCGCCGAGGTCGGCCGCGGTCAGGAACCCCTCCGGCACGAGCGCGTCCGCCCGCTCGCGCAGGGTGACCAGGAACGGGGCGTCGGTGAACGCGCGCAGGTAGTCCCGGAAGTAGGGCACCTCGCGGTCCACCAGGAACTCGCGCAGGATCACATGCCCCATCGCCATCGCCAGCGCCCCGTCGGTGCCCGGGTGCGGGGCCAGCCACTCGTCGGCGTGCTTGACGTTGTCGGCGTAGTCGGGGGCGACGGCCACCACCTTGGTGCCGTTGTAGCGGGTCTCGGTCAGGAAGTGCGCGTCCGGCGTACGCGTGACGGGGATGTTGGAACCCCACATGATCAGATAGCCGGCGTTCCACCAGTCGGCCGCCTCCGGCACGTCCGTCTGGTCGCCGAAGACCTGCGGCGAGGCGACCGGCAGATCGGCGTACCAGTCGTAGAACGACAGCAGGGTGCCGCCGATCAGGGAGTGGTACCGGGCACCGGCCGCGAACGACGCCATCGACATCGCCGGGATCGGGGAGAAGCCCGCCACCCGGTCGGGGCCGTACTCCTTGGTGGTGTGCACCTGCGCGGCGGCGACCAGCTCGGCCACCTCGTCCCAGTCGGCGCGCACGAAGCCGCCCTTGCCGCGCGCCCGTTTGTAGCCGCGGGCCTTCTCCGGGTCACCGGTGATCTCCGCCCAGGCCGCCACCGGGTCGCCCAGCCGGTCACGGGCCTCCCGCCACATCCTCAGCAGCGTCCCGCGCACATACGGGTAGCGCACCCGGCTGGGGGAGTAGGTGTACCAGGAGAACGAGGCGCCGCGCGGGCAGCCGCGGGGCTCGTACTCGGGGCAGTCCGGGCCGATCGAGGGGTAGTCGGTCGCCTGGTGCTCCCAGGTGATGATGCCGTCCTTGACGTACACCATCCAGGAGCAGGACCCGGTGCAGTTGACCCCGTGGGTGGAGCGCACCACCTTGTCGTGGGACCAGCGGTCCCGGTAGAAGCCCTCCCACTTCTCGTCGCCCGTTCCGTACACCGCGCGGCCGTCGGCCGACACCTCGCGGCGGCTGAGCAGCCGGCGCGCGGCCAGCGGCCAGTCGCGTTCACCGCGGCCGGTCCGGACCCCCGCGTTCTCGTCGTTCACCATGGCCGGAACGCTATGCGGCCCCCCGCCCGCCGGGCCGGGGCCGGAGAGCCCCCGCCGCCCGGCCGGAAGGCCCCGGCCGGGCGGCGCGGCAGGGCCGATCGGCCCCTGGACCCGGGGCCGGTCGGCCGGGGAGGCCCGGAGGAGGGCTCGCTCGGGGGAGGAGAAGAGGGGGCAGCGAAGAGCGCGGGTGCCCCGGCCTCCCGGCCGGGGCACCCGCGCGGGGGCGAAAGGCTCAGACCGTCCCGGCGGGCGAGACGTCCTCCAGCAGCCGGCCGGTCACCAGCTCGGCCTCGATCCGCACATGGACCCCGTCCTCGACCGGGGCCCAGGACAGCGGCCCGGACCGGCCCAGCCGCTCGGCCTCACCGGGATCGGTCACCAGCGAGGCACGCCCGGTGACGACCACGCTCCAGCCCGAGCGCGTCGCCTCGTCGAACCGGTCCGCCTCGAAGGCGACCACGCTGCCGTCCACCGCGCGGGCCATCCGGGACGCACCAGAGGTGCGCAGGACCACGGCCTGGTCGCGGTCCAGGAAGAAGTTGACCGGGAGGACGGCGGGCAGCGCGTTCTCGGTGTAGACGATGCGTCCCAGAGGGACCTGCCCCAGCAGGTCCAGGCACTCCCGCCGGTCGAGTTCGCGGAAGCCGTCGTGTCGGTGCATGCGTCCATGGTGCGCGCGCCGCCCGGGCGGGGATAGGGCCGGTCGGCCCCATCCGGGGCGAAAACGGGCGGGGGCCGCCCCGGTGTGCGCCCCGCCCGGGTACGCCGGTCCCGCCGCCCGCACGCCCCCGGCTCAGCGCGGCTGCCGCCCCGGAGCCTGCGGGGCGGTCTGGGTGGCGATGACGGCGGCCTGGACCCGCCGCTCCACCCCCAGCTTGGCCAGCAGCCGGGAGATGTTGTTCTTGACCGTCTTCTCCGACAGGTACAGCTGCCGGCCGATCTGCCGGTTGGTCATCCCCTCGCCGATCAGGGCCAGGATGTCGCGCTCGCGGGGCGTCAGCGAGGCCAGCGCGGCGTCCTGCGGCTCCTCGGCGGGCTCCTCGGTGTCCTGCACCCGCAGGCTGTTCATCAGCCGCGCCGTGGTCGCCGGGTCCAGCATGGACTGCCCGGAGGCGACGGTGCGCACGGCCGCGATCAGGTCCGAACCCTTGATCTGCTTGAGGACGTAGCCGGAGGCGCCGGCCATGATCGCGTCCAGCAGCGCGTCGTCGTCGTCGAACGAGGTCAGCATCAGACAGGCCAGCTCCGGCATCCGCGAGCGCAGCTCGCGGCAGACGGCGATGCCGTTGCCGTCGGGCAGGCGCACGTCCAGCACGGCCACGTGCGGGCGCAGGGCCGGGCCGCGCGCGAGGGCCTGCTCGGCGGTGCCGGCCTCGCCGACCACCTCGATGTCGGGCTCGGCGTCCAGCATGTCGTGCACGCCGCGCCGCACCACCTCGTGGTCGTCGAGGAGGAACACCCGGATCGGGTCCTGTGGTGAGAACTGCTGGGCCTGGGTCATAGGGATCCTTCACGCTGTCGGTCAGGGGCACGCACCCCGCCCCATGATCCTGCCCCGGCCCGCCCGCCCGGCGCCAGGGCCCATCGGCCCCGCCGCCCGCACGAGCGGCCGGGGACGCGGGGCCGCCCGACTCCGGCACGCCGCCCCGGACGCCGGCTCCGCCACCGGCGGCCCTCGGCGGTCACCGGCGGCTCACACGGACCGCCCCAGGTCGAACCCGACGTCCACCACCCCCTCCACCGACCGCGCCATCCGGGCGGCCACCGGGACCAGCGCGGTGTTGCGGATCTCGCCGGTGAAGGTCACCACACCGTCCGCCACCCGCACCCCCACGCTCCGGTCACCGCCGGGGAAGAGGGGGTCGACGACCTCCCGGCGCACCTCCCGGGCGATGTCCTCGTCCGGGCGCAGGAAGACCTTCAGCAGGTCCCCGCGGCTGACGACGCCGACCAGCAGGCCGTCGGCGTCGGTCACCGGCAGCCGCTTGACGCGCCGGTGCGCCATGATCCGCGCCGCCTCGGCCAGCGTGGCGCGGGCGTGGACGGTGACCGCCGGCGCCGTCATCAGCTCGCCCGCGGTCACCGCCCCCACCCGGGCCAGCTCCTGCGGGCGCCGCAGCTGCTCCATGCGGCTGGGGTCGCCGTCCCGGAACTCCTCCTTGGGCAGCAGATCCGCCTCGGAGACGACGCCGACGACGCGGCCCTCGCCCTCCAGCACCGGCAGAGCGCTGACCTTCCACTGCTCCATGGTCATCACGATCTGCTTGAACGGGGCGTCCCGCCCGATGGAGACGACGGTCTGGCTCATCACGTCGCCGACGGTGTGCGGGGAGTGCGGGGCGCCGTCCGCGCCGGCGGCGGAATCCGGACCGGCCGTGCTGTCCACCCTGTCCGTACCGTCCATGGGACCCTCCTCGGGGAATCGTTTGCCGTGCCGTACAGTGCCGTGCCGTGTCCGGGCGCGTGTCACGGCATGGGGCCGCTGCCGTAGGGCCCGTACAGGTCCAGCAGCCGGGTGCGGGCCGCCTGCAGCCGGTGCGAGATGATCTCGGCCATCCGCAGGGCCACCGCGCGCCCCAGCAGCGGGTCGGCCTCGCACAGCGCCCGCACCCGGGCGGCGTCGAACTCCAGGGCCCGCACCGGGCTGAGCGCCTCGGCGCCCAGCTGCCAGGTGTAGGGCGGGAAGAGCCAGGACCAGCCCAGCAGATCGCCGTGGGAGAGCGTCTCCACCGCCGCGGGGCGGCGGCCGGGCACCCGCATGTCGAGGGTGACCGAGCCGGTGCGGATCACCCAGAACCGGTCGGCCCGGTGGCCCTCCTCGGAGATACGGGCGCCGGCGGGGAAGGAGACCTCGCGGGCGAGTTCCAGCAGCCGTTCGCGGCTCTCCGGGGGCAGTGCCCCGAGCAGGTTGTTGGCGGTGACGATCATGGCGGGCCTCCCTGGTGCCGGGCGGGCGGTGTACGCGCGGCGTCCGCTTCCGGTACGGGCGCCGCAGTGGTCCGCCGCCGCTGCCTCTAGTTCCGTTGTACTCCCGCGACCGGGAAGTGGTGCCTCACCGTCATCGTCGGATTTCCCGGCCGGCAGGGGCAGGGGCCGTACGGGGACCTCGGAGGGGACCTTCGGCCCCCGCACACGGGCCCGCGGACCCCTGCTGCCACGGCCGCCGCCGCGAGACGGTGTGAACGTGCCCGAACGGCGGGCCGGATTTCCACGAAGGGGATGAGCGACATGGCAGTCCACGGCCACACGCAAGGACACCGGGGGTTCCGCCTCCCGGTGCGGCGCACCACCCAGGCCGCACCCGCCTCCGGTGGGACGGCGGCCGCGACGGCCGCGGTGCCGGCGGAGTCGGCCGCGGCCCGCGTCCTGGCCGGGGTCCGCTTCACGACCGGGTTCGTCTTCCTCTGGGCGTTCGCGGACAAGGCCTTCGGCCTGGGCTACGCGACCCCCGCCGAGCGGGCCTGGACCGAGGGAGGCTCGCCCACGAAGGGCTTCCTCAGCGGCGTGGCCGCCGGCCCCCTGGAGTCGTTCTTCCACGGCATCGCCGGGGCCGCCTGGGCGGACTGGCTGTTCATGCTCGGTCTGCTCGGCATCGGCCTCGCCCTGACCGCCGGTGTCGCACTGCGGCTCACGGCGGTCGCCGGCACCGTGATGATGGCGCTGATGTGGGCCGCGGAGTGGCCCCCGGCCCGGTACCTGTCGGACGGCAGCCCCAGCATGTCGACCAACCCGGTGGTGAACTACCACGTGATGTACGCGGCCGTCATGATCGCCCTGGCGGTTCTGGCGGCGGGCGACACCTGGGGGCTGGGCCGGTGGTGGGCCAGGCTTCCCCTGGTCCGCGGCCTCCCCTGGCTGCGGTGAACCCGCCGCCCCGCGGCGGACCACCGGCCCGCGGCGCCCCCGGGGCGCCGCGGGCCGGCCGGTCTCCCCGCCGCGCGGGACGTCGGGCCCGCGGGAAAGGGACCAGTGACCCCTGCCGGACGCGGGTACCCGGACCGATCATGGAAAAGAAAGCGGCGCGGAGCCGCCCGTCAACGGAGGTGTTGTGATGGTACGTACGGTCACCGTGGGAGTGGACGGCTCCGCCGAGAGCCTGGCCGCCGCCGACTGGGCGGCCCGGGAGGCGGCGCGGCGCGGGGTGCCGCTGCGCCTCGTCCACGTGCGGGAGCCCGACCCCTTCACCCCTCCGGACTCCTTCGCCGACCCCGAGACCCGGCAGCACTGGGCCCAGCGGATCCCGCGCGAGGCGGCGAACGACCTCGCCCGCCGCCACCCGGAGCTGGAGATCACCACCGACCAGCTCACCGGCCGTCCCCCCGAGGTGCTGACGGCGGTCGCCGAGCAGGCCGAGGTGCTGGTCGTCGGCACCCGCGGCCTGGGGCCCGTGGCCGGCTTCCTGGTCGGCTCCGTCGGCCTGGCCACCGTCGCCCGTGTGAAGTGCCCGGTGGTGCTGGTGCGGGCCGAGACCTCCGAGGAGGGCGGACCGGAGGGCACGGAGCCCCCCACTCCGCCCCGCGACGTCGTCATGGGACTGGAGCTGTACCGGCCGGCCGACGAGCTCATCGAGTTCGGCTTCGACGCCGCGGCCCGGCGCGGCGCCGCACTGCGGGTCATCCACGGCTGGAACCCGCCGCTGGTCTACGGCGTCGACCCCATCGCCGTCGACCCCCGCCTGGCCACCGACCTGGCCCAGGAGAGCTCCCGCAACCTGAACGAGGCACTGCGCCACTGGCGGGAGAAGTACCCGGACGTGGAGGTGAAGGCGCAGGCCGTGGTGGGCCGGGCCGCCCGCCATCTGACGGAGGCATCCGAGGGCGCCTCGCTGGTCGTCGTCGGCCGCCGCATCCGCCGTTCGCCGATCGGCTTCCACATCGGGCCGGTCGCCCACGCCGTCATGCACCACTCCAAGGCGCCCGTCGCCGTCGTCCCGTTCGGCTGACGGACGCCCGCCGCCACGGCGCGCCCGCCACCGGGCCGTGACCCTTCGGTGTACACCGAAGGGTCACGGCCCCGGCATTGCCGTGTGGACGCCACGCCTTCCGGGACCGCAGCCGGCTCCCGGACCGGTGGCCGGGAGGGTCAGGGCGTGAACGTCTCCAGGTGGTCGACGACCACGAAGCGCGCGCCCGGACTCGCCTCCGCCACCGCCTCGCGCAGGCCCTCCAGTCCGCCCCAGTCCACGGCCGGCTCCTCCAGCGGCTCGTCGAAGTCGTCCCAGTGGGTGGGCACGACGCAGGGCGGGTGGTCCAGACAGGACAGCAGGCGCGGCACGTAGTCGTGCACGGTGGAACCGCCGGGCTGGATCATCGCCAGGTCCGGGGCGAGCCCGGCCAGGTCGGCGGCACTGAAGTTGGAGCCGCCGAAGTTGACCAGGGTGAAACCGGTGGCCTCGCTGGTGACCGCGTATGCCAGGGTCTCGCCCTCCACGAGGTCGGCGATGGTCCTGGGGCGGGGCGGCGGGCCACCGGGGCGGGTGCCGGGGAAGGGCACCCGGGCGCGCGGTCCCGGCATGGAGTGCAGGGAGCGCAGCACCCGGACGGAGTAGCCCTCGAAGCGGATGTGCTCGCCGCCTCGCACCACCGACAACTGCTCCTCCAGGGCGCGCCGCTCCTTTGGCCCGGCGAGCGCCAGCATCATGTTGGCGTGGCTCTCGGTGCCCAGCACGGTGGCGCCGGTGCGGGCCGCCAGATGCGGTACGTCGGGCATGTGGTCGTAGTGGCCGTGGGTGACCAGGATCTGGTCGGCGCGCAGCCGGTGGCGGTCGATGGCGGCCCGGTCGACGGTCACCGGCGTCCTCGGGTCGGCTCCCCGCTCGGAGTAGGTGCCGGTGCGGAAGCGGGTCAGCCAGGGGTCCACGAGCACGGTGGCGGGCGCGGCCCCGGGCCTTTCCACACGGATCTCCCAGCCGTTGTTGCCCAGCCAGCGCAGCCGGAAGCCGGACTTCCCCGGCCCGGGACGAGCCGGGCGCCCGGAAGGGGAGGGGCGGGCCGCCGGAGCCGCCGCGCCGGCCGGGACGGGGACGGCCAGGCCCGCGGCGGCCAGGCCGGCCGCCGAGGCGCCGAGCAGGCCGCGCCGGGACACGGCGGAGGAACGCGAGGATCGGGAGAACGGTCGCATGCCCTGATCAGAGCACGTGCCACGGCGAACCGTCCAAGATCGAAAATCGTTCCCGGCGATACCGGAAACGGTATCGTCCCGGCGTGGACCTGTTACGGCACCTGAGGTACTTCCGGGCGGTCGCCGAGGAGCTGCACTTCGGGCGGGCGGCGCAGCGGCTCCACATGGCACAGCCACCGTTGAGCCGCAGCGTCCGCGCGCTGGAGGAGGAGCTCGGCGCGCGGCTGTTCGACCGCACCTCCCGCGGCGTACGGCTGACCGCCGCGGGCGAGACGCTGCTGGCCGAGTCCGGGGAACTGCTGGCCCGGGCCGAGCGGATGCGGACCCTGGTCGCCCGCGCCGGCCGCGGCGAGCACGGGACGCTGCGGCTCGGGGTGCCGCCGGAGCTGCCCGGGCGCGTACTGGCCCGGATGCTGACCGCCTTCGCCGCCGAGGCCCCGGGCGTACAGGTGGAGCCCAGGGAGCTGAGCACCGCCGGGCAGGTACGGCTGCTGGCCGACGGGGAGCTGGACGCCGGGCTTCTCCAGTATCCGGTGGAGCCGGAACCGGCCGGGCTGGTGGGCGAACCGGCCACCGCTCTGCCCCTGGGCGTCGTCCTGCCCCGGGACTCCCCGCCGGCGGGGCCGGGGCCGCTGCCCCTCGCCTCGCTCGGCGCCCGCCCGCTGGTGATCTTCCCCCGGCAGGCCGCGCCCGGCCTGTACGACGCCACCCTCGGCGCCTGCCGGGCGCAGGGCTGGCACCCGTCCCGGATCGTCCACGCGGGGAGCCCCGAGGTGATGACGGGCCTGGTGATCGCCGGGCGCGGAGCGGCGCTGGCCCACGAGGCCGTGGCCCGTAAGGAGCCCCGTGTCCTGTGGCGCCCCCTCGGCGCGGACACCCCGCGGTGGCCGGTCTCCTTCGTACGGCCCGCCACCGCGCCCCACCCGGCCGCCCGGCGCCTGGCGGCCACCGCGACGGCCGTGCTGCGCGCCGAGGCGGGTGGGACGGGCGGGTGCCTCACCGGGCGGCCCGGCCCGGAGGAGGCGGGAGCGGACGGCGCGCCGCGCCCCTGGGACGTGGTCTACGCGGTGCGGCGGCCGGGGGAGGGCTGACCGCAGCAGCCGTACAGTTCCTCCACCGCCGCACGCCCCGCCGCGCCGATCGCCGCGTCGAGGTCCGGGCGCCGCCGGCCCAGGCTCCCGGTCTCGGTGAGCACCGCGACCGCGTAACGGCCGCCACCGGGCGGGGAGACGACGCCGATCTCGTGGCGGAAGCCGGGCAGGGTGCCCGACTTGGCGGCGACCGCGACCTCCTCCGGGAAGGCCGCCGCCAGCCGGTGCCAGCTCACCTGCCGTGCCATCAGGTCCCTGACCTCGGCGCACGCCCGCGGCGGTCCGGCCCGGTCGGTCCAGATCAGGGCGAGCAGCCGGGTCATGTCCCGGGCGGTACCGCTGTTGGTGCGCCGCGGGTCCGACGTGGGCAGGGAGCGTATCCGCTCGGGGGAGAGCGTGGGGTAGACGGCGGCGAACGCGACCGGGTCGGCGGCGCCCACCTCCGCCAGCACGCTCTCCAGCAGGTCCCGGGGCGAGCCGGCGATCCGGGTGCCCTCCAGCCCCAGTTCCCGCGCCAGCAGCGCCACGGTGTCGGCGCCCACTCTGCGGAAGAGGACGTCGGCGGCGGTGTTGTCGCTCACCGACAGGGCGAGGAAGGCCAGATCGCGCAGGCTCGCCTCCACGTCGTCCCGGAACCCGGCCGTGCCGGTGCCGCCCAGCCGGTCCGCCCGCCCCACCAGCACCCGTTCGGCCGGGTCCAGCTGGCCGTACGCCGCCTGCCGGGCGAACTCCAGGACCAGGAGCACCTTGACGACCGAGGCCAGCACCACCGGCTCGTCCGGCCGGACCCCCGTCTGCCGCCCGCAGTCCACACAGCGCGCGTGCAGCCGTACCCGGGCGCCCAGCGTGCCGAACCACCGCTCCACGTCCTGCTGTTCCACCACCGGGCCATCCTGCCGCAACGCCGCGGCGCCGCAACGCCCGTACCGTCAGATCACCATGGCCTCCTGGATCCACCGCCGCACCCGGTAGGGCAGCCACAGCACCAGGGGCCCCACGTCGGTCACCAGGCGCTCCTCGCGGAACTCCGCCAGGACCGGCGCGGGCACGTCACCGGCGCGGGCGCCGTAGGCGAGCGCGGTGATGGCCGCGTGGTACTCGGGCCCGTCGGCGGTGAAGCGGCGCAGATCCCCCCAGCGGCGGTCGCGTATCTGCACGAAACCCGGGCCCTGCCGCCACAGGCACTTGCACAGGTAGTGCCCCTCGCGCCACCGGGCCAGCGCACCGGCCGCGTCGCTGGGCCCCTTCAGCTCGGCGGGGGGCTGGAGGTGCCCCAGGACCTCCCAGTCGCCGGAGGGCTCCGGGGCCAGCCGCAGCCGCCACTCGACGAACACCGCGCGTGCGGTGAGGTCGCGCACCAGGCACAGGTCGCGGACGGCGCGGGCCGCGGCACCGGGATCACCGGTGGCGGCGAGGTCCACCGTGTGCGGCAGCCGCACCCGGCGGACGCCCGACTCCCACAGCCGGTCCACCGCGGCCGCGACCGGACCCTCGACGCACACATCGTCCATACGCATGCCGGGCAGCGCGCACGCCCGCGGGTCGTAGTCGCGCCAGGCGGCGACGGTCAGCGGCACCGGGCCGCCGGGGTGTTCCGTGATCGTCGTGCTCACTCGTGTCCTCTCCCTCGTAAGCATGCTCGGCCGGAAGCCGGAAGCCGGAAGCCGGAAGCCGGAAGCCGGAAGCCGGTGGTCGGTGCTCTCCGGCGGCCCGTGGAACCCTCAGACACCGGCCGTCGGCCGCGCCGCCGGTGTGGGGCCGCCCTCGCGCGGTGCGGCGTGCAGATGGCGCATGAAGTCCAGCCTCAGCAGATCCTCGTTGACCGCCGCGGGCGCCACGTGGACGTACTGGCCGCCCTCGGCGAAGACCAGGCCGAGCTCCAGCCAGTGCTGCAGCAGCCTCTCCACGGTGTCCCCCTCCACGGCGTACCGCAGCCGGGTGGTGAGTTTGCGGGTGAGGGCCGCGGGGGCGTGCGGCTGGTCCAGCAGCCGGAAGGCGGCGATCTCCAGTGGGTCGGTCAGCTCCAGCGCGCCCCAGTCGAACAGCCTCCGGCGGCTGACCAGCACGATCCGGTCGCCCAGGTCGGCGTGGGTGAGCCTGCTGTCGGCATGGGCCTTCTTCCAGGCGGCCAGCGCCTTGTTGAGCGACTTCACGGTCTCCTCGCCGATGCCGCGCGCCGGGGCCTTGAACACATAGGCCAGGTCGTACAGCTCCTCCTCGGGCAGGTCGTAGGTGAAGCGGTAGTGCTCCTCGGCGCGCAGGCCGGAGAAGCCGAGCTCGGGACGGGTGAAGTACGGGCTGAAACGCTCGATGGCGATGCGTGCGGACAGGTCGACCGGCGGGTTCAGGTGTTCCAGCGCCGGTATCTGGGCGATGACCCCCTCGTAGTCGGCGGCCGTCTCACCGGGGAAGCCGTGGAGGTAGTTCCAGGAGACCGACAGGCCGGTCTCGGCGCCGTCCCGCAGCATCCGGACGTTCTGGCAGCCGCTGACCCCCTTGTCCATCAGCCCCAGCACACGGCTGTTGAGGCTCTCGATGCCCGGCTGGACGTAGATCAGGCCCGCGTCCGCGAGGGTGCGCAGCTGGGAGCGGCGCATGTTCGCCTTGATCTCGATGTGCAGCCGCAGGTCGTACCCGCTGTCGATGATGCGGGGCAGCACCGTGTTGAGGTAGCCCATGTCGAGGATGTTGTCGACGACGTACATGTCCAGCACCCGGTGCCGGCGGGCCAGCTCCATGATCTCGTCGTGGAAGACCTCCGGGCTCTTGCTGCGGAACTGCATGAACGAGCCGTTGAGCCCGCAGAAGGTGCAGTGGTGCTTCTCGCCCCACCAGCAGCCGCGGGCCCCCTCGACGACGAGCTTGGGCTCCACCCAGTTGCGGGCCACGGAGGCGGCCAGCCGCTCGAAGTAGCCGGTGTAGTCGGGCGGCAGGATGGCGGACGGGGGTATCGGCGAGGTGCTCATCGGGTTGGCGGTGCGGGTTCCGTCCGCCCCCCGGTGGCACAGCCCCGGTATGTCCGACAGATCGGCCTTCCCGGTGCCCTCGGCCAGCGCCGTCAGCAGCCGGGGGAAGGCCACCTCGCCCTCTCCGCGTATCACGTGGTCCACGAACGGGAAGTTGCGGTGGACGGCGGCGCCCTGCTCGGCGTCGCAGTTGGCGCCGCCCATGACGGTCACGATGTGCGGGGCCAGCAGCTTGACCTGCCGGGCGGCGGCCAGCGCGGCGGTGTTCTGCTGGAAGGTGGAGGTGAAGCCGACCACGTCCGGTTCGTAGGCCACGATCCGCTCGGCGGTCTCCCGGACGAACTCCGGGGCGATCCGGTGCAGTTCACGTGTCAGCCGCAGACGGGAGGACCGCAGCCTCCCGCCCATCACGGCGGTGAACTCCTCGGTCCGCCACTCGGGGTCGTCGTAGAGCGCGGAGGAGAAGACCCAGTCGCCGCATCCCATGAAGTAGGAGGACAGGGCGTAGTACTCGTAGTCGTCCCCGGTGAACTCCATGCGGTCGGTGATCCAGTCGGTGAACTCCAGGTTGGCGTGCAGCACCTCGGCCCGGCCGCCGGGGACCCGCTCGTCCACGCTGCGCTTGAGGATGCCGAGCGCCAGGGACGGCAGATCGATCGGTGACCAGGGCATGTTGACAAGAAGGACGCGCATGGCAGCTCCTCGGAACGGAAGATGTGGCCGGAAGCGGCCGCCGGGTCCGGCGGCGGCCGCCCGGCCCGGCGGTGAGGGCCGGGCCGGGCGGTGAGGAGTCACTCCTCCTCGGTGTCCTCCGCGCTGCGGAGCGGGATGGTGACGGTGACGCCGACGGTGGGCTTGCGGTTCTCCTCGTCGCCCGCGAGCGGGTCGTTGTTGATGACGTCCTTCTGCATGGCTACCTCCTCTCGTGGTCCACTCGGTCCCCGGCCGCCGGTGCCGGCGGCCGGCCCTGCCCCCGCCCCGGCCGGGGCGGGGAGTCGTGGTCGCGGCCGGTCGCCCGGCCGGAGCCGCGCAGCTCCCGGTCCAGAAAGCCCAGCGCCCGGCGCAGCACGGCGACGTGGTCGCCGCCGAGGTAGCCGTCGTGGCCGGAGTCCAGCCACATCTCCTCGTGGCGCACCCCCGAGGCGCGCAGCGCCGCCAGATACGTGCGCACCTGCTCCGGCGGGCACTTGACGTCGTGGAGGGCCGCGGCCATCAGCAGTGGCGCCCGCACCCGGTGCGCGTAGTGGACGGGGGAGCTGCGTGCGTAGCGCTCGGGCACCTGCTCGGGGGTGCCGCCGAACAGCGCCTCGTCCAGGGCGCGCAGGGCCGGCGTACCGGTGCGGTGGGCGGTGGCGCAGTCGGCCAGCGGTTTGACGGCCACCCCCGCGCGCCACAGGCCGGGCCGGGTGCCCAGCGCCAGCAGGACGAGATAGCCGCCCCAGGAGGTGCCCCACAGGCCCACCGAGCCGGGGTCGGCCAGCCCGCGAGCCAGTACGTCGGCCCGGACCGAGACGAGGTCGGCGACCTGGGTCAGGCCCACCCCCTGGCCGTACGCCGTGCGCCAGCGGGGCCCGTAGCCGGTGGAGCCGCGGTAGTTGACCCGGGCCACGGCGAAGCCGGAGGCGACCAGCGAGTGCACGGTCGGGTCGTAGGCGTCCCGGTCGTGGTCGGCGGGACCGCCGTGGACGAGCATCACCAGCGGTGGACGGACGGCGGGGCGCTCGGGGAGGCTGAGCAGGGTGTGGACCTCCCCGTCCGGCCCGGGCGTCCACAGCTCGGTGTGCCGTCCGGGCACCCGGACGGCGGGGGTGTCCGCGGCCGGCGGCGGGGCGCCGGAGGCGGAGCGGGCGTACGGCGGGGTGGCGGTGTCGGTCCACAGGTAGTGCACGTCCCCGTCCGGCCGCGGCACGGCGTCCAGGACGCTGCCGCGGGGCACCGGCACGGGGGTCAGGGACCGCCGGTCCAGGTCGGCGGTGAACAGCAGGCTGCGGCCGCGGCGGTCCTGGCGTACCAGGACCCGGCGCCCCCGGGGGTACCAGCGTGCGGTGATCTCGGTGTCGAACGCGCACCACCGGTGCGGGCGCACCCCTTCCCCGGCGCGCCAGGTGGCGGCCTCGTAGCGGTCGCCGTCCTGCCGCACCAGCAGCAGCTCCGCCTCGCCGTCCCCGTCTCCCCCGTCCTCCCCACCGCCGCCGGGGGCGGCGGGGGCGAAACCCAGCGCCCACAGCCCGCCGCCTTCGCCGGACAGCTCCGCCACCGTCGCGCCGGAGGAGGTGTGGACGGTGACGGCCCGGTCCGAGGAGGCCGAGCGGGTGACGGCCAGCAGTCGGCCGTCCGGGGAGAGCCCGCACAGGACCGCGTGCCCCCGCACCCGCAGAACCGGTCGGCCCGGGCCGCCGCGCCGGCCGAGGTGGACGGTCAGACCGCTCCCGTCGCCGAGTCCGACGGCGACCGTCCCGCCGTCGCCGACGGCCAGCCCGCGCGGGGTGCCGGCGGGCAGACCGGTCAGGCCGGGCCGCACGGGACCGCCGCGGAAGTCCTGGTGGAGCCAGCGGCCGCGACCGGTCTCGTCCTCGTCGAACCACCAGACGGCGGCGTCGGCGTCGATGGCGCAGTGCAGGGTGCCGCGCGGGCGGTCGGTGACCTGCCGGGTACGGCCGGTGCGGGCGTCGAGGGCGAAGACCTCGCAGCGGCCGCCGGCGTCGCCGGTGAGCACCATCAGCGCCGGGTCACGGGGGCAGACCTCCGGCAGCACCGGCCGGTAGACGCGGTAGCCGGGTGCGGGGCGGCCCGCGTCCGGCGCGGAGGAGGCGGCCGCGCTCACAGCGCCCCCTTCACCGTCTCGGCCGGCCCGGGCGAGGGCGCGGACAGGGCGCCGCGGGCCACCGCCAGGGTGGTGCCCGCGGCGAGCAGGGCCAGCAGCGCCGCGCACCCGGCGATCGTCGGCGCGGGCCCGGCCCGGTCCACGGCCGCCCCGGCGGCCAGGGGCGCCACCGCCGCGGCGATCCCCGCCGCGGTGGCCAGCGCCGTCCCGGTGCGGGCCTGCAACTCGGGCGGCGTCACCCGCAGCACCCGGGTCTGGAGCACCACCACGGCGGCCGGGAGCAGCAGGGAGACGGCGCCGAACAGCAGCCCGTACGACCAGGGGCCGCTTCCGGCCGCCAGTGCGGCGGCGGGCGCCACCACCAGCCAGGAGACCGCCACCAGCGTCCGCGGCGCGGTCAGCCGCCGGACCACGGCGGGTGCGGCCAGCGCCCCGGCGAGACCGGCGGCGCCCGCGACGGAGAACACCAGGCCCACGGCGGCCGGGCCCCGCCCGCCGTCCTGGAGGGCGAAGACGACCGTGTAGTGGAGCGCGACCAGCACTCCGCCGGCGGCGGCCGTCCACACCAGCACCAGGCGCAGTACGGGGGAGCGCAGGACCAGGGCGAGACCCGCCCCCGCCTCGGAGACGAAGGCCGCCCACCGGGCCCGCGAAGGGCGCGCGTCCCGCGCCCGCGCCCCCGCCGGGGCGAGGTCCGAGCGCATGCCGCGCACGCACAGCGCGGCGGCGAGATAGGACAGGGCGTCCGCCAGGAACGGCAGCCACCGGCCGGCCTGGTAGAGCAGCCCGCCCAGCAGCGGTCCCAGCACCAGGGCGCCCTGCTCGCCGGCCTGGAGCCGTGAGACCACCCTCGGATGGTCGTCCGCCGGGCAGACCAGGGCCACGGCGCCGCGGGCCGCGGCCTCCTGGCAGGAGGTCGCGACGCGCTCGACGAGGACCGCGGCGAACAGGTGCGCCGGATGGAGCGAGCCCAGGGCCAGGGCCGCGGCGAGCGATCCCAGCGCGGCGGCGGACACCGCGGCGCAGAGGATCATCACGCGGCGACGGGCGCCCCGGTCGGCGGGCACGGCGGCGAACGGGCCCAGCAGCAGCCCCAGCGCGGTGGAGGCCCCCGCGACCGCTCCGACGAGTGCGGGGGAGTACCCCAGGCCCAGCAGGAGCAGGGGGAGAGCGAGGCCGGAGACCTGGGTGCCCAGGGCGTCGGCGCTGTTGGCCCACCACAGCAGCCGCACGTCGCGGCGCGGGGCTGGAGCCCGGTGCCCGCCGGCCGCCGGGCCGGCGGCCGTGGTCCGCCTCACCGGCCGGGCCGGGGGCGCGAGGCGGGAAGCGGGGCGGTGCGCGGGGTGGGGAGCGACGCGGAAAGCCGTACGGGGAGCCGGGGGGAAAGCAGCGCGTCCAGGCGGATCAACGCGGATAAAGCGCCCGTCTTCCGTGACGCCGGTTCTCTTTCCACGCGCAGTCCCCCCACTCGATCTCCACGTGGTGTCCGTGAAGTTCGGATCCGATGGTCGACATGCGAAGAAACCGTGTGCGAATCGCAGCGGGCGGGAGTCTAGCCACGGGGTGACGTGGGTCACAAGAGGCGTGCGGGAAAGGCGAGTTGGGGCCGCGGAACGGAACGCGTCCGTCCGCGCCCCGGGGCGGGGAGCGCGGACGGACGATGCGGTGGAGCGGCGGGAGCCGGGTCAGCGGATGTGGCGGCCGGAGACCGCGCGGGCGATCACCAGGCGCTGGATCTCGCTGGTGCCCTCGAAGATGGTGTAGATCTTGGCGTCCCGGTACATCCGCTCCACCGGATGCTCCCGGCTGTACCCGGCGCCGCCGAGGACCTGTACGGCCTTCTCGGTGGCGGCGACGGCCAGTTCGCCGGCGCGCAGCTTGGACATCGAACCCTGGGCCGCGTCGAAGGCGCGGTTGTTGCGGGCCATCCAGGCCGCCTGCCAGATCAGCAGGCGGACGGCCTCGATCTCGGTCCGCAGATCGGCCAGCGCGAAGGCGACGGCCTGGTTCTCGACGATGGGGCGGCCGAAGGCGACGCGGTCGCCCGCGTACTCCAGGGCGTACTCGTAGGCGGCGCGCGCGATGCCGAGCGCCTGCGCGCCCACGGTGGGCCGGCTCACCTCGAAGGTGGCCATGGCGGCCTGCCCCTTGGCCCGCCCGCCCTCGCGGGCGCGGGCCAGACGCGCCTCCAGCCTCTCCCTGCCGCCCAGCAGGCAGTGGCCCGGCACCCGTACCTCGTCCAGGAAGACGTCGGCGGTGTGCGACGCCCGCAGGCCCAGCTTCCTGATCTTGCGGCCGCCCTCCAGGCCGGGTGTGCCGGGCGGGACGATGAACGCCGCCTGGCCGCGCGCGCCGAGCTCCGGCTCCACCGAGGCCACCACCACGTGCACGTTCGCGATGCCGCCGTTGGTGATCCACGCCTTCTGGCCACTGATCACCCACTCGTCCCTCGCCTCGTCGTACCGGGCGCGGGTGCGCATGGCCGAGACGTCGGAGCCGGCCTCGGGTTCGGAGACGCAGAAGGCCGCCACCTTGGGGTCGTCCTCGTCGCCGAAGCACTGCGGGACCCACTCGGCGAGCTGGTCGGGGGTGCCGGCGGAGAAGATGCCCGCCACCGCCAGCGAGGTGCCGAACAGGGCCATGCCGATGCCGGCGTCGCCCCAGAACAGCTCCTCGTTGGCGATCTGGAGGGACAGACCCGAGGGGTCGCCGTACATGTCGGCCAGGGACTCGAAGCCGTACAGGCCGATCCTCGCCGCCTCCTGTATGACGGGCCAGGGGGTCTCCTCCCGCTCGTCCCACTCGGAGGCGGCCGGGCGTACGACGCCGGCGGCGAAGCCGTGCACCCACTCGCGCAGGTCGCTCTGCTCCTCGGTGAGGTCGAGGCAGAAACCGCTCATGATCCGCGTCCGCCCCTCACGCCTTGGGGATGTCGAAGTAGCGGGTCAGGCCGGAGGCCAGGCCGACGTCGCCGGCCAGCCTCAGCCTGCGCGTCATGAACATCGTCACGGGGCTGGCGTTGCCGGAGACGAGCCTGAGGAACTCGGCGTCGCCCATGGTCAGCGTCACGCGCGGGTCGGTCTCGCCGCGGCCCTCGCGGACGGTGCAGGTGCCGCCGGAGATGGTGATCTCGCGGACGACCTCGCTCTCCCCGGTGACCTTCCAGCGGATCACGGCGTCCAGCGATCCGGCCCGCTCGGGGCGGAACTGCCGCTCCATGCGCCGGAAGACCTCATCCAGCACGCGCATCCGCAGTTCGCCGCGCATGATCCCGGCGATCTCCCTGTTGGACAGGCCCTTGACGATCCGCGCGAACTCCTCGGGGGAGACGGTGGTGAAGTCGAGGGCGGCGAGGTCGGCCGGCTCCCGGCTGACGCCGTTGGTCATGGGGTTCCCCTTCACTCTTCTTACTCAAGAGTAAATTTACTGGTGAGTAAGATTACGACGCGGTAGGTAGGCTGGCAAGAGTGAGCGGCGAACGCAGGCGACGGGTGCCCCGGCGGATCCGGGAACAGCAGATCATCGACGTGGCGGTCCAGGTCTTCGCCAGGCGCGGATACCACCCCGCCTCGGTGGACGAGATCGCCGAGCTGGCGGGCATCTCCAAGCCGATGGTCTACCTCTACCTCGACTCCAAGGAAGGCCTGTTCCTGGCCTGCCTGCGCCGCGAGGCCGAGCGGCTGGTGGCGGCCTTCCAGGGCGCGGCGCGCGATGTGCGCACCCCGGAGCTGCGGCTGTGGGCGGGGCTGTCGGCGTTCTTCGCCTTCGTGGCCGAGCACCGCGACAGCTGGGTCGTCCTCCACCGCCAGGCGTCGCAGCTCAGCGAGGCCATCACCACGGAGGTCGCACAGGCCCGCCGCGCGGTCATGGCCGAGGTCGCGGGCCTGGTCCGGGACGGGATCGGCGAGGCGCTCGGGGCGGTCCCGGTCGCCGACGAGGAGGCCGACTTCGTGGCCCACGCGCTGGTGGGGGCGGCGGACTCGCTCACCGACTGGATGGAGCGCCACCCCGGGGAGTCCCCCGAGCGGGTCACCCGGCGCCTGATGAACATGGTGTGGGTGGGCATGCGCAACGTGCTGGCCGGGGAGGTCTGGACGCCCCCGGCGGATTCCGGCGCCCCGGGCCCGGCCGCGTCCGCCGGGGGGCCCGGGACACCGGGAACGTCCGGGGCGCCGGCGGCCCCGGAGCGCTCAGTCCAGGGCTGAGACCTCGCCGCGCAGGTGCTCGCGCCCCGCGTCGCCCTCCCCGCGCAGCCCGAAGTCCCACAGCACGCCGGTGCCGGCGGACGCGGCCGGGCCCGTGGCGCGAAAACGCACCGCCGAGGGCAGCGGGACCGGGGCCCGGAAGGAGACGTCCACCCGGCAGGCGCCGGGCAGATGTTCCTCCAGCGCCGCCAGACAGCGGGCCTTGGTCCACATGCCGTGCGCGATGGCGCGCGGGAAGCCGAACAGCCGCGCGGTGAGCGGGTGCAGATGGATCGGGTTGCGGTCGCCGGAGACGGCGGCGTACGCGCGCCCCGCCGAACCGGGCACCTCCCAGCGCTCCTCCAGCACCGGACTGCCCGGCCCGCCCGAGGTGCCCGCACCGCCGGACGCGGCCCCGCCGGAGCGGGCCCCTGTCCCCGGCGCGGGACCGGCCGCCGCGCGCCCCCGGCGCAGATACGTGCTGACCGACCGCCACACCGTACGGGCGCCGTCGTCGGCCTCGGCCGTCACGTCGAAGGCGGTGCCCCTCGGGTGCGGCCGCAGATCCCCCGCCCACACCCGGTAGGTGAGCCGCTCACCGGCCTCGACCGGCCTGTGCCGGTCGATCCGGTTGGCGATGTGCACCAGCCCGAGCAGCGGCAGCGGGAAGTCCCGCCGGGTCATCAGCGACATCGCCAGCGGGAAGGCGACGATGTGCGGGTACGTCACGGGCAGCCGGGCGGCGTCGGCGAAGCCGCAGACCTCGGCGTAGCGGCGCAGCCGCCCCGGGTCGGCCGCGACATCGCGCAGCACCAGCCGCCGCGCCGGCAGCGGACGGCCCCGCGTACCGCCGGGCCTGGGCAGCACCGCGCGGACGTACAGCCCGGCCGTGCCCGGCGCGGACGGCAACTCCAGCGTCTCCGGCTCCCCGGGGCCGGCGCTCCCCGCGCCCCCGGCGTCCTCCGAACCCCTCACGTCCTCCACGCCCCCTCACGCTCCCAGCAGGGACTGGCCGCACACCCGCAGCACCTGGCCGCTGACCCCGCCGCTGCCGGGCGAGGCGAGATAGGCGACGGCCTCGGCCACGTCGACGGGCTGCCCGCCCTGCTTCATGCTGTTCATACGGCGGCCCGCCTCCCTCACGAACAGGGGCACCGCCGCGGTCATCCTCGTCTCGATGAAACCCGGGGCCACCGCGTTGACGGTGACGCCGCGTTCGGCCACGACCGGGGCGAGGGCCTGGACCAGCCCGATCAGACCGGCCTTGCTCGCCGCGTAGTTGGTCTGCCCGACGTTGCCCGCGATGCCGCTGATGGAGGAGGTGCACACGATCCGGCCGCCCTCGCGCAGCACCGGCTCCCCGGACTCCCCGGGTTCCAGCAGGCGTTCGGTCAGGCACTCCACCGCGGTGAGGTTGACCGCGATCACCGAGTCCCACTTCGCGGCGTCCATCCGGCCCAGGGTCTTGTCGCGGGTGATGCCCGCGTTGTGCACCACGACGTCCACACCGCCGTGCCGGTCGCCCAGGTGCCCGGCCAGGGCGTCGGCGGCGCCGCCGGCGGTGATGTCCAGCTCCAGCGCGTCCCCGCCGATCCGTCCGGCCAGCTCGCGCAGCTCCCCGCCCTGGCCGGGCACGTCCAGGCAGACCACCGTCGCCCCGTCCCTGGCCAGGGTCTTCGCCACCACCGCGCCGATGCCGCGCGCCGCTCCGGTGACCACGGCCGTCCTCCCCTGAAGCGGGCGCTCCCAGTCGGCCGGCGCGGCGGTCCCCTTCACGGGCTGCCCGATCCGGACCACCTGGCCGGAGACGTAGGCGGAGCGGGCCGAGAGCGCGAAGCGCAGCGTGGACTCCACCGCGTCCTCCGCGCCGGGCGCGACGAGCAGCAGATGCGCGGTCGCCCCGCGCCGCAGCTCCTTGCCGACCGAGCGCACGAATCCCTCCAGCGCCCGCTGGGCGGCGGCCTGCCGCACCCCGCCGGCCGCCTCGGGCGGGGTGCCCAGGACCACGACCCGGCCGCAGGGGGCCAGCGAGCGGATCCGCGGATGGAAGAAGTCGTGCAGGGCGCGCAGCCCGCCGCTGCCGGTGATGCCGGTGGCGTCGAAGACCAGCGCGGCGGGGGAGCCCTGCGAACCGGAGGAGCCGCCGGAGCCGCCCGGCAGCGCGGTCACCAGCTCGCGCAGCGGCCCGGTCAGCCGCCCGCCCCCGGCGCCGTCCACGACCACCGGGCCGGACAGGACGGGGCGGCCCGGGTGGTGGCGCTCCAGGATCTCCGGGCGCGGCAGTCCCAGGCGCCGGGCCAGGAGCGCCCCGGGTCCGGAGGCCGTCAGTTTCTGGTAGCGATCCACCATTGATTTCTCCTTACGCATGAGTAAGTTTACTCCGAAGTAAGTAGAGGGGTTTCCTACCACAAGGAGTGGTGGCCATGGCAACGGCCGTCCGCCGCGTCGCGATCGTCGGCAGCAACCGCATCCCCTTCGCCCGGGCGGACGGGCCCTACGCCACCGCCTCCAACCAGGAGATGCTCTCCGCCGCCCTGGCCGGCCTGATCGAGCGCCACGGCCTGCGCGGCGAGGTGCTGGGGGAGTTCGCCGCGGGCGCGGTCCTCAAGCACAGCCGGGACTTCAACCTCGCCCGGGAGGTGGTCCTCGGCAGCGCGCTGGACCACCGCACCCCCGCCTACGACGTCCAGCAGGCCTGCGGAACGGGCCTGGAGACCGTCATCCTCGTGGCCAACAAGATCGCCCTGGGGCAGATCGAGTGCGGTGTCGCGGGCGGCGTGGACACCGCCAGCGACGCACCGCTGGGCATCAACGACGACCTGCGGAAACTGCTGCTCAAGGCCCGCCGGGCCCGCTCCCTGCCCCAGCGCCTGGGCGCCCTGGCCGGTCTGCGCCCCCGGCACGCCGTCCCCGACATCCCCCGCAACGCCGAACCGCGCACCGGCCTGTCGATGGGCGAGCACGCCGCCCGCACCGCCGCCGAGTGGGGCGTCGACCGCGCCGACCAGGACGCCCTGGCCGCCACCAGCCACCGGCGCCTGGCCGCCGCCTACGAGCGCGGCCTCCTCGACGACCTGGTCACACCCTTCCGGGGCCTGGAACGGGACCAGAACCTGCGCCCGGACAGCACGCCGGAGGCACTCGCCCGCCTCAAGCCGGTGTTCGGCAAGGGCGAGGGGGCCACCATGACCGCCGGCAACTCCACCCCGCTGTCCGACGGCGCCTCCACCGTGCTGCTGGCGAGCGAGGAGTGGGCCGCCGAACGCGGCCTGCCGGTGCTGGCCTACCTCACCCACTCCCGCGCCGCCGCCGTCGACTTCGTCGACGGCCCCGACGGACTGCTCATGGCGCCGGCGTACGCCGTGCCGAAGCTGCTCCAAGGTGCCGGGCTGAAGCTGGGTGACCTCGATCTGTACGAGATCCACGAGGCGTTCGCCTCCCAGGTCCTGGCCACCCTCGCAGCCTGGGAGGACGAGGACTTCTGCGTCCGCCGCCTGGGCCTGCCCGGCCCGCTGGGCACCGTCGACCGCGACCGGCTCAACGTCGCCGGCTCCTCCCTCGCCGCCGGGCACCCCTTCGCCGCCACCGGCGGCCGGATCGTGGGCACCCTCGCCAAGCTGCTCCACGAGAAGGCCGCCGAACGCGGCGGGCCCGGGAACGGAGGGGAGCCGACCGTACGCGGCCTGATATCGATCTGCGCCGCGGGCGGACAGGGCGTGACCGCGATCCTCGAACGCTGACCGCCGGGCCCGTACGAGCCACCGCCCGTACGGGCCGCCCCTTTCATCCCTCCTTACCCCGGCCCGGCACCGAGCCCGAGGGCGCCGGGCCGGCCCCGCTCCCGCCCCCCGAACCGAAGCCGATCCACACCCCTTCACCCCCCTCCCACCCCCCACACCGGCCAGTGCAGTCCTCCCCACGCCGCGAACAGGAGCCGACCATGGGCGTACGCAAGGACCTGAAGAGGGCGAAGCAGCGCAGTGAACTCGCCGACCGCGTGACGGTGGAGCTGATCCGGGAGGACGGCGCCGTACGCGAGGCGCGCTCCTCCTGGCGCACCCCGCCGCCCGCCGACCCGGGCACCACCGCCGACATCCCCTTCACCCGCGCCGAACAGGACCCCGACGCGGTGGTGCTGCGCCGCCGGGAGGCCGGCCGGTGGATCCCGGTCACCGCCGCGGCCTTCGCCCGGGAGGTGAACGCGGTCGCCAAGGGACTGATCGCCGCCGGGCTCCGGGCCGGCGACCGGGTCGCGCTGATGTCCCGCACCCGCTACGAGTGGGAGCTGTTCGACTTCGCCATCTGGGCGGCCGGCGGGCAGACCGTACCGGTCTACCCCACCTCCTCGGCCGATCAGATCGAGTGGATCCTGCGCGACTCCGGCGCCCGCTTCCTGGTCGTGGAGACCGAGGAGAACGCCGCCACCGCCGCGGCCGCCGCGGTCTCCCTCCCCGAACCGCCGCGCACCTGGCGGATCGACGCCGGGGCCGTCGCCCAACTGTCGGACCTGGGAAGCGAGGTGGGCGACGAGAAGGTGACCGAGCGCCGCGCCGGCCTGACCTCCGACACCGTCGCCACCATCTGCTACACCTCCGGCACCACCGGCCGCCCCAAGGGCTGTGTGCTGACCCACGGAAACCTGCAGGCCGAGGCGTACAACACCGTGCAGCTGCTGCACCCGGTCTTCGAGGCGGCCACCGGCAAGAAGGCCTCCACCCTGCTGTTCCTGCCGCTGGCCCACATCCTGGGCCGCACCATCCAGATCGCCTGCCTCCAGGCGCGTATCGAGATCGGCCACTGGCCCAGCATCAAGCCCGACGAACTGCGGCCCGAACTCAAGCGGTTCCGCCCCACCTTCCTCGTCGGCGTGCCCTACCTCTTCGAGAAGATCCACGACACCGGGCGCGCCACGGCGGAGAAGATCGGCCGCGGCTCCTCCTTCGAGCGGGCCGACCGCATCGCCGTGCGCTACGGCGAGGCCTTCATGGACACCTTCCGCGGCGCCGGGACCGGCCCCGGACTCAAACTCTCCCTCGCCCGGGGCCTGTACGACCTGCTGGTCTACCGGCGCGTCCGCAAGGAACTCGGCGGCAGGCTCCACTACGCCATCAGCGGTGGCTCCCCCCTGGACCGCCGCCTCAACCTCTTCTTCGCCGCCTGCGGCATCATCGTCTACGAGGGCTACGGCCTCACCGAGACCACCGCCGCCGCCACCCTCGTCCCGCCCCTGGACCCGCGCCCGGGGAAGGTCGGGCAGCCCATCCCCGGCACCGCCGTGCGCATCGCCGACGACGGCGAGGTGCTGATCAGGGGCAGCGTCGTCTTCGCCTCCTACTGGAACAACCCGCAGGCCACCGCCCAGTCCCTGCGGAACGGCTGGTTCGCCACCGGGGACGTCGGCTTCCTGGACGAGGAGGGCCACCTCACCATCACCGGCCGCAAGAAGGACATCATCGTCACATCCGGCGGCAAGAACGTCTCCCCGGCCGTGCTGGAGGACCGGCTGCGCAGCCGGCCGCCGATCGGTCAGTGCATGGTCGTCGGCGACAACCGGCCCTATGTGGCGGCGCTGATCACCCTCGAACCCGACGCCCTGGAGCACTGGCTGTCGGTGCGCAGGCGCCCCCTCGACACCCCCTTCGCCGAACTGGAGAAGGACCCCGAACTCCTCGCCGACGTCCAGCGAGCCGTGGACTACGCCAACGAGGCGGTCTCCCGGGCGGAGTCGATCCGCGGCTTCGCTTTGGTCGAGGGGGAGTTCACCGAGGACAACGGCCTGCTGACCCCGTCGCTGAAGATCAAGCGGCATGCCGTGGCCGCCGTCCACGCGGACCGGATCGACGCCCTCTACCGGAAGTGAGAGGGGACGGCCATGAGAGACCACCACGGCGACCGCGGAACCGGCCGCGGCACCGAGCGTGAGACCGGGCGCGCCC